>NZ_JAIWPJ010000004.1 GCF_020515625.1 Natrinema amylolyticum
GTTCGACACCGAACTTCTCTAATTCTCGAACGGTATTCGAAAGCGAGAGACCAGCAAGATGGAGTCGAATACCGAGTTCCATTAGCTGGCGCGGTGTCCGCTCTCGCTCCACAAAACTCAAATCGATCCAGTCGCTACACCCACTGAGGCGGCGGATTTTTGGCATGGACACCACAAAATCGTGCCGCCTCACTTTTCACGCTTAACGAAACAGCGCCGATAGCGTTCGCAGTTATTGGGATTATCTTGGTTACCCGATAGAGTAGCCTACGCGATTATTGGGCATAGGATAGTACTCTTGAAAAAAGCGAGTCAAGGCGCGTCTTCTACTCGAAAAAATAAACGAACAGCCCCAAAACGTTGTTCTTAGTAGGTATTTGAGGAAGCAAAATTCTTCTCGTTGCTGGATTATCTGTATCCACTAGTCCGGGTGGAATCATGGTGAGAACTGATCGATTCAGAATCCAATCCCACTACAAAACGGGCCGGGAACCCAATATTCTCTCGATTTGCTCTTGAGTGGGGGTATTGGCTAACTCTCACAAAGCGCTAAATTAGTTCGGATCCTACGAAATATATGGCCTAGTTGATGGTCTGTAGAAATCGGCACGGTCTAGTTCTGCACCTCCTCGACTGGCACGTTTCCATCGAGAGCTTGATGCGGTCTCTGGTGGTTATAGTACTACACGAACTGTTCAAGGCGGACGGCGAACGCCCTGAGGGGCGACGCCGTCCGCTCATTCTCCCACGATTCTTCTAAATCCGTCTCATAGCTCTCGCTGAGCAGGTCTGCGAGCACCAACCAACTCAACAGTACGACCTGCTCACTTCTCAAACTGACTCAATTAGACAGTGCCATCCAGCCAATATCACCTGGGCTCCGACATGATGATCGTCGCGCTGGGTGGAACCTACCTCTAGAAATATGGTGATTTCACTGATGATTCGATTCCACTGATTAGGGGGTTCGTTTTCCGGGGCACTGACGAGCAGCCTTGGCCTAGGATTGTCGGTCAAGGCACTCACTGAAGCCGCTCACGCCGGGTACCAGATCAGGGGCGTCCGTAATCGTTTGTGAGTCGTCGCCGCCCACTATTGGAATCTCAGGAATCATGTTCCGTAAAGGCAGCACCGGCATCCTTCGCCATCTCTTTGGCTTCAATGTGTGAGTATGACCGTCGGACTACCTCCTCGCTGTTATCCAGTAGGCGAGCGGCGGCGGTGAACCCACGCTGGCGGACCATTACCTCACCGGCACCCCGGCGGCCGCCGTGCGGCGCGAGGTAGCCGTGTCTGTCATCAAGTTCGATTTCGGCGTCTTCACAGAGTCGTCGCATGATCCGTCGCGCGCCGTCTGTGTTGATCGCCGGCGGTGACAGTTCGTACTCGCGGAGCGCGTCGAAAACAGCCGGTTGTCCTGTGAGTCCGTCGACGAACTCCTCGATCTCCGACGGTGACCAGCCGTGTTCATCTCGTAATCCCGTTCGGAGCGTCCCGTAAAGCGTCGGGAGGTGAAACGTCGGGAATACCGGCCAGTCGTCCCTAGCCGGATCGAGAAGGTTTTCGTATCGCGACATGGGATTTATAGCCTGTTTCGTCAACGATCGGTCGGACCAGTCCTGCTTTTTCGCGAGGACAGTCATCTTCCGATCCTCGAGCGAGACGTCGCCCCATCTGAGGCCGTTCCGTCGATCGTCCTTCGGGTCTGCGAAGATTTCGCCGCCACGGACGCCGGAGTAACAGAGAACGTAGACGAGCGCTCGGTCGCGGAACTCCTGAATCGCGTCGAGCCCCTTCTCGTCGGCGGCGTCGTGCGCGCGTTCGTCGACGTAACGCGTGATCTGCAGTCGATGGTCGTCGGTCCAGGCCTGTTGGTCACCGGATCGTCGCCCGTCGTTTTCGGGAAGCGGTTCCTTCGCGACGTTTCGCTGTGCGTAGTTCACCTCGAGGAGTCCCTCGCGAACGCACCAGCCGATGTAGGCGCTGACCTGCGCGTAGTACGTCTGAACCGTCCCCGGCGCGAGCTCTCGTCCGGTGAGTTCGCGGGCATAGTGTCGGAACGTTCGTTCGTCCAGGTCGTCGAACGTCCCGTTAGAGCCGGAATCTGCCTCGAGCCACTCGAGGAAGTCCTCGACGCAGCGCTCGAGGTTCCGCCGGTAGTTCCCGCTTCCCTCGCCGCCCTTCGATTTCGATCGGAGGAACGCCTCGAGCGGTTCGGCGACCGCTGTCGATCCGGAATTCACGCTCGATCACCCTCGAGAGCCGGGTTTTCGCTGTATTTCATCGCTCGTGATTCACAGAGGGCGCGGACTCTCATAAAACCACACTTGATTATTGTGCTAATCAAGTGTATCTCCGTTCGGTTCCGATTCAGCCGATATCGGAGATTTTGGAGCGGTATTCGCGGATATCCGACCTCTATAAATTATATATAGCTATACGAAATTCCACAGTAGGAGTTGCACTACTTCGGAAGATGGTACGACTCAGAACTGGCGTGAATTGAGAGTGTGTCAAGGACAATCGGCGATCTCTGCGTCCACAGATCGATAGCGTTTGGCGGCTCTCCGCGTTTGATGCGTGACAGTACCTGTTGAATCGGTCTCCGAGACAAAGCTATCGCTCACGACCAGCCAGATCGATCAGGTTCAGTATGTATCTTCAGTCCAGCGAACACGGCAGTCCCGTCACTCTCTTCTGAGCGAGTCGGTACATTACAGAACCGCATCTCGTGACTTCCGTGCTCGACATCTATCTGGACAGTTTCGACTGCCACGTCCTCGTCGTCTGCGTCCATCTGTTCGAGGACAATCCCCTCACGTTTTGACTTGCCAAATTCGGAACCACTATTAATCTTTAGGCTAGCCTAAATCGTATGGCAGACGATTCCAGCGGCCACGAGGCACCGACGCGGCGTGACTACATGAAGTACGGCGGCGTAGTCGTCGGCGGGGGACTGCTTGCCGGGTGTGCGGGCCAGTCCGATTCCGGTTCGACGCCGGAGACCAGTTATTCGGTAACGCTGTCACCCGTGGGCGAGGTGACGTTCGACACGGTCCCGGAGACAGCCTATGCATACAATCCACACTATGCTGATATGGCGGTCGCGTTCGGTCATGGAGACGCGATCGCTTCACTCGGGGCGCCAGACGCGTACACGACATCGATGAACTACTACTACGACGCCGTCGACGGGGCGTCCATCGAAAGCGAAGACCTCAGAGCAGTGTGGAACGATGGGGTTGATAAAGAGTTATTCTACGATATTGGTGCGGACGTCCACTTTCAGGACCCGTGCTGGTTGACGAGTTTCACGGAGAACTGGGACCAAGGAGACATAGAAGAGGTACGAGAGAACCTCGGCCCTTGGTTCGGAAACCGCTACAGCCGCGAGTACACACAACCACCCGAGGGATGTCGCGAGGGGTACCGACACTATACTCTGTGGGAACTCTCGGAGCAGGTCGCTGCTGTTTTTCGCGAGGAGGAACGGTTCAAGGCACTCCAAGCGGAGTCTGAGGAATTGTTCAGCACGATCCGGGCGAACCTCCCTCCCGAACCGGAGCGACCGACAGTTGGACTGGTCGTGTTCAGTGATGACTCGTTCCGGCCCTACGAACTGAACAATCCCGGGTTCGCAAAAGCCCACCTCCGACCGTTCGAGGCCCAGGATGCCTTCGCGACGAGCGACCAGACCTACGACGAGAACGAAGGCGGTCGCATCGACTACGAAGGGTTGCTGGAGGCCGATCCGGACGTGCTCCTCCACAGTCAGGGGATCAGCGGTTTCTTCGACGTGGCGGCGATCCGAGAGACGCTGGAGAACCACTCCGTCGGGAGCGAACTCACAGCCGTTAAAAACGACCGGGTGTACAGTTCCGGCACGCCGTTCCAGGGTCCCCTGATGAATCTGTTCCAACTCGAGATGACGGCGAAACAGTTGTATCCGGACGTCTTCGGGGAGTGGCCCGCCGATGGGAGTGAAGACACCTACCCGGAGATCTCGGCCGACGAACAGCTGTTTGACCGCCAACGAGTTGCGGACATCAGTAACGGCGACATCTAACAAGGAGAGACACCGATACTATTACGAGATCCGTGGCACCTCCACGTCATAAAATCAGCACGCCTACCTAACGGTCGTCCACCACTGAAGCTGCGAAACAAACAGCGATCACGCACTGGGTACATGCTCGCTATTCAATACGCTGTTTTTGGCAATAATTCGGTAGCTCGATCAGAGTTTGCTGAATTCACGACGCGAATGTAGCACAGTATTGCGTCGACGGCCGTCTCGAACACTGCTTCGCCCTGTTCGGCCGACGCGTCGGTCGCATCGCCAACCGCCGTTCTCGCTGAACTCGTCGGTGAACTGGCGAACGACGCCCCCGTCAACTGTGTCGTTCCATGCGGAGGCGTCACCGGCAACTGGCTCACCGACATCGTCTGGACAGAGGTGGAGTAGCACGGCTGTCTCGAGTTCGCCTGCGTGACCGGCGTGTTCGTCGACGGCGCGCATCCACTCCCAGCGGAACGCATCGAGTCCGAAAGCGACTTCACGACATCATGAGCGTAGTGACGGAGCGTCTCCGTCGACACTGACAGCGTCCCGGGGAACCGACTATGATAGGGCGCGACGCCGACCGGCAGCGCCGGGAGCACGACTGAGTCGCCGTCCCACGCCCGATCGGCCTCGCCGGCCATCGCTCGCAACACGGGTCGGCTTCGGTTAGTTCGATCTCGAGTTCGTGACGCGAGAGGATAATCTCTCTGTAAGATAATGTCAGAGACTAGTGTAAACTGGACTCCCGAGTTCATTCCTAATTCGCGCGACGTAGTCCACGAAATCGTGTGCCGTTCGGTCACGTGGGCGCTCTAGGTCGATAGAGACAGTCGACTGTACGGTTCCCGGGTTTGCATCCATGACGACCACGCGATCAGCTAGCGTCACCGCTTCGTCGATGTCATGCGTGACGAACACGACGGTCTGTCCGGTCTGTGTCCAGATGTCGAGCAATTCAGCGTGCAAGCGGTCGCGCGTCCGAGCATCGACACTGCCGAACGGTTCGTCCATCAACAGTATCTCCGGATCGACGGCGAGGGCACGAGCGATGCCGACGCGCTGCTTCATCCCGCCGGATAGCTCTTTTGGATACGCGTCCTCGAAGCCCTCGAGCCCCACCAGATCGATCAACTCCCGGACCCGTGCCTCGCAGTCGGGGCAATCACACGCAGGCCGGTCAAGGCCGAACCGGATATTCCCCCGGACAGTTCGCCAGGGGAATAGTGCGTACTCCTGAAAGACCATCCCCCTGTCCAGCCCAGGACCAGTAACCGGGTCTCCACCGACCAGTATCGACCCACTGTCGGGATCGTCGAGCCCAGCGATTGCCCGCAACAGCGTCGTCTTCCCACATCCCGACGGACCGACGACACAGCAGAACTCACCTTCGGCTACGGAGAACGAGATGTCTGCGAGCGCTTGCGTCGACTCATACGATCTGCTGACGTTCTGTACAGTGATCTTCTCACTTGACTCTCGATTAGTGGACGAGTCCGTACTCAGCGCCACGCGAGTACCCTCCGTTCGATGAGTCGGAACCCGACATCCATACAGAGGAACGCCAGGCTGATCAGGAACATGTACGCGACGCTGGTCGCCATCGCGAGGTTGTTCGAGGCGTTGATGATCTCGTAGCCAACGCCGGGCGCGCCGAACAGTTCGGCCCCGACGATGATCATCCAGCAGCGACCGATGCTCGTCCGGAACCCCGTCAACACCTGGGGAGCAGCACTCGGTAGTGCGACGAGTTTCAGCATCGAGCGGTCGCGCTCCACGCCAAGCGTCGACGCAGCATCGGTCAGTTCGCTCGAGACGCCCTCGACGCCACCGTACGCGCCGTAGAAGTTGATCCAGAATGCACCGACGAAGACGATGAACGCCGCACCGGTGTGGTGAATGCCGAACCAGACGATCGCGAAGACCACCCACGCCAGCGGCGGAATTGGCCGCAGCACCCGGACGAGAGGCTGCAACCAGTCGTCAAGCGCACCGTTCCAGCCCATCGCCAGCCCCAGACTGATACCACAGCCGGCACCGAGGAGGAGGCCAGGGACGTAGTGGAACAACGTCTGTGTAAGGTGCGCGAGCCCGGTCGGCAACACCAGACTCGATCCCAGAACAGGGATCACGATCGCAGTCGAGGTTGCGAATAGGTCGACAAACGCGCGCACCGAATCGAGGGGGCCCGGCACCAAATACGACGGCTGGGTCGTCATCGAGCCAACCCACCAGACGAGGAGAAACACGAGGAGCCCACCCAGCCCGCGCAGATACCGCCTCAGGTCCCGCTCGAAGCTGCCGGCGACTACCGTGTTGGAACTGGTGTCGGTATGCGTACTCATTCCTGGATGGCGTCGTAGGGGTCGAACGCGAACAGGTTCTCCGTCGCGATCGGTTCCTCGATGTTGCCGACGTTCGCGACGAACTCGCCCATCGTCGCGGCCTGATCGGTGATCGCGTGTGGGTCCGAGAGGAAATCCGATGCCTGTGAGTCCATAGCCGCCGTAGCGAGGTCCTCGCTCACGCCGGAGCCGATGACCGACGCGGCATGGGAAGCAGCCACATCCGATGACTCTGCCGTGAACTCGGTCGCCGCGGTATGCTGTTCGACTAGCGACTGTGAGACTTCGCTGTGATCGATCACTTGCTGGTTCGCGAACAACACTGTGACTGGATGATTTTCCAGAAGGTTTCCAGACCAGATGAGTTCATCAAAGCCGTCGTCTTGGCCAATGATGGTCGCGAACGGTTCCTGGATGATCGTCGCGTCGATGTCGCCCGATTGGATCATCTGGACCGCCTTCGCCGGCGGGACTTTCGACTTGTTAATTGCGGTCTCCATCTCACCGACGTTGAGATCCTCCTGGATCCAGTATCGAAGAGCGATGTCGGGGACGCTCCCATCCGGTGGGGCACCGAACCGTATCTTGCGACCATGCTCCTGCTTGAAGCGCTCGAATATGGCTGGCCCTTCCTGTTCGTAGAGCTCGGCGAGTTCGGTTGTCCCCATGATCTTGAAACCATTTCTCGAGTTCGCCGCGAGGATACCGGCGTCGGTGCCTTTGTCGACGAGAACCATCGCAGGGGTGATTCCGAAGAGCGCAGCGTCGACATCCCCACTGGCAAACGCCGTAACGACACTGGGACCGGAGCTAAATCGCTCGATAGTGACACCTGCTGGGATGTCGTCGTAGTAGCCCTCTTGTTCCATCACGTAGTGTTGCATGTTCGGATAAATCGGGACGTACGCGACCGTGAGGGCGTCGAGTAACCCATCTCCTCGACCGAGACAGCCAGCGATTCCCGTCGCCGCAATCGTGGTTACACCTGCCCTCTGGAACAGCCTTCGTCGCGAGAATTGAACCATCAGTGTTACTAAAAACGAGATCAGTTATAATGATAGCTATGGTTCAAAAAGAGAGTTTTAATATTATCGAGGGTTCAAGAACGTAGGTCTTGCTAGAGCCAACTTGGACTCAGCGAGAGGCCAGCAAGATGAAGTCGAATACCAAGTTCCATCAGCTGACGTGGTGTCCGTTCTCGCTCCACAAAACTCAAATCGATCCAGTCGCTACACCCGCTGAAGCGGTCGGTTTTTGGCATGGATACCACAAAATCTCGACCGTCACTGACGTCCGCGGCTACGAACCCCATCCGACGGAATCGGAGTACGGGCTCGAGTCGATATCCGTGGACGGCGATTGACGACGTCGACGGCACAACTGAGATTCCCCTGGTCGACGGCCGGCTGCGAGTCAGAGAACGGCCCGCTCGATTCGGACGCAATATGACGGTTTCCTGGTCGGTTTGTGCGTTCTGTGCGACAATCCTTATGTCAAAGATTCTATAGCAGTGTGCAGCTAGTACCGCTCGTTGAGTCGGATCACGGTTTCGTCGACTGCGACGTGATTCCGGGCTGTGACTATCTCTGGCTGGTAATCGGATTTCTGGACCGAATAGCCAATTGTTTCCGATTACTACCCGGATTTATCGACGATTCGAACGGTATCCGACGACGGGAATCTCGCAAGAGAACCGAGTTCTCACCGCCATCAACGGCCACGATATCGCTTCTTTTTCTACAAGACCCGGGTCTAGATGACTGATACTATCACTGAGGCGTATCGTTTCGGTCGAAATCGTCTAAAGCGCGCTATGTTTCGCTGTTCCAGTACTATACGACTCTAATTACGCATCTACATTAGTTACGTACCATATGGGAAGAAGTAGAGGGACGGAACTAACCGGTAACCGTTCTCACCTCCGTTCTCTATCACTGGTAGTTGGGTTCGCGATGTAGCGTAACGAATATCTCAAATTCCATTCAAAATGGTATCGATCCGGCTCTAACTCGAGTCGCGACCGCTTCTGTGGAACCCGGGTCGAGAGACCGAATTTAAGAATTACAATCGTATGGGTGTGAAATACGTTGCGTTGACCACGCGGTCGGCTTTCCAAAACCCGTCATACACACCGGAACACGACCGTTGTCTGACTCAGGCTTCTGTAATGTATGTAGAATACTGTTCTCTATAAGTCGGGAGCAGTGTCTTCGTCTTTCACTTCCCCTTTCGCGACTCGTTTCGTCCCGGTATCGAAAAGCGGACGGCTGTGTACCGTTTCGATCGGCTCATCGCGTTCGGCGGCCTCACCGTCTCCGAGGGAGAGCGCGTAACCGCTCGCGAATGAGAGGAAAAGAGAACAACTGGCGAGCACGCCAGACCGAGCAACGGTCCAGCGGCTAATCGTCCCCGTCAGAGTCCGCAGGTATCGTCGCGGACCAACACGGCATATCGGATCCGCGAGCAGGTCGACAGCCGATATCGCCCTTCCAGACGGGAGAATCGCCGTTCGGTCTCGAGCGCAGCGCGTCCGGCGTTACACTAAGTCGAACGTCCACCGCTGGTTCGCGCCGGCGTTCCACGGCCATTGGATGACGTCGGCGCCGTCGGCGGTCGATGCTTCGTTGACCTCGGCGACCTTGCCGCTGTTGGCGTTCTCGATTCGGTAGGTGCCGTCGCCGTTGTCGACGATGTGCCAGTCCTGGGTCGCGTTCCCGGTATCGGCGTACTGCTGGACCGTCGCGCCGTCGCTCGTGTCGGCGCCGGCCACTTCCATGAGCTTCCCACTGTTGACGTTTCGGAGGTGGAACGTCTCGTGGTCGTCCGTCTCGATCACTTCCCACTGTTGGCAGGCGTGCCCGGTGTCGGCGTACTGGCGGACATTGTCGCCGTCGCTCGTCCCGGCGTTGGCGACCTCGAGGCGCTTGCCGCTGTTGACGTTCGTGATCGCGTAGGTCCCCTCGCTGATGCCGATACCGCTGGTGACGGCGCCGCAGTCGTAGCTGCCGGTGTTCGGCATCGGGCTCTGCGTGCTCGGCGTCCCGTCGCAGGCGACGACCGGCCAGCCGTTCTCCCACTGGATTCGATCGATCATCATGATGCGGGTCTCCTGGTCCGCCGTGGCTTCGACGTGGTAGAGCATCCACCAGTCGCCGTTTTCGTCCTGAATCGCGGTGTTGTGACCCGGACCGGTGAACTCGTCCGTCCCGTTGAGGACCGACACGCCGCTCCGATGCTCGTTCAGGTCGCGCAGGTCGGTCCCGTTCTGGTTGTAGTAGGGACCGAAGAACGACTCAGAACGGCCGACCTCGAGCTCGTAGGTGCTGTCGTAGCCCTCGCAGCAGTGGCCGGTCGAGTAGAACAGGTAGTAGTAGCCGTTCTCCTCGATGACCATCGGCCCTTCGCGGTTGTCACCGGCCAGATGGAACGTCGTTCCCGAGACGTAGTCCATCCCGTCGCTCGTGAGTTCGACGCCGTAGAACCCGTAGAAACTCCCCCAGATCATGTAGGGAGTGCCGTCGACGACGCGGAACTCCGAATCGATGCAGTTGGTCATCCCGAGGTCCTCGGCCCTGAACACCGGTCCCTGATCCTCGAACGGACCGTCGGGCGTGTCCGAGGTCGCCACGCCGATCCCGGGGTTGTTCTGACTCCCCCACGTCGAGTAGGAGTAGTACAGGTAGTACTGGCCGTTGTAGTAGTTGATGTCGGGCGCCCAGACCCCTGCGTCCGGATCGTCGCGCCAGTCGGGGTAACTGTCGAACGCCGAATCGATGTACGTCCAGTTCACCAGGTCGTCCGAGGTCGCGATCGGAACGATGTCCTCCGGCGTCTCGGTCCCGTACGCGTAGTAGGTACCGTCGTCTGCCTGAATAGCGGTCACGTCACCGAATCCGAGCGGACCGACCGGATTGTGGTAATGGGTCGAACTGTCGTCTGCGGACGCCGAGCCGCTCGTCGCGATCGCACCCGCAGCGCCGAGCGCACCGGCACCGATCGTTCGCAGGACGCTTCGCCGCTCAATACTTGTGTGGTCATAACTATCAACCATACGGCTCTGGATATGGGCGTCCCTACATAATAATTCTTTGTTGGGAATACGTTCGATAGGAAACAAGATCAGCGCCGAAGTGATAGTCCGTTTTTCCCACTGATCTGTCAGTAGCAGTGTGAGTGCGTCGGTTTCTGTACCGAACGACGATACCGCTGTTAATTTGTTAGGGTACCATCAAGATAGTCGCTCGTCGCTCTCGAGTCCTCCTCAATCTTCGAACTGCTCATATATGATTTTACGACTATCAAAGAATACTTAATAATCGATAGTGAATAGCAGGTTGCATGAGACGTGGTCACAACCACCGGTCCATCATCAGTAGTACCGACGCCGATCCTGAACGCAGTCCCGTCTCCCGACGACGCTTTCTGGCGCTCCAGTCGATGGTCGTGGCCGGAGCCGCGACCGGGACAGTAGCGGGCAGTTCGAATCAGGAATCCGCTAATAGCGTCCGGAACACCGTTTCGCTGGACCTCTCGAAGCGGACGGACGAGGAAGTCTCCGATCAACTGTTCGGGCGACTTTGCGAGCACTACGAATCGGGCACGATCTACCCCGGCATCTACTCTGAGCACGTCAAGAACAACTCGTTCTACCCCAGAACGTGGTCGGAAGACGATCACTTCGGCCCGAAGACGCGCTTCGATCCCGAATCGATAGACCGACACGAGAACGTCCCGTTCCCGTGGGAGCCCGTCGACGGCTCCGGCGTCTCCTTCGAACAGCGCGAGGACGGTGTCGCCGCCGTCGAGACGACGAATTCCCAGCGGGTCTCCCTCGAGGACGCTCGCGGGGGGATCTCACAGAAAATCGTCCTCCCGGACTTCCGGACGCTGGGGTACGACCTCTCGTTCTCGGTGCGCGGCGACGGGCTCGAGACCGTCACCGCCGCGATCACGACGCTGGACGGCGAGACCCTCGCGACCACCGACGTCGACGTCACCGACGACTGGACCCGCCACGAGGTCGCACTCGAACTGGCCGAGGCGAGCGGCGATCAGTACGTCGCCGGATCGGTCGCGAACGTCGACACTCCCTATGGAGAGTACGTCCTCGAGTTCACCGCGGAGGGGAGCGGTCACGTCGACCTCGACTGGATCATGCTCGGGGCCGACGATGCGATCAACGGGAAGTTCAACCCGTCGACCGTCGAGTTGATGCGAGAGCAGAACGCGACCTGGCTGAAGTGGCCGGGCGGGAACTTCACGAGCCAGTACAACTGGCGCGACGGCATCGGCCCGCTGGACGAACGGCCGATGCGCTTCAATCACGCGTGGGGCGGCGTCGATCCGAACTACTTCGGCATCGACGAGTACCTCGAGCTGTGCGAGGTCGCCGATCTCACGCCGCGACTCACCGTCGGCTGGTGGGACAATCCGGGAGAGTGGGCGTCCGAGCGACAGATCCTCCCCGAAGACGCTGCCGACTGGGTCGAGTACTGTAACGGCTCGGCGGGAACGGAGATGGGCGCACTTCGCGCCGAGAACGGTCACCCGAAGCCGTACGACGTCGAACACTGGGAGGTCGGCAACGAGGTGTGGGGGCCGTGGCAGCGCGGCCATACGGCCGATCCTTCGGAGTACGCGAGCGGCTCCGCGGAGCGGATCGGGTTCAACGAGTACTACGACGCGATGATGGCGGTCGACGACTCCATAACGATCCTCGCGGACGGGATGGATCCGGGCTACAACGAGGCGAACACGCCGGATCCGGCCGAGTGGAACAGTACGCTGTTCGAGGAGTCCGGTGACCGCCTCGACGGGCTGGACCTGCACCGCTACAACTGGGGAATCGAGGACCAGGAGGCACGGGACGCGTGGTTCGACGAGAACGACGCGGACCCCATCGACTACAACGAGGTGCTGGTCATGTTCCCGACGCAGTTCGGGGCACTGATGGACGAACTCAGCACCGAGGCCGCCGAGGCGGGTATCGAAGACTTCCGGATCAACGTCGGCGAGTACGGACTCTTCCCATCGGTCAACGAGGGCGATCCGTACCCCGGCCCGGAGACGATGCCGGGCGGCTCCTACATCGCGGGCATGCTCAACTCGTTCATCCGGCAGAGCGAGACCGTCGTCGAGGCCTCTCAGACGTGGGTACCCGTACGCATGTTCCCACCGGAGTTCACCGAGGCGCCGTCGGACCCGAACCCACTGGCACCGGCGGGGTCGGTGTTCGGTCTCTATTCGGCGGTGTTCGAGACCAACGCCGAGTGGCACGCGATCGACCTCGACGTCGACGGTGCCAGCCGAACGATACCCGATACCGGTCCGCGCATCGACCGCATGGAGGACGTTCCCTACGTCGATGCCGCCGCCATGCAGAACGAGCGCGGGAAGGAGCTATGCGTCTTTCTGACGAACCGAAACCTCCGGGGAAGCAGCGAGGTCACCGTCGACCTTCCCGAGAAGTATGCCGGCAAGTCAGTGGCGATCACTCGTCACCGCGCGACTGCGAGCGAGCGACCGCTTCCCCACCACTTTCAGGACTCGTGGGAGGAACCGGACGTCTACGAAGTCGGTCACACCATCGAGTCCGTCGATCGTGACGGCTCGCTCACGCTCGAGGTCGGACCCGCATCGGTCGTTCGGTTGCTCGTCGACAACGATCGCGGACGTCCCGATACGGTCGGCGACGACGGCGTGTGGTCGGGTCTCAACGGGAGCGAGTGCGACTGCAATCCGGCAAAAGGAGTGGGTCACGGGCTGTCACTGTTCGACTTGTTCGATATAGACGGGTCTCGAGGCCGATAGTACCACGATCGACGAACGACATCTCGTCCCAGCGAATGACGGCGCTCGGAATCCCGTTCCGTCCCGGAGAACCGATCAGAGGATCTGGTAGCCGCCGTCGACGTACAGGAGGTGGCCGGTGACGTAGTCGGCCTCGTCGGAGGCGAGGAACAGGTACGATCCCGCGAGTTCGTCGGGCGTCCCCATCCGCCCCATCGGGATTTCGGGGTTGATCTCCTGAGCGTTGAGATCGGGGAGCTCCGCATCGGGAAGGATGAACCCATCGTCGATCTCTTGGTCGAAATCGGGGTTTCCGGCACCGAAGGTGGTCTCGATGATCCCCGGTGCGACGGCGTTGACCCGGATATCGTACCGAGCGAGTTCGAGCGCCGCGACGCGGGTGAGCATCATGACCGCTCCCTTCGAGGCGTCGTACATCGAGTGACCGACCTGTGCGTACTCGGAGCTGATCGAGGCCGTGTTCACGATCGAACCCGGCTCCTCCCTGTCGAGCATGTCTCGAGCCGCCGCGCGACAGCCGGCGAAGACGCCGCGAACGTTGATCGCGAACACCTGATCGAACGCGTCGGCGTCGGTTTCGATGAGCGACGCCTCGCGGTAGATGCCGGCGTTGTTGACCATCACGTCGACGCCGCCGAACTCCCTGGCGGCCTCGACGACCGCGCCGACGGCCTCGGGATCGGAGACGTCCGTTTCGATGAACTCCGCCCGGCCGCCCGCGTCCTCGACGAGTTCGTGCGTCGGCGCCGACGCGTCGTCCTCCTTCGGCTCTTCGCGGATGTCCGCGACGACCACCGTCGCGCCAGCCTCGCCGAATCGGCGAGCGACTTCGCGGCCGATACCGGACGTTCCGCCGGTCACGATCACGGTCTCGTCGGAGAAGTCGTACGTAATCTCTCCCATACCCTATCTGTCGCTACCAGTCACTTAATTATTGCTTCGACCGATCGGAGGGGCCCCGGACTCGAGCCCCGATACTCGGTTCCCGTCGTCTCGATCACTCGAACTTATGTAATCGGAGACGAATGCGAATGTCGTGAGCCAACTGAGTAGACGGATCGGAACCGATCCGGCAGTACCGACTGCGGAAACGCGGGTGAGAACCAGATGACGACTGACAGGAACCGGAACGGGAACGCCCTCTATACGCCACCGGAGGGCGCGCCCGGTTCCGGCGCGATGTATCCCCGCGTCGTTCGCCTCGAGCACGACGACTCCGAGGGTGAGACGCTGCTCGCGACCTTCGAGCGGTACGGGAGCGGCGACGACGAGGCGGAGCAGCCGTTCTTCCCGCTTTACCGCAGTCTCGACGGAGGTGAAACATGGTCGCGATTCTCCGAAATCCGCGACACGCGGAACGGCTGGGGGCTCCGGTATCAACCGACGCTGTTCGAACTATCCGAATCGATCGGCTCCTGGTCGGCCGGGACGATACTGGCCGCGGGGAACTCCATTCCGGACGACCGATCGAGGACGAAAATAGACGTCTACGCCAGCGAGGACGGCGGCCGGAACTGGTCGTTCGTCAGCACGGTCGCCACCGGTGGAAAGGCCGTTCCTCAAGTCGGTGCAACGCCGGTCTGGGAGCCCGAGTTCGCGATCGACGCCGACGGGAACCTCGTCTGTTACTTCGCCGACGAACGCCACCGCGAGGAGGGGTACAACCAGCTCGTCGGCCACCGCGTCTCCAGCGACGGCGGTCGAACGTGGGACGAGCAGGTCTTCGACGTCGCGATACCCGGCGGCGAAGAGCGACCGGGGATGCCCGTCGTGACGAAACTCCCCGACGGCAGCTACGCGATGGCCTTCGAAATCGTCGGGCCGACGTACGACGGCGGGATCTTCGTCAAGACCTCGCCGGACGGTCGGTCGTGGGGGGAGCCGGCGGATATCGGGTCTCCGGTACGGACGGCGGAGGGATACCAGCTCACGAACGGCCCCTACATCACGTGGACGGCAGCCGGCGGCGAGGAGGGAACCGTGCTCGTCTCGGGAAAGACACTGCGCGATCGAGAGGGCCAACAAGCCCCCGGAAGCGGGCAGACGCTCCTCGCCACGACTGATCTCTCGGGGTTCGACTCGTGGACGGCCGTTTCAGCGCCGCTCCAGTTCGACGACGCGATCGACGTCGGTCACCAGGCGGTCGGGTGGACGACACCCTTGCTCCCGTCGCGGGACGGCGAACGGCTGCTCGAGCTGACCTCGACGTCCGTCGGCGACGAGGAACGCTGTGCGATCAGCTACGCCACCGAACCGCTCGATCTGTGCTGAGTAAGCGGATGCGGGATGAACGGGAACGCGATAGCGCAACGATGCGGCGGACATATGGGGGGAACGTTTAATGGTAACCTCTCTGAAGAGCCACTAATGACGACACGAGAGCATACTGTCGAACAGGTGTATCGATGTCCGAACTGTGACGGCGGCCTGAAATTCGTCCAGCGATCGTGGTGCTGCGTAGACTGTGGTTACGTCCCGAACCACGCCGCCGATTGACGCCGGTAGCTCGCTAAAACGAGACGCATCCGCACCGAGTTCGTCCGTCCGCGTACCGAGTTCGCCCGTGCGTGGGCGACCGCGACCGGACGAAGAGACGGGTCCGGGACCGACGCTGACTCGAGGTTGACGATCGAGCGTGATGGGGATCGATGTTCGGACTGTTGCGTTCCGTCCGCGTTCGCCTTTCAGGCGGGGCGGTTCGTCGGAGACCATCATCCGCTTCTGCTCATCGACGGGGCGACTTTCTCCCGTCTGCGTATCGAACGCGTGAACGGCCGACGGATCGCGCGTTCCGTATCCGCAATAGTTTATTAGACGCCCCTCGTTGCGAGGGATATGACGGCGGTACGCGACCAGAAACTGACGCGTCTAGACGAGTACATGGCCGAACGCGAGTTGACCGAACTGTGGTTCCTCAGGCCGGAGAACTTCGCGTGGCTCACCGGCGGTGGCAACTCGACCGTCGACCGTGCGGCGGACGTCGGCGTCGCGGCGCTGGGCTACGACGGTACCGACGTCCGAGCGCTTACGTCGAACAACGAGGCGGATCGATTCCGCGAGGATGAACTCCCGTCGGGAGTACCCGTCGAGACGTTCGACTGGCACGAGTCCTCGCTCGGCGAGGCAGTGGCGCGTGCGAGCGTCGACCGAGCCGGCGCGGACGTTCCGACGGTACCGGGCCTCGAGCCGGTAGACGCCTCCCAACTACGGCTTCCGTTCACCGAGCACGACCGGCAGGTGCTCGAGCGGGCCGGCCGAGCAACCGCCGACGCGGTCGAAACGGTCGCGCGGGAGGTCTCTCCGGACGACACCGAGCGCGCCGCGGCGGGACGCCTTCGTGATGAACTCTGGCAGCGAGGCCTCGAGTCGCCCGTCGTTCTCGTCGGCGGCGCCGAACGCTCGCAGCGACATCGACACTTCACGCCGACCGACGAGCCGCTGGGCGACTACGCGCTGCTCACCGTCGTCGCGGTCGAACGCGGCGTCAACATCGCCGTCACGCGGACCGTCGACTTCGACGCCCCCTCGTGGCTGCGCGAGCGCCACGACGACGCGAGCCGCGTCGCGGCGACGGCGATTGCGGCGACACGGGACGCTGCGACGACCGACGGCGGCACCGCCGCCGACGTCTTCGCCGAGATCGAGCGAGCGTACGCGGCCGTCGGCTGGGAGGACGAATGGCGACTGCACCATCAGGGCGGGGCTATCGGATTCGAGAGTCGAGAGTGGACCGCGACGCCGTCGGCCGAGTCTCCCATCGAAGTGCCCGCGCCGTACGCCTGGAACCCGACGGTTCAGGGGGCGAAGACGGAGGATACCGTCCTGATCTCGCCGACCGACGTCGACGTGGTCACCGATACCGGCTCGTGGCCCACCGCGGAGTACGCGGCCGTCGATTCCGAGCTGCGTCTCGAGCTGCCGACGCCGCTCTCGAGATAGCCGCGGTGCTGGCTCTGTTGAAGCCCCGGCGGAGGGACACGTTTGCCGAGGAGTCTGCCTGCGGACTCTTCCCTCGAGCGGAGTTCCCGCCGTCGGATTTCGGACGCCGCATCGGTTGGGAGAACCAATAGCTTATGAGGTGCCCAGACGGTGATAGCCGTATGGTACGGCAGCAAACGTCACACGCGGAACCGTTGGATCTCAGCGACGTGGCCGTCGATGACGAGTTCTGGAACCACTACGTCGAGCGGGTCCGTGAACGGATGTTGGAGTACCAGTACGAGCAACTCGAGGACAGCGGGTGTCTCGACAACTTCCGGATCGCCGCCGGCGATGCCGACGGCGAGTTCGAGGGGTTCTGGTTCGCTGATACCGACGCCTACAAATGGATCGAGGCGGCCAGCTACGTGCTCACGACCGCTGACGAGCCAGATCTCGAGGATCGCGTCGATGAGGTGATCTCGCTGATCGAGGCCGCCCAGGCCGAGGACGGCTACCTCAATACGTGGATCGCGATCGAGTTCCCGGGAAAGCGGTGGACGAACCTCTCGATCGGTCACGAACTCTACTGCGCCGGCCACCTCATTGAGGCCGCAGTCGCCCACCACCGCGCGACGGGCGAGGACTCGCTTCTCGACGTCGCTCGGGCGTTTGCCGACCTGATCGACGAGGTGTTCGGCCCCGATGGGCGTCAGGGCGTCCCCGGCCACGAGGAGATCGAGCTCGCACTCGTGAAACTCTACCGGGTCACTGACGAGGATCGGTACCTCGATCTCGCGTCGTTCTTCGTGGAGGGACGCGGCGAGGCGCTCGAATACGAATTCGAGGACACCGAGGACCGTGCAGGGAGCGAGGAGATGTGGAGCGCCATAGAGAGCGCTCTCTTCGACGATGAAGCGTACGACGGGACGTACGCTCAGGACCACGCGCCGATCCGAGAGCAGGAGACCGTCGAGGGACATTCGGTCCGCGCGATGTATTACTTCGCCGCTGCTGCCGATCTCGTCCTCGAAACCGGAGACGCCGAACTGTACGAAACGCTGACGGAACTGTGGCGGAACATGACCCAGCGCCGGATGTACGTCACGGGCGGGATCGGGTCTACCCACCACGGCGAGCGATTCACCGAGGACTACGACCTCCCGAACAGGACTTCGTACGCCGAGACATGCGCCGCAGTCGGGAGCGTCTTCTGGAATCACCGGATGTTCCAGCTTTCCGGCGATGTGCAGTATCCCGAGCTCGTGGAGCGCACGCTCTACAACGGATTCCTCGCCGGGCTTTCCCGAGACGCGACCGAGTTCTTCTACGCCAACCCGCTCGAAGTCGGTCCGGACGGTCACGCCCTCGCGGACGAAAACCCCGACCGGTTCTCGAACCAGCGACAAGGGTGGTTCGACTGCGCGTGTTGTCCGCCGAACGCCGCCCGTCTGATCGCCTCGCTCGGGCGCTACATCTACGCTCGCGCGACCGATGAACCCGCCGTCTACGTCAATCAGTTCGTCGGGAGTGAGGCCGCTCTCACCGTCGACGACGCGGACGTCCGGCTGCGACAGGAGTCCGCCCTCCCGTGGTCCGGCGACGTGACGCTGACCGTCGACGCGGCCAAACCGACTGATTTCGCGCTCCGTGTCCGCGTCCCCGAGTGGTGTACCGACGTGACGGCGACAGTGGCGGGCGAGTCGCGCGCTGTTGATCCCGAGGATGGCTATATCGAGGTCGACCGGGAATGGGACGAGGCGGTGGAACTCACGGTCACCTTCGGAATGGCCCCTGAACAGCTAGTGGCCCACCCGGCGGTCGACGCTGCCAGCGGGAACGTCGCGCTACGGCGTGGCCCGGTCGTGTACTGTCTCGAAGGCGTCGACCACGACCGGCCGCTCGCTCAGTACACGGTGCCCGAGGACGCGGCGATCGAGGCCTCGCATCGATCCGACCTCTTGGGCGGGGTTACGGTCCTAGAGGGCGAGGCTCGAGTGCCCGACCGAGGTGAGTGGTCTGACGTGCTCTACCGTCGGGCAGCGGAGACTGAACGCCTCGATACGTCGTTCACCGCGGTTCCGTACTACGCGTGGGCGAACCGCGACCCGGGCGAGATGCGGGTCTGGCTCGAAACCGAGTGAGTATCGGTCCTCGATCGCTTCGGTAGAAGCGGAGGCGGTACCGCTAGTAACCGTGAGCGAACGCAGTGAGCGAGCGGGCCACGGAACCCTCGAGGCCGCGCCAACGGCGCGGCTGAGGTGGTGACACGGTTCGAAAGAAGCGAAGCGTCGTCCGAACGACAGCACAAAAGTTCGGTCTACAGGTGTCCCGTCCAGTAGCGTCGCGAGGGAACGTATCTAAAGAAGACGGTTTCAACAGAGCCCGGTGCTCGCAAAGTGGAGCAGCGACGTTCGTCGTGAAAAGAGCGGGCGACGTTCGAGCGCGTCAATCTAGATCGGGGAGATACTCGGCGTTCGCGGCCAGCAGATCGTCGACCAGCTCGTCGATGGTCTCGAGATCGAGTTCGGCCGCCGTGAGCGGATCGAGTTTCACGGCCTGGCGCAGCGCGGTCTCGTCTCGCTCGAGTATCGCGGTCACCGCGCGTTCCTGGACGGCGACGTTCGACCGGTTCAACGCCGCGAGCTGCGGCGGTAGCTCGCCGACGGAACAGGGGTGAATCCCCCGGCCGTCGACCAGACACGGCACCTCCACGCACGAATCGTCGGGGAGGTTCTCGATCGCATCGGTGTCGTTCCGGAGGTTGATGTTCATGCGCCGCTCCTCGTCTGTCTCGATCGAGTGGACGATCCGCGAGCCGTACTCGGGGGAGCGCTCGAGCGCGACGTCGTCCTCGGTGACCTCGAACTCGCCCTCGAGATCCGGCTGGTAGGAGCGCCAGTGGTCCAGGTACCGTCCCGTCGGCATCCACTCGATCGTGTAGTGGCCGAACTCCTCCTCGGGGGTCAGTTCGTCGATGACGTCCTGGTCCGTCCGGAAGTACGGGAGGTACTCGCTCAGGTGGTGACTCGATTCCGTGATGAACGCCCCGAAGTGGTCCATCACGTCGAACCGGACCGGATCCTGCGCGTAGACGTCGGGATCGTCCGCGGCCTCGCGGAGCGCCGGGTAACAGTCCTCGCCGTCGTGTTCCAGTTCGAGGTACCACGCCATGTGGTTGATACCGGCCACCCAGTGCTGGAGTTCCTCGCTCGGGACGTCGAGATACCGACCGATGGCCGCGGTGGTGTGCTGGACGCTGTGACAGAGGCCTACCACGTCGACGTCGGTCGCTTCGTCGACCGCCCAGCAGAGGATCGCCATCGGGTTCGTGTAGTTCAGCAGGAGCGCGTCGGGGCACAGCTCCTCCATGTCGCGGGCGATATCGATCACCGTCGGGGCGGTTCGCAGCGCGCGGAAGACGCCCCCGGGACCGAGCGTGTCGCCGACAGCCTGTTTCACGCCGTACTCCTCGGGGATCCGGATCTCGTTCTCGAACGGTTCCGCGCCGCCGACGTTGATCATGTTGAAGACGTAGTCGGCGCCCTCGAGGGCCTCGCGCCGATCGGTCGTGGCGCGGATCTCTCCGGGAAGGTCGTGATAGTCGACGATTGTTTCGCCCACCTCAGCGGCCCGATCCAACCGTTGCGGATCGATATCCATCAACGTGATCGTGCTGTCTCGCAGATGCTCGAACGAGAAGAGATCCGTCATCAGGTTCTTCGCGAATACGACACTCCCGGCGCCGACGAATGTTATGTTTGGCATTATTCGAAATAGCGTTCAATATGTTCGATATCGGCTATACGCGGTGTCCCTCCGGCTTCGTTCGAATTTCGTCGAAGGGTTTTGCGAGCGTCCTCTCGTCGCGACTCACACTTCGACGACCGTGTTCACGAGTTCGCCGATCTGGTCGATGGCGATACGCACCTCGTCATCCGGGCGGAGCGTGAACCCTTCGTCCGGAACGAGCGATGTTCCAGTGAGAAGAACGCCGTTCCCCGGGACTGCATTGTGATCGCGCCAGTACTCGACCAGTTCCTCACATGAGCGGTCCATCTCGCCGGTCGAGGTTTCGCCCTCGTAGAGTGTCTCCCCATCGCGGCTGATCTCCATCGTCATCGTCAGTTCGTGGGGGTTGCCGACGCTTTCGGCCGACGCGACACAGGGGCCGATCGAACAACACTTGTCGTATACCTTCGCCTGCGGAAGATAGAGCGGATTCTCGCCCTCAATCGAGCGGCTGCTCATGTCGTTACCGATCGTGTAGCCGACGATCTCGCCATCGTAGAGGACGATCCCGAGTTCCGGCTCCGGGACGTCCCACGCCGAGTCCGCACGGATCCCGACCGAGTCGTCGGGGCCGACGGTCCGATTCGGCGTCGCTTTGAAGAAAATCTCGGGCCGTTCGGCCTCGTAGACGTCCAGATACATTTCCGGCATGCCGCTTTCGGCCTCGCGGGCTTCCTCACTGATCTCGTAGGTAACGCCGGCCGCCCAGACCTCGTCGGGGATCAGCGGCAGCGCGCTGTCGTCCAGCGCTCCGCGCTCGATGGTCGGCGCGTCGTCCGCGAGCGACTCGGCTAACTCGTCGACGGTCGCGTCTGCGATGTCCGCCGCCGCGGCGAGATCCGCAAAGGTATCGAGTCGTGGTTTGACTGCCGTGAGATCGTAGATAGCGTCACCGTCATCGGCGACCAATCTATACCCGTCTCCGCTGTGTAGTCGGTGATACCGCATGACGGGACAAAGTAACTTATTGATAATAAATGTCCCGTCCGCGGCGAACATCAGTTGACCCCCGTGTGGCTTCCCGATTGACTCGAACCTGACGACGGTACGGTCGCTCTCACGTCCGAATTGGCGGCTCCGAGGGTCGATCAGATGGTGACGAATCGTCCCGCGCTATACAGCGACCCGCGAACGTTCGTGAGCGTGACGTCGGCTCACACCTCGTCGACCAATCCGACGCTCTGCTCCTGAGTTCGATGACGTTACGCTTCGTCGAACATCTCGGCACCGTCGGCCAGGTGCTCCTCGACGGCGTCGAAGTCGAGCGTGAGGCCCAGCCCCGGTTTTTCCGGCACTTCCGCGTAGCCTTCGTGGATGATGTCCTCTTCGACGAGGTCCGACCACCAGCCCAGTTCGTAGGAGTGGTACTCCACCGCCAGCGAGTTCGGAATCGCCGCGCCGACGTGGATGCTGGCCATCGTGCCGATCGGCGAGGAGACGTTGTGCATCGCGACCGGCACGTAGTACATGTCCGCCAGATCCGCGATCTTCCGGGTCTGGCGCATCCCGCCGACGCGGGGGACGTCCGGCGCGACGATGTCGGCGGCCTGGTTCTCGAGGAGGCGACGGTTGCCGTGGTTGCGGTAGACGTTCTCGCCGACGGTGATCGGCGTCGAGGTCCGCTTGGTGACCTCCTCTTGGACGTCGTGGTTCTCCGGCGGGATCGGGTCCTCGAGCCACCAGACGTCGTAGTCCTCTAAGCGCTCGGCGAGGCGGTGTGCGCTGCCGGAGCTGAACGACCAGTGGCAGTCGAAGGCGACGTCGGCGCGGTCGCCGATGCGCTCGGTGACTTTCTCGACGATTTCGGCCTTGTGTTCGATCTCGGGGCCCCGGAGGTGACGGTTCGCGCGGTCTTTCTCGTGTCCCGAGGGGACGTCGAGGTCGAACTTCAGCGCGTCGTAGCCCAGATCCTCGACGACGCGCTCGGCCTCGTCGGCGCAGGCGTCGGGGTCGGCCTCGTCCTCGGTGTGGCAGTCGCAGTACATCCGCATCTCGTCGCGGTACTTGCCACCGATGAGCTGGTAGGCCGGCACGTCCAGAATCTTCCCGGCGACGTCGTGAAGCGCGAGTTCGATCCCGGAAATCGCCGAAATCGCTTTCCCGGCGATCGACCCCTCGCCGGAGAGCTTCTGGACGAGGTGCTCGTAGAGCCGGTCGATATCGAGCGGGTTCTCTCCCTCGAGGAAGGGTGCCATGCGCTCGATGATCTCGCGGTCGCCGGCGCCCCAGTAGGACTCACCGTTACCGACGAGACCGGCGTCGGTGTAGACGCGAACCAGCGTCCAGGGGTAGTTGCCGTCGACGATCGTGGTCTGAACGTCCGTGATCTCGACGTCGCGCGGTCCTCGGTCGGCAGAAACGCCCATCGTCTCCGCGGAGAGGTCGCGCATCGTATACTCTGCGTTCGGGTCAGATAACTGTCTGTAATCCATCGACAGGTCGTGAATTACGGCAGGTGCTACTAAAACTTCCGTCTGCGATGGGATCGGCGTTCGACGATAGTCCTCGGAGACGGCGTCGCTCCCGCGGGCCGACACGTCGAGACGGGGTTCAGGGTCGTCCTCGAGAGCGGTGACGCGGTCGACACAGTGGAAGCGAACGATCGAGCGACCGTTCGGGACTCGTACGGCGAGGCGTCGGAACGCCGGCTCTCGGTGGTCGAGCGGCCGTTCGGGAGCCGACTACGAGTAGTTGTGCTCGAGTTCGATGACGTTTGCAGTCCCGAGCACGGCGTCGGGCAGTTCCTCGTAGAACCGCTCCTCGCTGATACGATGGACCGGGCAGGCGACGCTGATGGCACCGATACTCCGCTCCTGTCCGTCCGTAATCGGGGCGGCGACACAACACAGGCCGGCGAGGCGCTCCTCGCGGTCGATCGAGTACTTTCGCTCCCGAATCTGCTCGAGTTCGTCGAACAGTTGTTCGCGGTCCGTAATCGTCTTGTCCGTCATCTCGGGCATGCCGTGCTTGTCGAGCATTTCGGAGACCTCCTCTTCGGGGCGAAACGCGAGGATGGATTTGCCGAGCCCCGTACAGTGAAGCCTGACCTGCTTGCCCTCGTGGGTGTCCAACTCGACGGCGTTCTGGCCTTGCGCCTGATAGAGGTAGATCCCCATCCCGTTTTTCTCGACGAGGAGGTTCGCCAACTCGCCGGTTTCGGTGGCGAGTTTGTCGATTTCGGATCGAGCCGTCTCGTAAATCTCGGTCCGGTCTCGAGCGTACGCGCCGAGTCCGAGGAAGGAGAGGCCGATGTGGTACTCGTCGCCTTCCTTGACGAGGTACTCCCTGTTGACGAGCGTGTTCAGATGGTTGTGGACCGCGCTCTTGCCGATATCGACCTGTTCGGCGATCTCGGAGACGCCCGCACCGTCGAGTTCCTGGATGATCTCGACGATCTCCATCGCTCTGTCGACCGTCCGGACCGGGTGTTTCGGTTCTGCCATACCACTCCTCTCATTCGAGATCATATAATGTTTGTTCTGTTTGAGTCCCCTCGCGTTCTCTAAGACGTCTCCGCTCTCCCCTATCATTGAACAGTACCGGAGGCGTCGGCCGCGTTGAGAGAGACAACACATCGTTCTATAGAAGTGGGACATAGTCCATCTATACTACACCCGATTTTGTCGAAGAGAACGGGAGGGATGGCACATGAATTACTACCATATGCTTGTAAATCAATTCGCGGTATTCCGTTCGAATCCGCCCTCGAATCCCATCTGAGAGGATATACGGCGATAGCAGCGGACGGTCGTGAAGCGAGTTCTCGGTACCGAGCGGTCCTCGTTCTGGAGATGGGCTGTTATAACAAGAATGCTATTCTCTATAATAGAATATTATCGGCACGGGACGAGCGGTGTGGCACCTCGACGTCGGATGGAACGATATCGCGCTAGGTCACTGGAGCCGTCGGTTCGGGGACTCCCCCGGTCGATCACGGGACGTGAGGGACCTCTCTACGGGCCGCTCGGCGGCTAACGGATACGATTGAGACTCACGACCGCGCCGGTGAGACGCTCCACGACCCCCTGTGACGGGCTTCTCGGTAACCCTTATTACTCGATAGCCGAGATGAGCGATCGGAACACACTCATGAGTTCATACGGAGCGCCGACGAACGCGATCACGCTCTCGGACGTCGAGATCGACGACGGATTTTGGTCGCTCCGACGGGAACGAAACAGGGACGTAACGATCAAATACCAGTACGAACAACTCGAGGAGTCGGGCACGCTCGAGAACTTTCGGCGCGTCGCCGCCGGGGAGTCCGGCGGCTTTCAGGGGATGTGGTTTCAGGACTCGGACGCTTACAAGTGGATCGAAGGGGCCTCGTACGTGCTCGCCCAGCGCGACGATCCGGAACTCGAGGCGAACGTCGACGAGGTGATTTCGCTGATCGCCGACGCACAGCAGCCCGACGGCTACCTGAACACGTACTTCTCGCTGGTCGAACCCGAGAATCGGTGGACGAACCTTCACATGATGCACGAGCTCTACTGTGCCGGCCATCTGATCGAGGCCGCGGTCGCCCACTACCGGGCGACGGAGAAGGAGACGCTGCTCGACGTGGCGATCGACTTCGCGGATCTCGTCGACGACGTCTTCGGCGACGAAATCGAGGGCGTTCCGGGCCATGAAGAGATCGAACTGGCGCTCCTGAAGCTCTACCGAGTCACCGGTACGGATCGGTATCTCGACCTCGCGAAGTACTTCATCGATCTCCGCGGGAAGGACGACCGACTCGCGTGGGAAATCGACAATCCGGAGACGCTCGGCGGCGCCGAGTATGACGACGGTGGGGTCATTTCTGCCGCACGGGACGTCTTCACCCACGAAGACGGAACGTACGACGGACGGTACGCTCAGGCCCACGAGCCGCTCCGGGAACAGGAAACCGTCGAGGGCCACTCCGTCAGGGCGATGTACCTGTTCGCGGCAGCGACGGATCTCGCCATCGAGACGGGCGAAGACGAGTTGATCGAGGCCCTCGAAGGCCTCTGGACGAACATGACCACCAAGCGGATGTACGTCACCGGCGGCCTCGGCCCCGAGGAGGCCCACGAAGGGTTCACGACGGACTACGACCTCAGAAACGATGCCTACGCCGAGACCTGTGCCGCGATCGGGAGCATCTACTGGAACCAGCGGCTGTTCGAACTCACCGGCGAGGCGAAGTACGCCGACCTCATCGAGCGGACGCTGTACAACGGCTTCCTCGCTGGCGTCTCGCTCGACGGGACCGAGTTCTTCTACGAGAACCCTCTCGAGAGCGACGGCCATCACCACCGCAAGGGATGGTTCACGTGCGCATGCTGTCCGCCGAACGCGGCCCGGCTGCTCGCGTCGCTGGGCAAGTACGTCTACAGCCAGCGGGGACCAGCGCTGTACGTCAATCAGTACGTCGGCGGTAGCGTCACGACGACGGTCGACGGCGCGACCGTCGAGCTGTCACAGGACAGTTCCCTCCCGTGGTCGAGCGAGGTTACCATCGACGTCGACGCCGACGGGGCGTCGGTACCGCTTCGCCTTCGAATTCCGAAGTGGGCCGAGTCGTCGACGGTGACGGTAAACGGCGATTCGGTCGACGTGCCGTCCGAGGGTTACCTCGAGGTCGAACGGGAGTGGGACGACGGCCGGATCGAGCTGACCTTCGAGCAGACGGTCACGCAGCTAGAGGCCCATCCCGAGGTGGCGGCCGACGCCGGACGCGTTGCACTCAAACGCGGCCCGCTCGTCTACTGCCTCGAGGCAGTCGACAACGACCGGCCGCTCCACCAGTACGAGGACCCGTCCGCTTCGGTCTCGACGGAGCATCGGTCGGACCTGCTCGAGGGAGTCACGGTCATCGAGGGCGAAGCGAGCGTCCCGGATCGGGAGGGCTGGGACGGCGAACTGTATCGTCCCGCGAACGAGACGGCTCGAGAACGGACCGAGTTCACCGCGGTGCCGTACTACGCCTGGGACAACCGTGATCCCGGTGCCATGCAGGTCTGGATCCGGTCGTAGCGGCGTTCGATTCTTCCTTCGAACTGCCGAGACCGCTCCGGCGCGGCCCGACGGGGACGAGCAGTATACCGCGTTCTATGGGAACAGGATGCGTACCACATCGAACGACAGTGATCGGTGCCGGAACTGAGCAGCGGATTCCGGCAGCGACGAACGCTGGCGAGCACGTCGAGAAACGGTAGTGAAATCGGATCTGAGATCGACCGCAGTCCAGCGGCCCGGCTCAGTTGTTCTGTGTAATGCGCTCGACGAACGTCTCCGGGAGATCGTTGATCTCGCCGGCCTGTACCTTCCAGAGGTTCGCGTAGAGGCCGTCCGCCTCGAGCAACGCGTCGTGGCTCCCCCGCTCGACGATCTCACCGTCGTCGAGGACGAGGATGGTGTCGGCGTCGCGGACGGTCGACAGTCGGTGGGCGATGACGAACGTCGTTCTGTCGGCGGTGATCTCCTCGATCGAGCGCTGGATGAGCATCTCCGTCTCGGTGTCGACGTCGCTGGTCGCCTCGTCCAACACGAGGATCTCCGGATCCGAGATGATGATGCGCGCGAGCGCGATGCGCTGGCGTTGCCCGCCGGAGAGTTTGACCCCCTCCTCGCCGACCTCAGTGTCGTACCCGTCCGGAAGCTCCTCGATGAACGCGTGGGCCTGTGCGGCCTCGGCGGCCGCGACGACTTCCTCGTCGGTCGCGTCGAACGTCCCGTAGGCGATGTTCTCCCTGACGGTCCCGCCGAAGAGGTAGTTGTCCTGACTGACGTAGCCGATCGCCTCCCGAAGACTCGACAGCGTCACGTCGCGGACGTCGTGGCCGTCGATCCGGACCTCCCCCTCGTCGGTCTCGTACATTCGCATGAGGAGTCGGACCACCGTGGACTTGCCCGCACCGGTCGGGCCGACGAACGCGACCGTCTCGCCCGGGTCGGCCTCGAACGAGACGTCCTCGAGGACATACTCCTCGTCGGGATCGTAGGCGAAGCTCACGTCGTCGTACTCGACGCGGCCGTCAACGTCGGTCAGTTCCGTCGCGTCCTCGCGGTCCTCGATGGCGACGGGCATGTCCATGAGGCCGACGACGCGCTTGCCGGACGCGCGCGCGTTCTCGTACTGCTCGATGATGACCGCGATCTGTTTGAGCGGACCGGTGAACCGCTGGCTCATGAACAGGAACGTGACGAGCGAGCCGACGGTGAGCGTCCCGCTGAACAGCGGCGGCGGTCCGACGACGACCCAGTAGCCACCGATGATGAACGTCGCCGCGAACGACGCGTTCGTGACGAAGTTACTCCCCGGATGGTACAACGTGTTGAGCTTGATCCGTTCCCAGTTCGTATCGAAGTAGCGGTAGGAGACGTCGGTGACGCGGTCGGACTCGTAGGACTCCGTCGTCATCGTCTTGATGAGGTGGATTCCGCCGAGGTTGTTCTCGAGGCGGGTGTTCATGCCGCCGACGCTCGATCTGATCCGGTCGTAGACCGGCTCGACCCGGCGCATGAACCACAGCGTGAACGCGGTGAGCAGGGGGACCGCTCCCAGCGTTACGATCGCGAGCTGCCAGTTCAGATAGACGAGAAGCACGGTGATGCCGACGAGCACCGTCCCGATCCGAACTGCTCTGGTGAGCGCGTCGTCGAAGAACTGCTCGAAGTTGGAGATGTCGTTGTTCAGGATGCTCATGAGTTCGCCTTTCTCGTGGCCATCGAAGAAGCGAACGTCCAGCTGTTGCATCTTGTCGTACGTCGACGTGCGAACGACGTGCATCAGGTGGTGCGAGAAGTAGTCGACGGAGAGCATCCGCACCGTCGCCAGCAGCGCCGTGAGCACGTAACACCCGAAGATGATCCCGAACGAGAACCAGAGTTGTCCCTCCGTCGTCGACGGGACGATATCTGCAGGAACGAGCGGCAGTTCGTACGCCGTCGTTTGGTTGAACACGGCGTCGATCGCGACGCCGAGGACGAACGGCGGGATCAGCGACGCCAGCCGCTCGAACAAGCCGGCGAGGAGTCCGATCGAGAACCAGTGGCGACGCTCCCGACTAAATTGGGCGAAGAGACGGACCAGCGGCCATTCGACTGCATCACGATACCCCTCTAATCGGTGTTCTCTGTTGGACACTGTCTCGGTGACTGTCGGATCCGGTCGCTCAAATAGGTTGGTACTCCGTGACGACAGCGGTCGTCCGAAAAAATCGGTTGCCGCTCGCTTCGTCGCGCCGTCTCTGCTCTTTCGACGGAATATCGGACGGGAATAAAGCGACGATCGTTCGAAGTGTCGTTCATTAACGTTGGTAGAATGAGTGGTCGGCGACCCCGTTCTTTCGGGTTTAACAGGTGCAGAGTGACAGAAACCGAGGAACTTATAACACTTTATCAGAAAGAGAGGTGTGGATGGCTAACGCACGTATTACGGTTCATACTGCAGCGGATATCGACCGCATCGAACCCGAAGTCCACGGTCACTTCTCCGAACACCTCGGGCGGTGTGTCTACGAGGGTCTCTGGACCAGCGACAGCACCGATGAAGACGGGTACCGAGAGGAGGTCGTCTCGCTCCTGTCCGACCTTGAGATTCCCGTTCTCCGCTGGCCCGGCGGCTGTTTCGCCGACGACTACCACTGGGAAGACGGCATCGGTCCACAGGAGGACCGACCGCGACGCCGGAACCTCTTCTGGGCGCAGGGCCCGGAGGAGCTCCCCGAGGAGTCCAACGCCTTCGGTACCGACGAGTTCCTGGAACTCTGTGAGCGAATCGGTACGGAGCCGTATCTCGCGGCCAACGTCGGCTCGGGCGACCCACAGGAGGCTACCGACTGGGTCGAGTACTGCAACTACGACGGCGACACCGAACTCGCCGACCGACGACGCGAGAACGGCCGAGAGGAGCCCTACGGCGTTAAGTACTGGGGACTCGGCAACGAGAACTGGGGCTGTGGCGGCCAGATGACCCCCGAGCAGTACGCCCGCGAGTACCGGCGGTACGCGACCTACGTCGGGACCATGGACAACCTGATGCTCGATCACGAACTCGAGCTCATCGCCTGTGGCTTCGAGGGCCACGAGTGGAACCGACGATTCATGGAGGAGATCGCGAGCGAGGCCTGGGGCGCGGAGTTCCCGCTCGACCACCTCACGCTGCACCACTACTACGGGCGGACGATGAACGTCTCCGAGGCCGACGAGGACCAGTACGACCAGCTCCTCGTCGAGGCCCTCGAGATGGAAGACCACATCGAGCGAATCGCCGCGGCGATCAACGCGGTGGCGACGACCCGCGACATCGGCGTCATCATCGACGAGTGGGGCACCTGGCATCCCGAAGCGACGGCCGACAACGGGCTCGAACAGCCGGGGACCGTCCTCGACGCGCTCTCGGCAGCGGCCGTCCTCGACATCTTCAACCACCACAGCGACGTTGTCACGATGTCGAACATCGCACAGACGGTCAACGTCCTGCAGTGTCTCGTCGAGACCGACGAGGACGACGCCTGGGCGCGTCCGACCTACCGCGTCTTCGACCTGTACGCACCCCACAAGGGTAGCGAGGCCGTGCAGACGTCGGTCGAGGCCCCGTCGCGCGAACTCGCCGACGACGCCGAGGACCGCGAACTGCCCCTCGTCGGCGCGTCCGCATCGGTCGACGACGACGAGACCTACGTCACCGTTACGAACCTCGACTGCCGCGAGACCCAGACGATCGACGTCACCCTCGAGGGAATCGACCTCGAGTCCTCGTCCATCGAGGCCGAGCTGCTGTTCGCGGACCAGGATCCCGACCTGGAAGTCGACGCCGACAACGCCGACGAGTTCACCGCCGAGGAACTCGACGTGTCGGTCGACAGCGGTTCCCTGATCGCCGAGCTGCCGGCGTCGACGGTGGCCGGAATCTCGATCGAATAACTCGCCGATCCGCTCTCGAGATTTTTCACCCGTTCCGAACGATACTGCGTGTTTTCGGCGAAAAAGTAGAATTCGCGGAGATCAGTCCATTTTGAGCGTCACGGTGCCGTCGAAGTTGAGGAGGATGTGCTGGGCGAAGTCACCGAACAGCGCCTTCCCGGTCGGCGAGCGCCGTCGACCGACGACGAAGAGATGGTCACAGCCGAGTTCCGCCGCGGTAGCGATGACCGCGTCGGCGCGGTCGCTCTCGTCGACGACGATTCCCTCGGTGGTGAACTCGATCGACTCATCGAACGAGTCGAACACGTCTTCAGCGAACCGTTGTGCGAACTGCTCCGCAGTGGAGGTCGAATCGGGTTCGCTGTACGATGTCCCCTCCATCTGCTCGATCACTTCCAAGTTATCGGCCGTCTTGTCGACCTGATCCGGCGTGATCCACGCGAGCACGGTCAGCGTCGCGCCAGTGTCGTGAGCGAGTCGGCCGGCTTCCGCGAGCAGTTCTCGGTGGGCGTCCGTGTCGTCGATGACGACGAGTGCGTTATCCATATCACCGCTATAATCAGTTACCCAAATAAGTGTACTGCCCGTGTCAATCTATGACAATGAACTGTCTCCGATAGCGGTATCCGGCCGTCTCTCGAATCGCTTCGGCGGAGTCGGTCGGAATCGTTGACCGACGCGAACGGCGTACGCGTCCCACACTCGGCTACGCCGTCGACTCCCGACTGCCGTCTCGGCTGACTGTCGGTTCCGGTTTCGCTGCGAGTTCTCCGTCGTCGCTCACTCGAGGCGAGGGAGGGACGCCTCGTTAGCGTCGATGAGATCCTCGACCATCTCGTGGATCTCGTCCAAACTGAGGGCGGCGCCCGTAAGCGGATCCAGTTTCACGGCCTGGTGGACCTTCCGTCGGTCGTTTTCCAGCGCTCCCTCGACCGCGAGTTCGTAGACGGCCGCGTGCCGGCGATCCAGCGCCGCGAGTTGCGTCGGCAGTTCACCGACCGAACAGGGGTGGAGGCCGGTTCCGTCGACGAGCACCGGCACCTCGACGCACGCGTCGGTCGGGAGGTTCGCGATGGCGTTCGTCTCGTTGCTCACGTTGAGGTTGAACCGGCGGGGCGTGTCGGTCTCCAGCGAGTGGATGAGTCGAGAGGCGTACTCCTCGGAGCGCTCGGCGCCGACCGTCTCGAGGTCGTCCGATAACTCGGCGTCGTTGCGCTCGGCCGATCGTTCTTTCCAGCCCTCGAGATAGGTGGCGGTCTCCATCCGCTCGGCGTAGTCCGTTCCAGTCATCTCCTCAATGGTCTCCTCGGACGTCCGAACGTAGGGGACGTACTCGCTCATGTGGTGGCTCGACTCGGTCGGAAACGCGCCGAAGTGCTCCATCATCTCGAAGCGCACGGTGTCGCGCCGGTACGTCTCGGGGTCGTCCATCGCGTCGCGGAGCGCGGGATAGACGGACTCGCCGTCGCGTTCGACCTCGAGGAACCAGGCCATGTGGTTGATGCCCGCGACCCAGTACTCGAGTTCATCCGCGGGGACGTCGACGTAGTCGGCGATCGCCTCGACGGTGTGGGGAACGCTGTGACAGAGCCCGACGGTCTGTACGTCCGTCGCGTCGAACAGCGCCTTACAGAGGATCGCCATCGGGTTCGTGTAGTTCAGCAGGAGCGCGTCGGGGCACAGCTCCTCCATATCGGCGGCGATATCGAGCAGCGTCGGGATCGTCCGCAGCGCCCGAAAGATCCCGCCGGGCCCGGTCGTGTCGCCGATCGCCTGCTCGACGCCGTACTCCTCGGGGATCCGGATCTCGTTTTCGAACGGTTCCGTGCCACCGACGTTGATCATGTTGAGGACGTAGTCAGCACCCTCGAGCGCGGCCCGACGGTCGGTGGTCGCTTCCACCGTCGCCTCGAGGCTGTCGTTGTCCACCATCGCTTGGGCCACCGTTCGGGTCTGCTCGAGCCGGTGCTCGTCGATATCCATGAGGACGATTTCGCTGTCGGCGAGCGCGTCGAACGAGAGGACGTCTCCGACGAGATTCTTGGCGAACACCATACTTCCCGCTCCGATGAAGGTAATCTGTGTCATACGACGGGATTCGTTCAGAACGAGTAATTAGTTTCGTATGTCCGTTTGATGACCGCTTTCTCAGAGTCCCGTCCATCAGTACAGTGAGAAATGAGGGACAGCGGACACCGACTTCACCGACCGCGCCGAGTCTCAGTCGTCACCGACTGCAACGTCGGGACGGTACGCTTCGCTGATGGCCTTCCACTTATCGGTTCGAAACCGCCAGTAGTTGATCGCAGCTGGAATCGTCGTCTCCGCTGTGAACGCGAGGTACAGGCCCCAATATCCGAGTCCGGTCGTCGCACCGAGGTACGCGAGCGGGATCGAGCCGAAGAACATCCCGATGAACTGGCTCACGAACGGAATCCGCGTATCACCGCTCGCGTCGAGCGGCCCGGCAGCGGCGCCGGAGACCCCTTGGAAGACGACCGCGGCACAGGCGGCGTAGACGAGGTGGATGGCGATCGGGATCTCCGGACTCGTCGGATCGCTCGCGAACAGCACGACGATTTGCTCGGCGAACAGGGCGATGAGAACCGCGGAGACGGCGTACGTCGCCACCGCGAACCGGATGATGTCGCGTCCGTACGCTTCGGCCGTCGCTTCGTCGTTTCGGCCGAGTGCCTGACCCACGAGGCTGGACGAGGCGAGCCCGAACCCCCAGCCGGGCGCGTTCATCACACCCCAGATGCGACGGGCGATGACGAACGCGGCGACGGTGTTCTCCCCGAAGATGTCGAGGATGGAGAGCATCGGGAACTCGGCGACGGTCCAGACGAGGTTCCGAGCGCCGATCGGGAGCCCGATCCTGATCAAATCGCGAATCGTCTCGGGATCGAGATACGTTCCCAGCGGATCCACCTGGACGGGGAACTCGCCGATACCCGGGAAGCGACCGCGGCTGATCCCGATCGCGAACGTCGCCGTCACGACGACGTTCGAGAGAACTGTCCCGAGTGCCGCTCCAGCGACGCCCCAGCCGAAGCCGAAGATGAACACGGCGTTCAAGCCGATGTTGGCAAGGGCTCCACCGGCACGGACCTGCATCGCGATGTAGGAGTTGTCGGCACCGACGAGCGTCCGACTTCCGACGAGGTTCAGCCCCGCGAAGGGGATCCCGAATCCGACGACCTGGAGGTACGTCGCACCGTACTCGATCGCCCGCTCGTTGCTGCTCAACACCGAGATGAGTTCATGTGGAACGAACCAGAACGCGACCGTGACCGGAACGCTGAGCACGATGATGAGTACCGTACTCGAGCGGACGGCGAGTCCCAGTTCGTCGGTAGCGTCCGCACCGTAGCGCTGAGAGACCAGTGCGATAGCGCCGCCGGCGACGCCGCCACCGATCGCGAACGCGAGTCCCCAGAACGGTCCCGCGAACCCGACGCCGGCGACGGCCGCAGTGCCGACCGCGACGCCGACCATCGCGACGTCGACGGCATTTTTCGACATCCGAGCGATCCCGGTAACGATTCGGGGCCATGCGAGGATAGTCGTCTGAACGGCGCGTTCGCGGTCGATGAGTCCGACGCGAGCGAGCGCGAGACCGATCCACAGAATGAGCAGACGTAGCGGGTTCGGGAACCGGGTCACGGGTGATATCAGTCCCTCACGTATTCAATGATATTTAGCGGTACGATGTCCGAGCGAGACGAGACCAGTGGCGACCAGAGCCACTGGCTGAGACGAAAATAGAACGACGAGTTACTGTTACAGAACAATACTCGCGTTTCCGTACGCTCGGATCCACAATCTCCGCACCCGAGCTGTCGTCCTGCTCGTTAGAATTACAAACATACGGTCGTTATAATCGCGGAATCGATCAGTGCCCATTACTCGCTCGAGAGTAACCTCGCCGAGAGAGTAGTCCACCCTCGGTAGCATGAACAGTTCATCACTCCCAGAGGAATCGGCGTCAGACATCGGATCAACGCCGCTCGAGACGGAGTCAACTGAAGCAGTTCGGACCGCCCACCGTATCGATCCGTCTGGAACGAGTGATACGCTCATCTCTCATTCACTTTTCGACCACTCTCGTATAGCCATACAGAACACTGGTCAGATATGGGTCCCAGTCTGGATCCGATCAGTTGAACCCGGGGTGAGACTATCCGATCTCGGCTCGCCACGAGACACCGCACAGGAGGAGTCGACAACACTATTCGCAGAAGACGGGCGTTGGAAACCGGTCAAACCAACTATTGGTACCTCTTGTGGCCTCCGAATAGGCCCGCTCAACGGTCCATCTATTGAGAGCTATTATTCATCCAAAACGTTTTTTACCCCCTATTGATAACAAGAGTCTATGCCATCACCTGGCAAGGGATCCGTGGGTAAGTCGAATCGACAGTCTATCTCGCGCAGACATCTCCTTCGCGGCAGCGCAATGGGGGGTGCAATGGCGCTGGCCGGTTGTATGGGAGGTAGCTCGGGGAACACGAACGCGTTCATTGAGCCGATAACGGTCGATCCGACGAACTATCAGTTCAACCATCTCAATCTGCAGAATCCGTTCTCGCACGCGATGCAGAGCGACCAGCTCCAGCGGTACTTCATCGACGATGGGGAGTTCGAGTCGTACGCGATCTCCATCGAAGAGTTTGAGGGCGAGACCGCTGTTCTGAAGGTTCGAGACGGCCTCACGTGGCACAACGGCGATCCGGGCGATCCGGTCAACGCCGACGACCTTTACACGAAACTCGTCACCGACGCGATTATCGGGGACACGATGTCGACCCTCTGGACGGATATCCAGCGGGCCGGCGACAAGTCCGTCGAACTCACCCTCGACGGAACGATCAACAGGCAGCTGTTCCAAGACGGACTGAACTACTACTGGCTCGAGACGCCACACCGGCTGTACAAGGACTACGTCGAGCGGTGGGAGGACGCGACGACCGACGACGAGATCGCCGACATTCGGAGCGACCTCCGTAACGACTCGTTCGACGAGTCGAAGGTGAAAGGGAACGGCCCCTTCCAGTTCGAGGAGCGGGACAACCGTCACCTGAAGATGAGCCTGTACGAACACCACCCCGACGCGGAGAACATTAACTGGGAGAGCTGGGAGCTCCACAAGGTTTCGACCGACACCGCGAGTGTGCTGCTCGGCGGCGAAGTCGACGGGATCCGGAACTACTCCGCACCGGAATCGGTCTTCAACGAAGCTCCCGACGAGCTCCTGCACGCGCAACTCCCCGCGCTGTGGGGACTCTCGCTTCCCTTCAACCACGAGGACGATGACTTCGGTAACATTCGGGTTCGACAGGCCATCAGCGAGTTCGTCGACAGACAGGCCTGTGCGGACAACTACGGTCGACTCGGACAGCCGGTCGAGGCGCCGAGCGGACTCGTCGGAAACATCGACGGCCAGAACGAGCAGACCAGCCGGTGGGAGGACAAGGTCTCCGACGAGATGGCCGACCAGCTCTACCGCTACGACGATCCGGAGCGCGGTCGAGAACTGCTCCGCAACGAAGGGTACCAGAAGGACGACGGTACGTGGTACCGTCCCAACGGTGACCCGTTCGAGATGACGATCAAGGTCCCTGCGGGATACAACGACTGGCATCCGGTCTACCAGACGGTCGTCGATAACCTCGAGAACGAGGGTATCAGCACCGAAATGCAGCGGATCGAGGAATCGACGTACTGGGCCGACCACTACACCGCGGCGAACTACAAGGTGGCGTCGACGGGATGGACGCTCCAGCGATCCAGTCCGTACTACGTCTTCGATATGTACTACAACATCGACACGGAGTTCATGAATCTCGATCCCGAGAACCTCGAAGCTCCGCCGATGGGCGACCCCGACGGCGACCTCGAGTCGGTCGATCCGCGCGGACTGATGGACGAGTTGCTCGTCGCACAGGACGAGGAGAGAGCGACCGAGCTCACCGACCAGCTCGCGTGGATTACTAACCAGACGATCCCCATGCTCCAGATCAACGAGATCAACGACCCGGTCTGGTTCTATACGGACGACTGGGAGGTCCCGGAACCGGACTCCCCGAAGTATCAGTCGAAGTGGCCCCTCTGGTGGTTCCCGCGAAACGGTGACCTGCAGGCGAAGAACTGATCGGTCTCCTTTTTAACCAGCCAATCAGCTAAAGCGGAATTATTATAAGGTAACACGAGCCACAGATACACAAATTAATGTACATAATAAAGCGACTGGGACAAGCATTTGTTACGTTCATCGCGGTAATCACGGTGACGTTTGGACTGATACGGGCGATACCGGGCGGACCGGCGGACCACATCAGAGCACAAGTCATGCGGAACCGCGGGGCGGACGGCGTGAGCATGGCCGAAATCAACTCGCTGACCGAGGCGTACACGAACTACGATCCCTCGACTCCGGTGTACGTTCAGTACTTCGATTACGTTACGAACATCCTGCAAGGGGATCTGGGCCAATCGATGTCGTTCGCCGGCAAGAGCGTCAGCGAACTCATCATCAAGGCCGCCCCGTGGACGATCTTCCTGCTCACGATGGCGATCCTGCTCACGTTCGCGATCGGTATCGTGCTCGGCGCGGTCATGGCGTACCGAGAAGGGAGCCGATTCGACACCGGGTCGACGGTCTTCGCGATGTTCCTGAACTCGGTCCCCTACTACGTCGCGGCGATCTTCCTGGTGTACCTCCTCTCTATTCAGTTGAGTATCTTCCCGCAGTCGGGGAACTACGCCATCGGGATAGAGCCGGGACTGACGCCCATCTTTATCTCCGACGTATTCTACCACGCGACGCTTCCGATCGCGTCCCTCGTTCTCACCGGATTCGGCGGGGTCGCGATTACGATGCGAGGGAACTCGATCCAAGAGATCGGGGAGGACTACATCCGGGTAGCACACCTCCGAGGCGTCCCCGGACGCCGGATCGCGGTCCGGTACGTCGGTCGGAACGCGCTGCTGCCGATGTACACCAACCTGATGATCTCCGTCGGATTCATGTTCGGTGGCTCGGTCATCCTCGAAGAGATCTTCGCCTACCCCGGCCTGGGAAGCTACCTCCTGCAAGCGATCCACGCCCGCGATTACCCGCTCATGATGGGGATCTTCCTCGTCATCACCGCTGCCGTTCTGCTCTGTATCCTGATCGCGGATCTCACCTACGGGATGATCGATCCGCGAGTCAGCGAGGGCGAAGGCAAGGAGGCCTACTGAGAGGTGACATTCGATGGCTGAAACCAATTCAACGTTCGACGCGACCGACGACCGCGACAGCACGAGTGACGGATCGACGGCCACCCGTTCGGAACTATACAAGGAATGGATCGACGTGGCCGTCCTCGCCCCGCTACGGATCGCCTGGAACGACTGGCGAACGAAGGCCGGTTCGCTCATCGTCCTGTTCTACGTACTGATGGGAACGGTCGGCCTCTATCTCGTTCCCGCTCCGTCGCAAGGACAGGGACCGCGACTGGCAGGCCCCTTCGAGAGTATGTCGTATCCGCTTGGAACGACCCAACTCGGGACGAGCCTCCTCTCGGAGCTCGTCTACTCGACACCGCCAGTGCTGAAGATGATTCTGGCCGGCGCGGTGTTCTCAACGATCATGGCGACGATCGTCGGGACCATCTCGGGATACAAGGGTGGGGCCGTCGATACTGTCCTCACAACGTTCACGGACATCGCCATGACCATTCCCGGTCTGCCCCTGATCATCCTCCTGATCGCCGTCTTCGAACCGGAGAGTCCGTATCTGATCGGCATCTTCCTCACGATCAACGCGTGGGCCGGTCTCGCGCGGTCGATCAGGTCACAGGTGCTCTCGATCAGGGACCACTCCTACGTCGAAGTCTCTCGAATCATGGGTGCATCCACGCCGAAAATCATCGTGGATGACGTCCTGCCGAACATCATGCCCTACGTGCTGATCAACTTCGTCAACTCCGCACGTGGGGTCATCTTCGGTGCAGTCGCGCTGTTCTACCTCGGGCTCCTCAGTGGCTTCTCGTCCAACTGGGGGATCACACTCAACGAGGCGTATACCAACGCAGCGATCTACTCGTTAGACGCCGTTCACTGGCTACTCTTCCCAATGATAGCGATCGTCGGCCTCTCGTTCGGGCTGGTACTGTTCGCACAGGGAACGGAGAAACTGTTCAATCCGCGTATCCGGGCGCGCCACGCGGACACGGTCGATGACACTGCGCACTACGAGGAATAACAATGCAGCGAAAACACACGAAAACCGTCGACGATCCGATCTTCGAGGTACGGGACACGACCGTCTCGTTCGACATGGAACGAGGGGAATCGAAAGTACTGAACGAAGTAGACATCGACGTGGAACGGGGTGAGGTCCTCGGTGTCGTCGGCGAAAGCGGCAGCGGGAAATCGATGTTCGCTTCCGCGTTGCTCAACGCGGTCGTCGATCCCGGACAGCTCACCGGCGACATCACCTTCTACCCCGAGTCGGGGGCGGCTATCGATCTTCTCAGTCTCTCCCAAGACGAGATCAAACAGGTTCGCTGGGAGGAGATCTCGATGGTGTTCCAGGGCGCGATGAGTTCGTTCAACCCGACGATGTCGATCCGGGACCACTTCCGGGAGACGCTGGCCGTCCACGACTACGACGTCGAGGAGGGGATGGAACGCGCTGAAGACCTGCTCGCGGATCTCTACCTCGAGTCGGATCAGGTGTTAGACTCCTATCCCCACGAACTCTCGGGCGGGATGAGCCAGCGAGCACTCATCGCATTGAGTCTGGTGCTCGAGCCGGAAGTGCTGGTGATGGACGAGCCGACGGCCGCGCTGGACCTGCTCATGCAGCGCAGCATCATCCGATTGATCAAGGAGATCGCGGAGGAGCGCGATCTGACGATCGTCTTCATTACGCACGATCTACCGCTGGTCGCAAACCTCGCCGACCGGATCGCGGTCCTCTACGCCTTCGAGTTCGTCGAGGTCGGCCCCGCGTACGAGGTGTTGACGGAAGCGAAACACCCCTATACGCGGGCGCTGCTCAACTCGACGCCGAATCTGGAGACGCCCCGCGAGCAGATGAAACCGATCGAGGGCGCGGCACCCGATCCGGTGTCGGTGCCAAACGGGTGTTCGTACCACCCGCGCTGTCCATTGTCCGACGCGACCTGCGAGCGGGACGATCCGCCACTCGAGTCGGAGACGCCGGAGGACGGTCACGTCGCTGCGTGTCACTACGTCGACAAGGTACCAGAGACGGTTCCGCTGACCCTTCAGGAGGTGAAGGTCAATGAGTGAAGACCACGTTGTCTCGCTGCGGGATGTGGAAGTGCACTTCGAGTCCGAGCAGTCGCTCCTCTCCAAGCTCAGGGGGGAGAGCGAGATCGTCAAAGCCGTCGACGGCATCTCACTGGACATTCCCGAGAACGACGTCGTCGCGCTGGTCGGCGAGAGTGGCTGCGGGAAGTCGACCCTCGGAAAGACCTCGATCGGCGTCCAGCGTCCGACCAGCGGCACGGTGACGTACAGAGGCCAGGACATCTGGAAGGCCAAGGACAAAGAAGGGACCGTCGAGATTCCGCACGACGAGATCCGTCAGTCCCTCCAGATCGTTCCCCAGGATCCGGGTGCGTCGCTCAATCCGAACAAGACGGTGCAACACTCGCTCTCGAAGCCGCTCAAGCTTCGGCATCCGGAGATGGACTCGTTCGAGCGACGGGAGCGGATCCACGAAATGATCTCGCGGGTCGGCATGTCGCCCCCGGAGGACTACGCCAAGCGGTACCCCCACCAGCTTTCGGGCGGCGAGAAGCAGCGCGTCGCGCTGATCCGGGCGCTGCTGATGAACCCCGACCTCATCCTCGCCGACGAGGCGGTGAGCGCACTCGACGTCTCCCTGCGGATCGACATGATGGATCTCATGCTCGAGTTGCAAGAGGAGTTCGACACGTCGTTCCTGTTCATCAGCCACAACCTCTCGAACGCCAGCTACGTCGCCGGGAAGTCCGACGGCCGGATCGGTATCATGTATCTCGGCGAGCTCGTCGAGATCGGTCCCATCGACGAAGTCCTGGCGAACCCGAAACATCCCTACACCAAGGCGCTGGTGTGGGCGACGCCGAACCTGGATCCCGACGCCGACGCGAAGAGCGAATCGCCGCTCCGGAAGATCGACGTTCCGGACCCGCGGAACCCGCCGTCGGGCTGTCGGTTCCACACGCGATGTCCCAAGGCGCGCGAGGCCTGTAAGGGGAACACGCCCGAAGCGGTGTCGGTCGACGGCGACGAGGACCACACGGTGACCTGCTTCCGGGAGCTCGACGATCACGAGTACTGGGACAGCCCGAAACTCGAGGACGGGCCGACTGAAACCGAGAGCGAACGGACCGCACTCGAGGACGAACCGGTTCAGTAGCGGTCTCTCCCGTTCTGCCCCGTTCCAGTACTTCTATTACGACGTCGCCGAAACAGGAGGCCAATGGATACGAGCGAAGCCGTCTTTCGGGCGCTCCTCTCGATTACCCTGACGCTGGCGATCATCCTGCTGGCGTTGTTCCCCTTCCAAGAGCCCGGATCGGAGGGTCGCGTGATATCGATCATGGCGCTGAGCGTGCAGGGCGTCATGATCGTCATCGCTACGGCGGGACTCTACTTCGGCTGGAAGCCGTTCACCTTTCTCGACGAGATCTAGTTCGTCGCAGCGCAGTCGGGCGAATCTCAGTCCCCGGTCAGTCGGATTACCGAGTACGGCGGGAGCGACACCGTGACGCTCCCGTCGTCGACCGCCGCACTGTCGGTCGTCGGCGTGATCCGCTGGGGGTCCTCGAGCGTGTTCGTGTCGTACATCGTCTCCGCCGAGAGCCGATCGACCGTCACTTCGTCGAGCGATTCCAGCGGCTCGCCCGAGAGCGTGACGTCGATGGCGTCCGCCCCGGCGTCGCGGTGGACCAGCACGACCGCGATATCGTGGTCGTCGGCGTCGGTCACCGCCATCGCATCGACGGCCGGCTCGTCGGTCACCGGCTCGAGTTCGCCGAACCACTGGCCCGTGTCCGACCCCCACGTCGTCTCCGTCGAGAAGGTGTGACACGTCACGTCGACGCCGATCGGGGTGCCGCCGATCAGTCCCGTCCCGAGCTGCTGGCCGTAGTAGCAGGGGTCTGCCCACACCCGTCCCTGTGACTTCCGGAGTCCGCCGCCGTGGTTCCCGACGCCGGAGTGAGTGACCATGTCAACGGTCCCGCTCCGGATACACTCGTGGATGATCGTGGCATCGAAGACGGCCTCGGTGATGCTCTTGTTCGTCGGGAGCGTCTCCCGGCTCATCCGGCGCTCCTCTCTCTCCTCGCCCGTCGCCTCACTCTCATCCGCCTCGTCGTCCTCGTCCCCGTCGAACCGGGTGAACAGCTGCAGTTCCGTGATCGCCTGTCTGACGCCCTCGAGTCCGGCGTCCCGGCAGTCGTCCGCGACCGCGTCGTACTCCGCGCGCAACTGGCTCGCGAAGCCCGAGTGCGCGTTGAACAGTTCGACCGGATCGGTCTCCGAATCGGCGTGACACTCGACGAGGACGTGGTCGGTGAGCCAGTCGGTCGACTCGAGTTCCGCGAGGAGCGGCTCGTTCCAGTCAGTGTGGCGGTTCCCGCAGGCCATCACCTCGATCGAGTCGTCGACGGCCTCCATTGCCGTCTTAAACCGCCGGTATCGGTCTGCGTTGCCGGCCGGCGTCGTCCAGCCGATCTGCCACGAGCCGTAGAGCTCGTTGCCGACCTCCCAGTAGGTGACGTCGTACGGTTCGGGGTGGCCGTGTTCGGCCCGTAAGGCGCCCATTTCGGTGTCGGTCGAACCGTTACAGTACTCTACCCACCGCGCCGCTTCCTCGGGCGTCCCGCTCCCGGCGTTGAGACAGATCATCGGCTCACAGCCGACCGCCTCGCAGAGCGCGACGAACTCGTCGGTCCCGAAGAGGTTCGTCTCGAGGGCGTCCCACGCCGGGTTCGGCTTCGTCGGTCGCTCCTCGATCGGGCCGACACCGTCTCGCCAGTGATAGCCCGAGACGAAGTTGCCGCCGGGCCATCGGAGCACGGAGAGGTTCAGCTCGGAGAGCAGGTCGACGATCTCGGGGTCGGCCGTGGCGACGTGGTCGTCGGGATAACAACACACCCGGTCGACGACGACGTTCGCGTCGGGAACTCGCGTGGTCACGCTGAACCCGAACAGCCGCTCGGACTCCTTGAGTTCGTCCGAGGGTAGTTCCAGCGAGAACGAGACGGTTCGGTTCTCGTCCCGAGCGGTCACACTGGTTTCCGCGAGTACCGATCCGAGGGTTCCGTCGTCGGGATCGACGTCGTGGACTGCGAGCCGAACCGGCGTCTCCGCGGCGGCGCGCAGCGTTACCTGCCCTTCGAACGCGTTCGTTCGGTGGACCGGCAGGTGACACCACTGCGCGAGGCCAGCGTGGCCGTCCGCCGACCCGGTCTCGAACCGCTGTGCACGGTCGTCGGCCGTCCCGGTGTCGGGACTCGTCCGTACCGCGTCCGTGGTTCCATACGGGAACCACCACAGCGCCGTTCCGTCGCGATAGGCCTCCCGGAGCCGGTCGACGTCCGGCATCCCGTGCGTCTCGGCGTACGTCTCGATCCGGTCGTCCATCTCCTCGGGATCGCTGACGGCGCTGTTGCCGCCGTCCGGACCGTACTGTTGCTGCCCGAACTTCCAGGAGCCGAACGTGGGGTTGAACAGCGCCTGTGCCTCGAGGACGTTCGTCACGTTCCGGGGCGTGTAGAGGTGTTCGCCGAATTTCGAGTACAGTTCGGGGCTGACCGTCTCTCCCCGCCTCGAGGGATCGAGACGAACGGTCGCCTGCGATTCGGAGTCGTCGCTGGTATGCGTATAGAGATCCGCCATGCTCGTACGTGTGTTGTTCTTCCGTGCGTCTCATAAACGTGAGGATTGCTCCCAGAGGACATTCAGGTTCGAGAAACGGTATCTTGCCCACGGGTGTCCACTGCCCGAACGAAGCAGCAATATACTTTGATGGATTAGTAGGGGAAGTGTGCCGAGTAGAGGATTTCAGAGATCGATAAACTCAGTCGAGGATCGATATTTGCCAGGCTAATCACTGTCACATACTATCCAGTTTCCGAACAGGATGGGTTTGCCGAACTCGAGGAGACGGACAGTCGATCGACAGTCGACGGATAGAAGCGACACGGACACGTTGTAGTCGACGAGACGGCAATTCAGTTCGACGGTCGGCGCTATCGGCCGGCCGTAGCCGTCGATCCGAATCGATCGAATCTCCCGTATAGGGGTAGAGAGCGAACGTTCGACGCAGTGTCTCTTAACGGATACCACGGAAAAATTCGATACCGGAGCCGTCGCTTTCTCCGCCGAGCCGACGCCGTGGCCTGAAGCGACGCGCCGTCCACACCGACTCCGATTTCGAGACGGAACTCGCGGAAACCGCCACGCTATCGAACCTCTCTTTCGGGATACATAATCGTAGACGTCCCGGTTCGGAAACCAGTCCGAATCCACCGATCCAGCGACTGCGGAAATGCGATCCCGGAGCGATGGTGATGACGACGGACAGTTTATGAGGGCGGCTCAAGCACCGAATCGATACGTCGCCGCTCGAGGGGATCCGCGGAACACGCTGTGTCGCCAACTCGATTACGGAGCGGTACCACTTTATACCAATAATGATGTTATAACCGATTGGCCTATTTAATTAGCCTAAGTGGTTATGCCGACGCAGCTGTCGGGATATCGATGAATCGAGGCTCGGTTTCCGATCTTTTCCTCCCGTCTGTTTTATGATAGAAAGGTCGGACGAACGTATTCGTCGGATCCGTCAACGCACCGTCGGACGAACTACAGAAGATCCAGAGATGAGTTCCGGTTCACTGCCGATATCGCTGGAGACCGGACGTTTTTCTCTATCGGCGTAGAGAACGTATCCGATGGATCCGTTCACGATTACGGACTCGAACCCGTTCGCACAGCTCCTTGGGATCGAACTAGTCGAAGCGGCGGACGGGCATGCCGAAGCTCGGCTCCCGTTTCGCCGCGAACTCTCGTCGAACGCCCACACCGAAATCGCACACGGCGGTGTGACCTACGCGCTGGCGGACCACGTCGGCGGGATGGCGATCATCTCCGCCGCCGAAGAGATCTGCCCGACGATCGATATGCGCATCGACTACCTCGCACCGGCCCGCAGCGATCTCCGGGCGACTGCGACCGTCGTTCGAAACGGAGGGCAGGTCGCACCGGTCGATATCGACGTCTACGATGCGGACGATACTCACGTTGCGACGGCCCGCGGCGTTTACAAGGTCGGCCGGTCGTCGGCGGGTTCGACCGACGAGAATCCCTGGGTACGCGACCAGAGCGACGATAGCGAATGACGAGCCCGGGGTCGGAGCCGTACCCATGGACAGCGGGGGCCCCGATCATGATACGGCGATTTCGCTCGGCAACGGCGGTCCGAGTCGTATCGGTCCGCGGATTAGCTGAAGTAGAGGGTGCTAATCCCCGTCTTCAAGGAGTGAACGGAGAATATCAGAGTGAGCGAGTAGAGCGGGGATACAGCACCCGCACGACCCTCAACCAACTCCACATCGATCAGTATCGCGTGAGGAACCGATACCACAATCAGAGTACCAGTCGACGGGCGGGTCATCGATCTTTATTCACGGCACATGAACCAACGTTCTTATCTACAATGGGTGAAAAGAGAACGCCGATGAGCGAGTACGGCTGTAAAGTCTGCCGAGTATTAGACGAGTACGGTATGGAGCGATACGAGGAGCGGCTACTCGAGCAGTGGCAGGCAGACCCCTCTCAGCGGAAGGGGTATCGGCAACTCGCTGAGTGGTTCAATACGCTCATGCTACGTCGCGAAATGGACCGCGCGGGACTGTCGACCCTCGGCGACGAAGCCGAATCCAAGTACGAGCGGCTACAGTCGGACGAAGCGGTCGCGGCGGAGGTCGCGACGGAGTTAGAAAATGCAGGGATTCCGATCAATACGTTACGGGACGATTTCGTCTCGTACGGCGTGATTCGAACCCATCTGAAGGAGTGTCTCGAATCCGATGTCGACCTCTCGAGCGGGGACTGGGAGCGAAACGCGATCGAGATCTCACGGGACCACGCGTCCACGAAAATCGAAGAGGCGGTCCGATCGCTCCGGAACAAGGGACGACTCACCGCCGGCGGTGACGTGAGCGTCTCCGTCACCGTCGAACTCGAGTGTGAGAACTGTCACGCTCGCGTCCCGAGCGATCGAGCGATCCGTCGCGAATACGTTTGTCGGTGTGATAACTGATTATGGTTGACCGAACACTGCATCTCGAACTCGAGAATATCGGTGGTATCGAACGCGAAGAACTGTCGATCACCCCGGGACCGACGTTCATTCAGGGCCCGAACGCTGCGAATAAGAGCTCGTTCCTTAAGGGACTGCTCTTCGCGCTCGGGAGCACGACGGTTCCGATCCGAAGCGGGGCCGACGAGGCTCGCGCAGTGCTCTCGTCCGGCGAGAAGCGCGTCGAGCGGATCGCTCGACGGACCGACGCCGGTATCGAGACGACCGGCGAGGCGTGGATCACGGACCCCGACGACGTCACGCTTCTCGAGCGGTTCGCGGGACTACTGGAGACGAATTCGCTCAGAAGCGCCGTAGCTCGAAACGAGGACGTCGAGTCGCTCCTGAAAGAGCCGATGGACATCGAGGCGCTCGAGGCGGAGCGATCGACGAAGATGGCGCGAAAGCGGGAGCTAACAACGGAGATCGAGTCGGCCGGTGACGTCGACGATCGGCTCGAGGACCGAAAACGCGAACTCGCGACGAAACGCGACCGACTCGACGAACTCGAGTCGACCCTCGAGGAGCTGTACGACGAGCAGGACGACGCCGATACCGACACCGACGGTGTCCTACAGGAGCTGCGCGACGAACGTGCCGATCTGCGGTCGGACGAGACCGAGTGTGAGACTCAGATCGAACAGCTCGAAGCCGCTATCGACCGTCTCGAGGAGCGGAGGGACGAAATCGAAGCCGACCTCGAGGACGCGCGAGACGCCGTTGAAGAGACCGATATCGAGGCCCTCGAACGGAAACGCGAGTCCGCGCGGGCCGAACTCGACGACGTAACGGAGCGGCTCGACGTGTTGCAGTCGGTCCTGACTGCGAATCGCGAGATGGTCGATTCCGAGTTCACGGGCGTACTCGGCAGCGAGACGGGACTGATGGGCGACGAAGTGACCTGCTGGACCTGTGGCCGATCGGCGCCGGTCGAGGAGCTTGAAGGGACGATCGAGGAACTGACGGAACTCGTCAAAGCGGACAAACGCCGAAAGCGCGAACGCGAGCCGGAGATCGAGGAGCTCACCGAGCAGATCGAGCGGGTTCGGCGGTCGGAAACGGAGATCCAGCAGCTCGAGGCGGAGAAAGGGGACGTCGAGCAGACCCTGGCGAGCCGCCGCGACTCCCTCGAGGAACGACGCGACCAGCGAGAGACGATTCGCGATCGGCTCTCCGAACTCGACGACGAAATCGCCGATCGGGCGGCCGATCAGCGCTCCGAACAGTCGGAGCTCACAGACGAGATCGAAGAGACGCGAGTCGAGAAAGAGACGCTTCGACGGGAGATCGAGCGACTCGAGGAGACCTGTGAGTCCCTCCGCGAAACGCGGGCGGAGCTGGAACGCAAACGCGAGGAAGTCGATCGGCTCTCCGACGAGATCACGGCGTTGACGGATCGAATCGAGAACCTCGAGAGCGAGCTCCGAGCGGTGTTCAACGAGACGATGGACGAACTGTTGGACGTCCTCGAGTTCGAGCGGATCGAGCGTGTCTGGCTCGACGGCGAGTTCGAACTCGTGATCGCCCGCGAGATCGACGGCCGGACGCAATCGGACTCCATCGAACACCTCGCCGAGAGCGAACGGGAGATGATCGGGCTCGTCCTCGCACTTGCCGGGTTCGTCACGTACGACGTCGACGACGTGACACCGGTACTCGTTCTCGACTCGCTGGGTGCGTTCGACGCGGAACGGACCCGCCGATTGGTCGATTACTTCGCCGACGAAACCGACTATCTGGTCGCGACGGTCCACCCGGAATCCACCGTCGATACCGCGTTCGATACCGTGACGTTCGAGCCGCCGGTACGGAACTGACGCGCCCTCGGAACTCTCGTAGCGTTTTGATGGTGAAAACCAAAACAGACAGTGTGGTCTCTTTCAGGATAAATTGCGGTGTTCTGGAACCGATCAGTAAACGGGAAGGTAGTTCCCGATATCCACGGCACGGTCAGTTTCGATGAAGTAATCGATGTCAGTCACCGAGTCGAGCGCCCGCATCTGGACGAGGAGGTCGTCGATCTCGGCGTTCGATTTCGCGGTGGCGATGCCGTACAGGTCGACGGTCCCGAACCCTTCGGCGACGAACCAGAAGTCCATATTCGACATCGCCTCGAAGACGTCCTGTTTCGCGTTCGCTTCGTCGGCGGTTCTGGCCGTGATGAGGACGATTTCCCAGCTATTGCGTTTCGGGCGCGGTAAGAAGAAACTCGTCATGTTCTCGAGCAGCGACGTGACGCGGCGGCGGACGCCTTCGCTGCTCAGGTCGATATCGTACTCGGCTAGCTCGGCGGCGATATCCGCGTACGGACTCCGCGGATCGTTCGCGAGTATCTCGAGGATCCGTCGATCGATCTCGTCTATTTCGAGGACATCGTCGTCGGAATGGTCCGCCATATCCGGGTACTATGTCTACCACCTATTAAAATCTCTAGATGGTCGTGGAGCGTATCGGCTACAGGGCCGTTATCGGTCGATATCTCGACCGATCACGGCGCTAGCGCGGTCATCGTCTCGTGTATCTCGTCGGGTTCGGCTCCCCGCGGGAAGGAGACGTTGACGGCGTCCAGTCCGTCGATATCGAGGAACTGCTGCAGTTGTTCGCGCGCCTCTGCCGGCGTCCCCGCGGCCCCCATCTGGTCGCGCAACTCCTCCCGAACGATCGTCGTGGCGCGGTCCTTGTCGCCCTCCTGCCACAGATCGTGAATCTCGTGGGCGACCTCCTCGTACCCCTGACGGGCGAGGTTATCGCGGTAAAACGTTCCCATCCCGCCGATGTAGAATGCGGTGTGTTGGGCGACGAGTTCGCGGGCGCGCTCGCCGTCCGCGAGGGCACAGCAGCCCACGGCGAGCGTCACACGGAGGTCGTTGGGATCCCTGTCACCTAACTCGGCGCCGCGCCGGAGGTCCTCGAGTCGTTCCCTGAGGCCGTCTCTGGTGTAGTTGACGGCGTGCCAGCCGTCGGCGAAGCGACCGGCGAGTTCGACGGCCTTCGGACCGAGTCCCGCAGCGTCGACCGGTGGTGCCGGCTCCGGCGGGTCACAGCGCAGCCGAAACCCGTCCAGCGAGAAGTACTCGCCGTCGTAGGAGACCGTCTGGCCGGAGAGGACCTGCTGGACGATCTCGACCGTCTCTCGCGTTCGACGCAACGGGTTGCCGAAGTCCATCCCGTGCCAGTTCTCGATGACGATGGGGCCACTAGGGCCGACGCCGAGTCGGAAGCGGCCGTCGCTGGCCTCCTGCAGCGTGGCGGCTGTCTGCCCGAGCAGCGCCGGTGATCTGGAGTAGATGTTGGCGATGCTCGTTCCGATCCCGATCTCGTCGGTCCGTTCGGCGGTGGTCGCCATCGCGGTGACGGCGTCCCGTCCCCAGGTCTCCGGAAACCAGACGCGGTCGTAACCCAACTCCTCGGCGGTGACCGCTTGATCCACGAGATCCTCGAGCGTGGGCTGTGCACCGACCGGCAGAAAGACGTCCCTATCGGTCATGTCCGTCTCGTATTTCGCATTCATAATAAAAGTATACGACGGACTCGAGAATCGATCGCGACTCGGATCCGAACGGGTTCGACCGAACACGCTCGCCCCGTGTCGATCACGGCCCGCGTAGCGGAGGGTCAGCGATGGGATTTATACGCATACGCTACGCAGTGGGAGTCGATGGCACGAGCGAGTGTCGTGGGTGCCGGCATGACGACGTTCGGCCCCCACGAACGGACGCTTGCGGAACTGTTCGCCGACGCCGCACTCGAGGCGCTAGACGATGCGGGGACGACGAACGATAGCATCGACGCGTTCTATCTCGGGAACACGCTCGGCGGAATGACCGAAAACGAAACCCACCTCGCGCCGAAACTGGCGACGCACGTGGGGATCAACGGCGTGCCCGCACAGCGCTTCGAAGACGCCTGCGCGACGTCCTCGAACGCGTTCAAGCACGCGGTTCAGGCGGTCGAGAACGGCGTCCACGACGTCGTCCTCGTCGGCGGGGTGGAGCGATGTACGCCGGAGACGGGACTCGATACGCCGCGAATGACCGAGATATTCGCCAGCGCGTCGGACAGACAGTACGAGCAGCCGGCGGGGATCACCTTCCCCGGCGTGTTCGCGTTGCTGACCAAACGGCACATGCACGAGTACGGAACGACCGAGGAGCAACTCGCCAGCGTCGCCGTGAAGAACCACGCCAACGGCCAGCACAATCCCCACGCCCACTTCGGGAAGGAGGCGACCGTCGAGGAGGTGTTAGAGTCGCCGCTGATCGCGGATCCGTTCCGCCTGATGGACTGCTGTCCCTTCTCGGACGGAGCGAGCGCGGTCGTCGTCGTCGGCCCTGACGCGGCCGATTCGTTCGACTCGCCGGTCGACGTGAACGGAGTCGGCCACGCAACGGGAACCGTTCCGGCCGCGGACAAGGAGTCACTGACAGCGACCCAGCCGGCCCGCGACGCGGCGGCATCGGCGTACGAGCAGGCCGGTCGCAGTGCCGCCGACGTCGACTTCGCCGAAGTCCACGACTGTTTCACCGGTGCCGAGATACTCGCGACGGAAGCGCTCGGATTCTTCGACGACGGCGAGGGCGGTCCCGCCGCCGAAGCGGGGCGAACCGCTCTCGACGGTGAGATACCGATCAACCCCAGCGGCGGGTTGAAAGCGAAAGGCCACCCGATCGGGGCGACCGGAACCGCACAGATCGTCGAACTGACGACGCAGCTCCGCGGCGAGGCCGGCGATCGGCAGATCGCCGACGCGGAAACGGGGCTCGCGCACAATCTCGGCGGCGACGCCGGAACGACCCTCGTAACGCTCATGGAGGCGCGAGCATGAGCGCCGACGAACTGATCGACGGCGATCTGACGTACGCGTCCTGGAAACGAGCGCTCCGGGACGGCGTCCTCCTCGGACAGGAGTGTCGCGATTGCGGTCACGCCACCGCGGCACCGAAGGCGGCGTGTGCACGCTGTGGCTCCCGCGAACTCGAGACGGTCGAACTACCGGCGACGGGGACCGTCTATTCTGAGACCACGATCACCGTCCCGCCGCGACGGTTCAGTGACGAGGATCCCTATCAGGTGGCGATCGTCGAACTGGACGAGGCGCGCGTGATGGCACATATCGACGGTTCGGCCGAGATCGGCGACGAGGTCCGCCTCCGGGGAACGATCGAAGCGGACGACGCGCCGGCACCGCTTTTCGGATAGCGTATACGACGGTCGCGATACCCGTATCGCGATCCCCGGAGTCCGTCCGGCGACAGTAATTATATTACCGAGGGGCCGGATGGTAGTGGTGAGGTTTGACCTAGCATGAATGTTGCAGTCCTAGGAGCTGGCTCCATGGGTCACGGTATCGCCCACGTCAGCGCTCTCGGTGGACACTCGGTTATCGTTCGCGATGTCGAACAGGAACTCGTCGAAGACGGTCTCGGACAGATCGAGGCGAATCTCGAGGAAGGGATCGAACGCGAGAAGATTACCCCGGCAGAGAAAGAGGACGCGATTGAGCGGGTCACGGGAACGGTCTCGCTCGAGGCGGCCGTCGAGGACGCCGATCTCGTCATCGAAGCGGTTCCGGAACAACTCGAGATCAAGCAGGACGTCTTCTCGGAGGCCGAGGAGTTCGCGCCCGACGACGCGATCATGGCCACGAACACCTCGTCGCTGTCGGTCACGGAAATCGCCAGCGTGTTCGAGGAGCCGTCCCGCTGTATCGGCCTTCACTTCTTCAACCCCGCTCACATCATGCCGCTCGTGGAGATCGTCGTCGCGGAGCAGACGAGCGAGGAGACGAAGGAGTTCGCCGACCACTACGTCGAGAGCATCCAGAAAACGCCGACGACGGTCACCGACGTTCCCGGCTTCGCTTCGTCCCGACTCGGCGCGATGTTCAGTCTCGAGGCGATCCGAATGGCACAGGAGGGTGTCGCCAGCATCGAGGATATCGACGAGACGATGCGACTGGGGTACAATCTCCCGATGGGACCGATCGAGCTCGTCGACCACACTGGGGTCGACGTCAACGTCGAAGTGATGGAGTACCTCCGGGAAGAACTGGGCGAACGGTTCAAGCCGCCGCAGTTGCTGAAACGGAAGCTCCGTGCTGGAAAGCTGGGACGAAAGACCGGTGAAGGATTCTACGTTTGGGAAGACGGAGAGATCGTCGGCGTCAGCGGTGGCGAGGAGTAACCGAGTCGACTTCGGTCGCCGTCCTCTTCTTACAACGACGATTTCGTATTTTCGAGCCCGTAGCTGTCCCCGACAATTCATAATCTTTATTCACATACCCTGGAAATGGATGGGTGGATTCAATATGGTAGCACTTGACGTAATGATAGCACTCCTGCATCCGTTAGCCGCGATCGCCCTCTCAACGCTCTGGACGCTCAAGATACTACGGACGGAGTACCGCGAACACCTCTTGGAAGCGAACGTCGCATCGGAGGACGAACCGCGGACCGCAGAGCCGTCCACGGAGGTGTGAGTACATGGTCTTTGGTCTCGGGATGGTCGAAGTCGTGTTCTTCGCGGTACTGGCACTGTACGTCCTCGTCGGATTCATCCTCTTTCAGGTGATCGATATTCCGGAGGACTTCTACGTGATGGACAGGCAAGCTGGTGGCATCCTCATCGCCGGGACGCTGTTCGCATCCTTCATGAGCGCAAGTACGATGATGGGAATCGCCGGCATCGTGTACACGGAGGGCGCGGTGATGTGGCTGGCCATCTACGGCAGCTGGCCCGGACTAGTCGTCGGCATGTTGTACGTCGGCCGCCGGCTCCGCATGTTAGAAGACGTGACCGTACCGGATTTCATCGGCGATCGCTATCAGAGCGAATCTGTTCGCGTCACGGCGACGCTGATCATGATGGTCGGGCTCGTCGGCTACGGCGTGATCCAGCTGATCGGGGCCGGCTATCTTCTCTCGGGCGTCCTCAACGTCGTCGGATATCAGCAGATCGTACTCCTGTTCGGTGCGGCACTGCTCGTGTTCACCGTCGCCGGCGGGATGTACAGTGTCGTCGTGACGGACACACTCATGGCGGTGGCGATGGTCATTACCGGTCTCGTCCTCGCACCCATCGCTATCGGGCAAGCCGGCGGACTGGAGGCGTTGACGACGACACTTCCGGCCGAGAATCCAGGCGTTCTGACCGTCGGTGGTGCGAACATGGACATGCCGCTGGGATGGCTCGTCGGACAATGGATGCTGTGGTTCGCGTTCTTCATGGTCGCACCGTGGATCATCTCGCGAGCATTCCCTGCGAACAACGACTTCGATCTCATGACGGGGACGAACATCGCTACGCTCCTGTCGACCGTCGTCGTCACCGTGTTGTTCCTCGGCGTCTCCGCGACGTATCTGCTGAACTCGAGCATCGAGCCCGTCGACCTCGTCGTGATCTGGATGTCTCGAGAGCTGGTTGGCCCGATCACCGGCGGGCTGGCCATCGCCGGTATCATGGCGGGAATCCTGTCGACGACGTCGACGATCTTCATCTACGCCGGCTTCGGACTCTCGCGCGACCTCTTCGAACGGGCCGGCGGACGCGTCCTCTCCGAATCGCAGCGGCTCCTCGCCGCTCGCATCGCACAGATCGCTGTCGTCGCCGTCGTCACCCTCATCGCGCTGTTCGAGCCGCTCGGAATCTACTGGCTCGGCGCGTGGGCGGGCGCCCTGTTCGCCGTCGCGTGGGCCCCGATGATCATCGCCGGACTCGAGTGGGAAGGTGCGAACAAGTACGGTGCGCTCGCGTCGATGATCGGCGGCTTCGGATCGTACGTTCTCCTCTACCAGCTTTCCCAAGTCTGGGGGACGATTACGATCCCGTTCATGCTCGATCCCGTCATTCCGGCACTGGCTATCTCGAGCGCGCTGATGATCGGCGTCTCGTTGGTGACTGAGACCACCAGCGAGGAGGTCGAATTCTTCCGCGATGTGAGCGATCGGGCCGTGAGCGAAGCGACCGTCGAACAGCTCTCTCAGTCGGAACTTCGCAAGAAGTACAACCGGGCGAAGTACTTCGCGATCGGCATCCTCGTCGTCGGCGTCGTGATCTACGCCTATCTCTTCCTAACCGTCTTCCTCCCGCTTCTCTGAGGGGTGGTCCGTTTTTCCATCATTCGCCCTGTTGCTGGTCGAACGGACGCGGCCACCGCTCGAGTCAAAGCAGGGAAAATGATGATCGCGGAACGCACCTAGAAGTGCTTATCTGCCAGATAGTGCAGTTGTGAGTCGGTCAGTCGCCGCTCAGCGCGCCGCGCATCTCGGTGAACCGTTCCCGAAGCGTCTTCTTATCGAATTTCCCGGTGCTTGTGCGAGGGATTTCGGAGACGATCTCGACCTCATCCGGGAGCCACCAACTGGGAAATCGGTCGTCGAGGTGGTCGCGCAACGCCTCCGAGGAGACGTCCGCGTCGTCGTGTAGGACGACGTAGCTCAACGGCCGTTCCTGCCAGCGCTCGTGCGGAACACCGACGACCGCCGCTTCCTTGACCGCATCGTGGGCCATCAGTTCGTTCTCGAGTTCGACCGACGAAATCCATTCGCCGCCGCTTTTGATGATGTCGCTCGTCCGATCGACGATGTCGATGTAGCCGTGTTCGTCCCAGGTCGCCACGTCGCCAGTCTTGAGCCAGCCGTCGTCGGTGAACGACTCCTCGTTGGCTTCCGGCCGATCGTGGTAGCGGTCGGCGACCCACGGGCCGCGTACCTGCACCTCGCCGAACGCTTCGCCGTCGCGAGCCACGTCCTCACCGTCCTCGTTCCGAACACGCATCTCGATACCGGGAACCGGAATCCCGGCCTTGGCCCGATACTCGTATCGCTCTTCGGAGGGGAGCGCCGCCGTCTCCGAGGTCAGCGTACTGATCGTCTGCAGCGGCGATGTCTCGGTCATACCATACCCCTGCAACAGCGGCGCGTCGTACTCCTCGTCGTACGTCCGAATGAGCGATTCCGGCGGCGCACTCCCCCCGACGGTAATTCGATCGATGCTCGAGATGTCCGCCTCGGGATGATCGTCTAAGTACTCCGCGAGGTCGATCCAGATCGTCGGGACGCCGGCGGACGCCGTCACTCCTTCCGACTCGATGAGCGTTGCGACGTTTTCCGGTGAGAGGTCGCCGCCGGGGAAGACGAGCTTGCTCCCGCTGAATGCGGCTGCGTACGGGAACCCCCACGCGTTCGCGTGGAACATCGGCACCGCGACGAGGATCGTATCCCGTTGGCTGACGCGGTTCGTGTCGACGTGGCTGCACATCATACTGTGAAGATAGACCGCCCGGTGGGTGTACTGCACGCCCTTCGGTTTTCCCGTCGTCCCCGACGTGTAACAGATTCCGCACTCGGTCTCCTCGTCGATCTCCGGCCAGTCGTAGTCGGTCGGATGGCCCTCGAGGAGGTCCTCGTACGTGCAGATGGGATCGAGCGACGTCTCCGGGAGTTCGTCGTCGAGTACTACGTACTGCTCGACCGAATCTAGGTCATCGGCCAGGGGTTCGACGATCTGGACGAAATCCGGATCGAGGAAGACGACGCGATCCTTGGCGTCGGTGAAGAGATACTCGAGGTGTTCCTCCGGCAGGCGGTGATTGACCATGTGCATACTTCGGCCGCTGCACGCCGGTCCGTAGTAGAGCTCGAAGTGGCGGTAGTGGTTCGCCGCCATCGTCGCTACGCGGTCTCCCTGTTCAACGCCGAGTTCGTCGAGGGCGTGTGCGAGCTGACAGATCCGCTCGTACGCATCCCGATACGTGTAGCGATGAGAGGATCCGTCTGCTCTGCTCGTCACGAGATCTCTGTCCGGAAAGAGCGTGACAGCGCGCTCGAGCAACTGTTGCACCGTCAGTTCAGTGTCCATCATAGGCGTGCTATCGATTGTCTATACCACACTAAAAAACCCTATCACTTCTGATCTCTGTGAGAGCGAGTGGGGAATCGTCTCGAGAGCAACTGTATCGATCGTTGCTAGGTACGAAAACAGAGTCGGAAAAGGCAGGCGGGAAGTACGGTAGTAATGGGCTATGTTCGTTATTATTTCGGACGATAGCGAGTGACGATCTGAACTTGCAAATAGTATGCGTGGGTCAGTCAGCAACGATGGGAGTGGTGAGTGAGACGGTACGCCGCCCGCACTGTCGAGAGCATTTGCTCTTCTGACGCAGAAATCGAGATTCGGATCGGTATACGAACTGGCGATCCAACGAACGTTCCTTCAACCGAGAACGACCGTGAGGGAGTACTGAAACGAACGAATTCCGTGCTGGCAATACGACGCGTCGAGACGGACTACTTCAGGTCTTCTTTGACGATCTTTCCGGTCGGATTGCGCGGCAGTTCGTCGTGGAATTCGACCTCGCGGGGTTTCTTGAAGTCGGCGATACGGTTTCCGACGTACTCCGTGACCTCCTCGGCGGTCATCGTCTCTCCATCGTGGAGGACCACGGCCGCTTTCACCCGTTCGGTCCACTCTTCGTCCGGAACGCCGACGACGGCTGCCTCGGAAATGCTCGCGTGTTCGTGAAGCACTTCTTCGATTTCCGCGGGGTGGATGTTCTCTCCACCGGAAATAATCATATCATCGTGTCGTCCAACGAAATACAGGAACCCGTCCTCGTCCCGGCGTACGAGATCTGACGAGACGAAATACCCCTCATCGTCGAACACCTCCTCGGTCTTTTCGGGCATTCCGAGGTACTTTTTGAACGTTGTCGGTCCGCGGTACGCGATCCGCCCGATTTCACCGGGTTCGACCTCCTCGCCCGCATCGTCGACGACTTTGACCGCGACGTTGACGATCGGCTTTCCGATGCTCTCGGGCTTTTCGAGCGCGTTCTGTGGATCGAGGAGACAGGTGACCGGGGACATCTCGGTCTGACCGAACACCTCGTAGAGGTTCGCGTCGAACGAATCGATAATTTCCTCCTTGAGTTCCTCTCCGGACGGTGCCGCACCGGTCATGTAATGGTCGAACGAACTGAGATCGTAGTCGTCGAACCCGTCGACGTTCAGCAGTGCGCGGCTCATCATCGGAACGAAGAACGAGCCGGTGATGTCCTCGGCGTCGATAACGTCCATCACCCGAACCGGATCGAAATCGTTCATCAGATACGTCGTCGACCCACAGTAGAAGGTGTTGTTGAACAGTGCGAACGCCGCGATATGGAAGAGCGGTGTGACGACGAGGAACCTGTCCTCGTTCTCACCGAAGTTACAGCTGTACACCGTGTTCACCGAGTTCTGAATGACGTTATCGTGCGTGAGAACGCAGCCCTTCGGCTTTCCCGTCGTTCCACTGGTGTACATGAGTGCAGCGTCGTCGAGACGGTTCGGAACGACTTCGACCCGGTCGTCGGAGACGCCTTCACAGGCGGCGCGGAACCCGTCAGCGAAGTCGGGCACGTCCGCACCGAGGTACAGGTACTCCTCGATTCGCGTCTCTGACTGCGACGCGACCGCCGAGATCGTCCCTTTCGCGTCGCTATCGAAGACACAGAACTCCGCATCGCTGTCTCTGAGGACGTAACTGACTTCGTCGTCTTTGAACCGATGGTTGATCGGAACCGGGAGTGCACCGAGTTTCATCGCGGCGTAGTACGTCTGTATGGTCTCCGGATGGTTCTGCATGTAGACCGCGACCCGGTCTCCGTCCGAGACGCCGCGACTCGAGAGCATCCGCGCGATTCGGTTCACTCGGTCGTCGAACTCGCGGAACGTGATCACGTCTCGGTCGCCGCCGGTGAGGGTCACGAGGCAATCGTCGTCCGGATATTTTCGCGCATTCGTCACAGCGATGTCTCCGAGGGTCAAGCCGTCCATAGTCGCAATCTATCCGGTGCCACTATAATATTTTTCACGGGCTACTTCGACTGCCCCGGTCGCGACGCTCACCGCGTCCCGATCGCTCGATCGCTCGAGCAGTTCCTCTCGAATCAGTCGATTATTGGCCTCAGCGAACCGATTCATAACCCTGAGTGAAGCCGTTTGAGATCTGCTATCCGGAGGAGTAAATAACGTCCTGAGAGTGTTATTACCCGACCGTCCCGAAGGCCGAGATATGTCCAGCCAAACCACGGGCTTGTTTGTTACACGATAGCACAGTAGTGAACAGCCTCGGGGTCAAGCCCCGAGGCACTCGACCTGTTCCGCCTGTAGACACGATTCGAACGCGCTGGGAAACGGCGAAAACGGCGTTCGGACGAACTATCGATCGTTCGATCCGCAGACGCAGGGATTCGTCACTGAACCGGTCAGTGACGTCCCTCGGACGCGGTCGCGTCGAGATCGGCTGCGCGGAGTGGCTGCTCGACGAGGCCACGACCTACGCGAACGAGCGCGAAGCGTTCGACGAGCGGATCGGCCAATATCAGGCGATATCGCACAAGATCGCTCGCGGACAAGCGAACGCGCTGGCGGCCGACGCCGTCGGACTCAAATGCGCCTGGCTGCTCGATCAGGGCGAGCCGGCAATCGCCGAGTCGTCGATCCTCAAGTGGTTCGCCAGCAACGCCTTCTGGGAGACCGCCGACGACGTCGTCCAGATTCACGGTGCCAACGGCCTCGCCGAGGAGAACCCGTTCATGGACCGCCTCCACCGCGTCCGGATCCAACGAGTCGTCGAGGGGACCGACGAAATTCAGCTCGACACGATCGCCAAACAGTACGGCGTGGAGACGTAGGCCGGGAGACGGAGCGAGGAACTCGAGCGCACTGACCGGGGCGCGGCCCCGCCGATACGTATCGGCTTCGATCAGACCGTCCCACGATTATCGAACGCCGTCGGCCACCGGTTCGATCGGCGAGCGGTATCCCGTTCCGTTCCGAATTTCGGGACCCGGCATCGGAACGCGTCGAGGCACGACCGACCCGCCGGCGGGCGAAGGAGCCCTCTCGCTACACAGCGGCGCATCTATAGGATTGCTTTGCCGCTAATCGAAACTTATCCATCGTGGATCACCGTATCTAGCGGCATGAGTGAACCGAATCGGACCGCTAGGAACGATCTCAACGCGACGGTCCACCGGCTGGAATTCTCCGTCGATTGGGCGCCGGGTCACGCGGCGGCGTACGTGATTTCGGGTAACGAGCCGATCCTCATCGACGCGGGTACGCCCGGTGAGCGCGGCTCCGAGGAACTACGCGCTGAACTCGGCGACCACGGATACGATCCATCGGACATCGAACACGTGGTGCTTACGCACGGGCACACGGATCACGTCGGCCAGACGCCGACGCTGCTCGAGGCCGGGTCGCCGACCGTTTACGCGCCGAGACAACTCCGAGATCGATACGAGCGAGAGATGGAGACGGTCGCCGAGAGGACGCGAGCGAATCTACTCGAGGCCGGACTCGAACCCGAATATCTCGAGTCCGCAAGCGAACGCTTGCTTTCCGCTCACCGCACGGTGCGCGAATCGCTTCCCGAAGACGCGGTCGACGTCTGGATCGATGACGACCCGTTCACCGTCGGGACGCACGAAATGGAACCGATATATTCACCGGGACACCACATCAGTCACGTCTGCTTCGGAACGACGCTCGACGGTGACCGAGTCGTTTTCTCCGGCGACATGGCGATGGAACCGTTCCGCGCGCCGTCGCTACTCGTCAACTTCGACGACGGTGTCGAGGACAGCATCCGACTGTTTCGCGCGACGTTAGAGCGCCTCAAGACGTATCGGTTCGAACGGGTGTTCCCGGGTCATGGTCCGGTACACGACCGATACGATGAGTGTCTCGACCGATCAATCGCCGATCTGGAGTCCAAACTCGAGCGGTGCCTCGAGCGGCTCGAATCGGACCGAGCGACGGCCTTTCAGATCGCGACGGACAGAGCGGGCACGGAGCGTGGGATCAGTCGAATCTTCGCAGAGACCGTCGGACTCGTCGAATATCTCGAGGATCGAGGGGACGTCCGGAGCGTTCTCGAGGATGGCGTTCGATTCTACGAGAGTACGTGAACTACCCCACGTTTGTGTTGTCGATTCCGATCGTACCGCGTCCCGATATTCTTCGCGGCGTTGTAGTCCGTGTTGACCTCGTAGTCAGACTTCTGGCAAAGAACTGCTCGCCGGAGCGGGCTATCCCGTGCGTGAACCCACAGACAGTCCGAAAACAGCGTTGTGACGTGTGGTTCGGCTCGACTTGTTCCACGGAGACACCGCGTTTCAGGACTTTGTACTCGACATACTCAGACAGGCGTCGAAACGCCATGGTCTCCTCGGTATCGATAGTGTCGCGTACCGAATCGGTCACATCCTCATCGGGATCTGTCCTATCCCGATCCGTTCTTTCGGGAAACATATATCACGTTGCGTGTTGTCATTCCACAGCACATATGGAACTGCACGACCCGGATCTGATCGCCGAATACGAGGAGGCAGGCGCTTGGGGCGATGAGACGCTACTCGATCAATTCGCGGAGACTGTCGCACGCCACCCTGATCGGACGGCCGTCGTAGATCCACCGAACGCACACGAACTGGTCGACCGAGAGCCCGAGCGACTGACGTATGCGGAACTATCCGACGCCGTTGACGCCGTCGCAGTATCGCTGCGCGACCAAGGTATCGGGAAGAACGATTTCGTCGTCATGCAGTTACCAAACACGTGGGAATCGGCTATGCTGTACCTGGCGGTCGCTAGGGCGGGAGCGATCACGTCGCCGATGCCGATTCAATGGCGCCGACACGAACTCGAGCACGTAGTCGGCGTAACGGACGCCGTCGCCTACGTGGGTCCGCAGGAATTCAACGGGTTCGATCACGTCGAGATGGCGACGGCGTTCGCAGAGGATTCCGAAACGCTCGAGCGGATCCTCTCGCTTTCGGATATTCAGGAGTTTGCGACCGCCGATCCGGATACATCGGCATTAGAAGATATCGAGATCGGTGCCAACGAGGTGTTCAATCTTCAGTGGACGTCCGGGACGACTGCGGATCCGAAGGCGTGTCCGATGACGCACAACAATTGGCAGTCGAATCCGACACCACCGCTTTGCGATATGAACGAGGGTGATGTCGTTCTCTGTGCGGCGCCGTTAGTCAACATGACAGCGCTCGGTGTGAACTATGTCCCGTGGCTGCTCACGAGCGGTACGCTCGTACTCCACCACCCGATCGATCTGGGGCTCATGGTAGAGCAGATGCAAGACGAGGGCGTCACGTTTACTATTCTAGTACCGACGATGCTGAACCAATTGCTCAAACACCCTGATGTCGACGAGTTCGATCTGAGCAGCGTCGAAACGATCACAACCGGATCAGCTGCGCCGTCGGAATGGGCGATGCAGGAGTTCGACGAGCGATGGGGGATCGAAATTATCAATATCTGGGGTCAAAATGAGGGTACCTCCGCCATCAGCGGCCCGAAGACGACACCGTTGGAGCGGCGTGCGACGGATTTCCCGCGATTCGCAGCGGATGTCGACTGGGGAATCGACGACCCGCGGATCGATACCGTCGACATACGAATCGTCGATCCGGAAAGCGGCGACGAGTTGACGGAACCCGGCGAGGTTGGTGAGGTCGCGTTTCAGGGGCCGGGGCTCATGGCGGGCTATTACAACCAACCCGAACTCACCGAAAACGCGTTTGACGAAGACGGGTACTTCCACACCGGTGACCTGTTCCGGGTCGAAGAAGACGACTACATGAGTTTCTTCGACCGAAAAAAAGACGTCATCATCCGGGGTGGGTTCACGATCAGCGCGAAAGAAGTGGAGAACATCGTCATCGAACACCCGAAAGTGGCGGACGCGGCCGTTGTCGGCGAACCCCACGACGACCTCGGAGAGCGCGTCGCGGTCTTCGCCGTACCGCAACCCGACACGGAACTCGAACTTGAAGACATCACGGAGTACATGGGTGACGATGTCGCCGTTTATAAGCGACCGGAGCGACTGGAAGTCGTCGACGAAATCCCGAGGAACCCGGTCGGGAAGATCGTCAAAACTGCCCTCCGAGACCGACTGGAGGCAGCCGAACCCGCTAACTGAGGGTTCCGAATACTGGATGAATACGGGGTGAAGCGATACGAGGAGAGGTGATTGATTTCTTCACAGCGTCGGAAACTGCTGGGTGGAGCGAATGGGGACCGTTGAATATCGGATTGTACGGCCTTGTATATACCACAGGAGATCGCACGATGCGAGATACCGAACCGACTACTAGGTGCGACGATGAGGTGCGTATCGGGATGCGACCCTCTCGAGATTCCGATCGGAGTAGTTAGCGAACATTCGGAGTCGACGCCGGTTCTTCGCGGACCGTGATTCGATAGTAGTCAGTGAACTTGACGATATCGTACGATTCGAACGCGGCGCAGATTCGTTCAGGAACCGCCACATCACCCTCGTCGACTTCAACCAAACAGGGCAAACACTCTTTTGCGCGTTCTGGAAGTTCGTCGTAGTGGTACACCCTCGAGTCTGACGGTACCTGCTCTACAGGAGAGAGTGTGATCATCTCTGGCATGCGTATGCATTACAAAGTGTGGGCTCCGTCCGTTTGTATGTTTTCTCAGCAGTATAACACGTTCGCGGCTTTGTACTACTTACGGCACCGTCGCTCCTGTTGGACGGTCGGAAGTTCGCTCGTGTTGTACACTCAAAATGAATCTTTTGAGACCGGGTATCTCGACGAGCGTTCGAAACTGTCCGCCGGAACAATCCAGCGACAATCGAGCGTGAAAGGGTTGCAAACTCGTGATACGGCGTCGGTACCTGTACCTGGATGCTGTCGATCGATTCCTATTCGGTCCCGGATATTTTCTTACGTGTTCACGTAGACGAACCAGCGCGACGAAGTCGCTGTCTCCTACGTCGTCACAGGGATGATCGAACGACGAAATCGAGATGACCGACATCCGTACACGGTTACAACCGTGTGCCTCCCCTACTGGGAAATGAGCAACGAGGTACAGGCAAAGCCTCTTATCGCCGCGAATGATAGCAGTACCCGTGTCAATGAAAGACGCAGTTATCGTCGACGCAGTACGGACACCGTTTGGCAAACGTGACGGATCGTTCCGCGACACGCATCCCCAGGATCTCGCTGCAGAACCCCTAACGGCACTCCGCGAGCGCAACGGGTTCGAGCCGGAAACGATCGAAGACGTCATCTACGGCTGCGTGACGCCGATGGACGAACAGGGACTCAACATCGCCCGGCTCGCGCCGATGGTCGCCGGCTGGGGCGATATCGTCCCGGGGGTTCAACTCAACCGGATGTGCGGGTCGGGCCAGCAGGCGGCTAACTTCGCCGCGTCGAACGTCATGGCCGGCCAGCACGACGTCCTCATCGCCGGCGGCGTCGAACACATGACCCGCGTCCCGATGGGCTCCGACGACGGCGGGCTAACGGACACGTATTTCGAGCACTTCGACGAGCGGACCCACCAGGGTGAGGGGGCCGAGCGCATCGCCGAGGAGTACGGCTTCACGCGCGAGGAACTCGACGAAATCGCCGTCGACTCCCAGCAGCGCTGGAAGGAAGCCTGGGACGAGGGTCGCTACGACGACCAGATCACGCCGGTCGAGACCGAACTCGACGGGGAGGAGGTCGTCGTCGAGCAGGACGAACATCCCCGTCCCGGCACCGACATGGATACGCTCTCCGATCTTCCCCTCTCCTTCCGCGAGGAGGGCGAGGGCTTCCACCATCCTGGCAACGCCTCGGGGATCGTCGACGGCTCGGCCGCGCTGTTGATCGCAAGCGAGGAAGCCGCCGAGAGACACGGTTGGGAACCGATGGCCCGCATTCGTCAGACCGAGGTCGTCGGCGTCGACCCCATCACGATGTTGAAAGGGCCGATTCCGGCCACCGAGGGGGTCCTCGAGAAGGCCGACATGACCGTCGGCGACATCGATCTCTTCGAGGTGAACGAGGCCTTCGCATCGGTCGTCGCCGCCTGGCTCGAGGAGACGGGCGCGTCCTGGGAGGACGTCAACGTCAACGGCGGTGCGATCGCCCACGGCCACCCGCTGGGCGCGACCGGGGCGATGTTGCTGACCAAGCTGGCCCACGAACTCGAGCGGACCGGTCAGGACACCGCGCTGTCGGCGATGTGTATCGGCTTCGGCCAGGGCATCGCGACGATCCTCGAGCGAGTCTAGCGGCGACGGCTCGCTTCGGTGACCGTCGTCGGTCCTTCGGCGGTCGAATCCCTAGAGCGTTCCCCGCTGCTACCCGTTGGTACCGGTTTCTGGAGGGTACATCGAATCTCGGCTCCTGTGATGACCGTGTCTCCCGGCTCATTATCCGAACCTCGTCCGAAGTTATTAATGGTTGTACGTTAACAATACACAGGTATGGCGTCACATACTACTGTCATATTCGGTGTGAGTGCGAGCGAAGAAACCGAGGCCGAAACGGAGAGTGCCCATGTTAGACCTTGAGGAGACGTTCGTGTACGACGCGGTAACGCACTCGTACAACATGTCCCCGTCGAACTACCGTAACGAACAACACGCCGAGGGGATCACGGAGATGCTCTTCGGGAACGTGTCGGCCGTCGTCGCCGACGAGTACACGCTCACCACGGAGGGCTTCGTGCGGGATTGGGGCGTCGAAGAGACGGCGACCATGCTGTTCGAGGAGAGTTACACGGACATGGCGACGTTCCATCCGGTACCGATGTACGCCTTCCACGACGGGCTGGTCGCCAACGACAAAGCGGGTGCGGTCGTGGACCGATGGCCCGACCGGTTCCGTTCGTACGCCTGCGTGGATCCGCTCCGAGACGAGTGGGAGGACGAACTCGAGGCGCAAGTTCGGGACTTCGATCCGCTCGGGATCAAACTCTATCCGTCCCACTGGAGCGAGGATCATCACGAAGGCTGGAGCATGGGTGATCCGGAGGTCGCGTTTCCCGTCTTCGAGAAGGCGCACGATCTCGGCATCGAACTCATCGACATTCACAAAGCAATTCCCTTCGGACCCGTCCCGCGGGGACCGTATCACCCCGGCGACGTCGACGAGGCGGCCGAGAGCTTCCCCGATCTCACGTTCAGTATCGTCCACGGCGGTTATTCGTTCACCGAGGAGACCGCCTGGCAGCTCGCTCGCTTCCCGAACGTCTACGTGAATCTGGAGGGACTGCCGGCAATTCTACTCGGTAACGAACGGCGGTTCGGCGAGTTGCTCGCCGAGTTGATCAGCTTCCTCGGAGAGGACGGAATGGACCGGCTGTTCTGGAGTTCGGGAGCGATGTCCGTCCACCCGCGGCCGCAACTCGAAGCGTTCCGCGATTTCGAGTTCTCCGAGGCGGTCCGCAAGAACACCAGTATGATGGGCGAACTCCCCCAGATCACCGACGATCACAAGCGGAAGATCCTCGGAGAGAACTACGCGAATCTCATCGATCTCGATATCGACGAGGCCCGTACGCGTATCGAGGACGACGAGTTCAGTAGTGCGCGAGCGGACGGGGAACTCGCGGACCCGTACTCGACGACGAACGCCGAGGTGGCGTGATGTCCGCCCTAGAGAACCGAATTCGCGAGCGGCTGGACGAGGTCGTCGATCCGTGTAGCGCGGCCAACGGGACGGATCTCAGTATTATCGAAATGGGCCTCCTCGACGAGATCGACGTCGACGAGGGCCACGTCACCGTCTCGATGCGACTTACCACGCCCTTCTGCATGCAACTCCCCTACTTCGTCGAAGAGATCGACGAGCGGGTCGGCACCATCGACGAAGTGGTATCCGTCACCCTCGAGACGGACGAGGGCGTCAACTGGCACACGGGGATGATGTCCGAGGAGGCACAGAAACAGCGACGGGAACGCAAAGCCGCCCGCGAAGCGGAGTACTTCGACGAGCCGTCCGAGGACGTCCGCGCCGACGATTGACGGAGGAGGGGTGGCAGAGACCGTTTCTTACAACATCAATCGGATGCCCGTCCGTAACGAACGAGCCGCGTCAGCGGCGAGTAAGGAGGGGAGAGGAGGTCACACGTAGCCGGCGTCGACTTTCAGCGCCCGACCGGTCACGTACGACGCGTCCTCGCTGGCGAGGAAGGCGACGCAGGACGCGACTTCGTCGGGATCGGCCCAGCGGTCGAGCGCCGTCTGCCGGCGCATCGCCTCCTGTTCCTCCTCGGAGTACCACTCGTCGGTCATCGCCGTGTCGATCAGACCGGGACAGACGGCGTTGATGCGAACGTCGTACTGTGCGAATTCGCCCGCGACGGACCGCGTGAAGTGCAGCACTGCCGCCTTCGTGAGCGCGTAGGACGTGATCGGGGCCGGCTTCCATCCCGCCATCGAGGACGTGTTGATGATCACGCCGCCGTCGTCCGCCTCGAACAGCGGGAGCGCGGCGTGACAGCCGTTCCAGACACCCTTGAGATTCACGTCGATCAGTTCGTCCCTGTGTTCGCGCGTCGTTTCGCGGAAGGACCGCGCCTCGCCGATACCGGCGTTGTTGAACAGGACGTCCAATCCGTCGTAGTCCTCGGCGACGGCGTCCAGACACTCCTCGAACCGATCGTAGTCGCTGACGTCGAGCGATCGGAACTCGGCCGTCCCGTCGGCCGCCTCGTTCGCGTCGATCCGCTCGACGGTCTCTTCGCCTCGTTCGTCGTCGATATCAGTGACGACCACGTCGACGCCCTCCTCGGCCAGTCGGTGCGCCGTCGCGCGGCCGATCCCGGACGCACCGCCGGTAACGACTGCAGTCTTTCCGTGCAATCCTCGCATGCGTTCCGGTAACACGGTTATTCTATAAGAAAGTACGCCTCGAGCGCTCCCGGCCGCTCGATCGTCTGCCACACGGAATTCGCGGAGAGATCCGCCAGCGGTGCTATCGCGATGACGCTCATCGGGGGTAGATTTATGCAGTAGACTGAAACACCCTTAGATGTGGGATCGAATGACACAGAACGTTAGCGTCGACGACGACACGGCGAGAGATCTCCTCGAGGAGATGCTCCGCATCGATATCTTCGAGGAGGAGACGAAAGAGCGGTTCGGAGAGGGGGAGATTCCGGGATTCGTTCACCTCAGCGGCGGCCACGAGGGATCGCACGTCGGCATGGGCGCCGCGATGCGGGACGACGACTGGCTGGCCGTCGGCGGTGCGCGACTGATCGGCCAGTATATCGCGAAGGGCGTACCGCTACCGGAGATCATGGCGGAGCTCTACGGACGCGTCGGGGGATCGAACAAGGGCCACGGCGGCCAGATGCACGTCTCCGACGTCGATCGGAGGCTGTACGGACACGCCGCGACGATCGGCTCCGGGCAGAATCCCGCCGTCGGACTCGGGCTGGCGGAGGAGATGAAAGGGACCGACAACGTGGCGGTGACGACCATCGGCGACGGCGGGACGAGTCGCGGCTCGTTCCACACGGCGCTCGTCTTCGCCGCCTACTGGGACCTGCCGGTCGTGTTCATCATCGAGAACAATGAGTGGGCCATCTCGACGCCCGCCGAATCGCTGTCGCCGGACCACCTCTCGGATTACGGAATTCCGCACAACATGCCGACCGAGAGCATCGACGGGAGCGACGTCGAGGAAGTGTACCACACGGTCGCCGAGGCGATCGAGCGCGCCCGCAACGGCGAGGGACCGACGGTCATCGAGAGCCGCGTCGTCCGTCTCGTTCCCCACTTCGAAGGGGACAAGGAGACCTACCGCGACGAGGAGGCCTACGAGCGGGCCAAAGAGGAGAAGGATCCGATCGAGAACTATCGGGAGCGGCTGCTCGAGAACGACGTCATCACCGAGGACGAACTCGAGGACATGGTCGCGAACATCGAAGCGGAGGTCGAGGAGGCCGTCGAGTTCGCTCGCGAGAGCCCGGAACCGGAGCCGGAAGCGGCCTACGATCACGTCTACCAGCTGCCCCTCTACGGGCAGGGTGAGGAACAATGACACGAGAGATCACGTACGTGCAGGCGATCGCGGAGGCGATAGACGAGGAACTGGAACGGGACGAGGAGGTCATCCTGTTCGGCGAGGACGTCGAGGAGTTCGGCGGCAACTTCGGCGAAACGGAGGGGTTGTACGAGAAACACGGTCGGAACCGAGTGCGGAACACGCCGCTGTCCGAAATCGGGATCGCAGGAATGGCCCTCGGCGCTGCCGTCGGCGGGATTCGGCCCGTCGCGGAACTGCAGTTCGCTGACTTCGCGGCGACGGCCGGTGACGAAGTCTTCAACCAGATCCCGAAACAGCCCTACGTCAGCGGCGGCCAGATCGAAGCGCCGCTTACCATCTTCGCGCCGTCCGGGGCCGGAATCGGTGCGGGCGCACAGCATTCGCAGTCCGTCCACTCCTGGCTCGGCAACGTACCGGGGTGGGTCGTCGTCACCGCGACGACGCCCTACGACGCGAAGGGGCTGTTCAAGAGCGCCATCCGGGACAATAACCCGGTCTTCTTCCTCCCCCACAAGATGCTGAGCGAGACGAAAGGCGAAGTGCCAGACGAGGAGTACACGCTCCCGCTCGGGGAAGCCGCGGTCGAGGAGGACGGCGAGGACGTCACCGTCGTGGCGACCCAACTCATGTTCCACCGCGCGAAGGAAGCCGCGGCCGAGGTCGATGCGGACGTCGAGATCGTCAACCCTCGGACGTTCGCCCCGCTCGACACCGAGACGATCGCCGAGAGCGTCCGGAAGACGGGGCGACTGGTCGTCGTCGACGAGACCGTCGAGCGATACGGGACGCAGGGCCACATCGCGAACGAGATCGTCGAGAACGACTTCTTCAGCCTCGACGCGCCGCCGAAGACTATCGGCGTGAAGGACATCCCGATTCCGCTGAGTCCGCCCCTCGAGCAGGAGGCGCTGCCCTCCGCCGACCGGATCGCGAACGGGATCGAATCGCTCTTCTAGCGAACGGGCGACCGGCGACCGGGGAACGCGCTTCTCCGGTCGCCACCTCTCGTCTCGAGGACCGGAGTCGCGACGGAGCGCGGAGACCGGCGGCGACGCGAGCGCTCGGCATCCCGGCACTCGCGGACGAACGGGGATCGAATCGGGTGAGAGTTTAAATAGAAGGGTGAACCATGGTACCAAACATGGTAGACGTAGTACGGATTCCGAAGCTCGGGCTGAGTGACTACGGAGATCTCGTCGCCTGGGAGGCCGATACGGGCGATCGAGTGGAGACGGGGGACGTCGTCGCCGTCCTCGAGTCGGAGAAGGCAAGCGCCGAAATCGAGGCGCCCGCGAGCGGAGTCCTGCTCGCGCAGTACGTCGAGGAGGGCGAAGAGATCGCGATCGAAGTCGGGAAACCGCTCGCGGTGATCGGCGAGGAGGGGGAATCGGCACCGTCGCTGTCGGAACTCGAGGACGGAGAAAGCGACGAGCGGCCGGCGGACGCCGGCGAGGCGTCGTCGGCCCCGGACACCGGATCCGCGGACGGCGCGGAAGCCGACGGCGGACCGGTGACCACGGACGTCAAGGCGACGCCGCGCGCCAAGCGCCGCGCCAACGACGCGGACGTCGATCTGGCGGAAATCGATGGAACCGGACCGCAGGGCGCGGTCACCGAGGGCGACATCGAGGACTACCTCGAGAGCGGCGGATCGTCGGCAGGGAGCGGTGACGGAGCGTCAGCAGAGGGCGGCGACGAGTCCGATTCCGATGCCGCGTCCGCGACGGACGACGTCAAGGCGACGCCGCGGGCGAAACACCGCGCCGAGGAGGACGGCGTCGACTTATCTCGGATCGACGGGACGGGCCCGCAGGGAGCGATTACCGAAGGTGACGTCGAAGCGTTCGCGGGCGGTGCCGACGCCGACGGTCCCGACGCGTCGGCGGCCGCGAGCGACGAGCAGACCACCGACGGGCTCACCGTGACGGAATCGCGGGAACTCACCGGCGCGCGGAAGACGATCGCGGAGCGCCTGAGCCGGAGCGCTCGAGAGAAGCCCCACGTCATGGGGACGCGCGATATCGGCATCGAACGGCTCGAAGAGGTCAGGGACCGACTCGAGGAGAAGGGCGTCGACGTCTCACTGAACGACCTCATCCTCCACTTCGTCGGCCGAACGCTCGAGGATCTCCCGGAGTTCAACGCCCACTTCGAGGACGGCGAACACCGCCTCATCGACGAGGTTAACGTGGGCTACGCGGTCGACAGCGAGAACGGGCTCATGGTGCCGGTTATCGACGACGTGCCGAACCGCGACCTCGAGGACCTGGCGTCGGAGCGGCAGCGACTCGTCGAGACGGTCCTCGAGAACGAGCACACGTCGTCGGACCTCCGGGGCGGGACCTTCACCGTCACCAACGTCGGCGTCTTCGACATGGACGTCTCCTACTCGATCATCAACCCGCCGCAGGTCGCGATCCTCGCACTGGGTCGGCGCAAGCCGATTCCGGTCGAGCGCGACGGCGACGTCGACTTCGAGCGCGCGATCACGTTCAGTCTCACGATCGACCACCGCGTGCTCGACGGGGCCGATTCGGGCGCGTTCCTCGAGCGACTCGCCGAGTACCTCGAGTACCCCGGACGGGCGTTCGACGCCGTGTAACGCACAGTCGCTACGAAACGGAAATCGAGACGGGTGCTCTCAGGGACCGAGCGCGGAATCCGCGAGCACCTCGTCGTGAAACCGCTCGTTCTCCGCGGTTCGGTCGGGCGGAAACAGGCACATGACGTGATCGACGCCGAGTTCTTCGAGCGCTCGCAGTCGCTCTCGACACGCCTCGGGCGGTCCCGCGACCGCGAAGCGGTCGCCGAGATACTCCCACACCTCGTCGTCGATGTCCTCGAGCGCGTCTGCCTCTTCGTCGCCGTGCTCCTGCATATCGTGAGCGTCGACGAGCGCGCGGAGGTCGGCTTGCACGTCGTCGGGCGCTTCCGCGACCGAGAACGTGAAGTTGTGGTAGGCGATCGGTTCGATGACCGGTTTGAGTTTCTCGACGGCTCTCGCTTTGGTTTCCGCGACGCAAGTCGGCGTGAGCGTCACGATATCGAGGTCCTCGAGCGACCGCCCGGCCCGTTCGGCCCCTTTGCGAACGTTCGCCAGCCCGAGTTCCTCGACGGTCTTGGGGTTCGGACCGCCGCCGAAGATGACGCCGTCGGCCACCTCGCCGGCCATCCGCAGCGTCTTCGGGCCCTCCGCAGCGACGTATACGGACACGTCGCGTCGTCGCGACTCGAGGCGGAACGGCTCGCCGCCGAACGTGACTTCCTCGCCGCGAAGCAGACTGCGGATTTTCGTCGCACTCTCCGCTAGCTCCTCGACGGTCGCCGGCTGCTGTCCGACCGAGTAGACGGCGCTGTCGCCGGCGCCGATGCCGAGCACCGTTCGGCCGTCGGCGAGCTGGTCGAGCGAGGCGATCGCGTTCGCCGTCACCGACGGATGCCGACTCTTCGGGTTCGTGATGCCGGGCGCGAGCGTCAGTTCGTCGGTCGCCGTCGCACACGCCGCGAGCGTGACGTACAGATCGGTGTAGAGCTGCTGGGAGTCGATCGCCCAGAGGGTGTCCCAGCCCCACGCCTCGAGCGAGCGGGCGTAGTCTCTCGCGTCGGCGACGGAGTCGCTCGCGACGAAGCCGCCGAATTTCATGACTCGTCGGCCGGGTCGTATCCGTAGACGTCTCGAGCGCGCTCTTCCGAAATCAGCCCCCGCTCGACGTCCGCCGCGACGCGTTCGGGATCGCGGTCCTCGGGATCGCCGTAGCCGCCGGGCGTCGCGGAGACGAGCGTGAGCGTCTCGCCGGGCTCGAGCGTGCCGGGGCCGTTCGGCGGAACCTCTTTTCCGTCGCTCGAGGAGGCCGTCGTCGCCCGTTTCCCCGATCGACCGCCGCGGAAGCCAGACGGATCGCGGTCGGCGCGGCCGGAAGTGAGCGCGAAGTACACCGGCCGATCGGTCGGGTTGCGGTACGACGTCCGCATCGCAGGGCCAGACCGATGCTCGCCGGCCCCCTCGGTGTCGGGAACTAACGCCGTCTCCTCCCATCGGAGCGGACTGTAGCGTTCGAACATCTCGATAGGGGTGTTCTGTCCGTTGTACGGGAAGTAGACGCCGGGGATTCCGTCCTTGTCGGCGCTGGGCGGGAGGCCGCCGGCCGTTCCGCCCACGGCGATGAACTCGTCGCCGTTCTCGTCGGCGCCCGAGAACGGCGCGAGTTGAATGCCCGCCATCTCGGAGAGCGCCGATTCGGGGACGGCCTGTCCCAACGCGCGAATGAGCGCGTCCTCCGCCCGCGAGTAGGTGAGGTGGCGCCCCATCGTCGCCTTCGGCCGATCGCAGTTGAGGATCGATCCCTCCGGTGCGGTCACCTCGATGGGCCGGAAGAACCCCTCCGCGTTCGGCAGATCGGGAACGAGCATGCACTTCACGATGTACTCGGTGATGGTGATGATGTTCCCGAACGGACAGTTGATCCCGCCCTCGACCTGCGCCGACGTCCCGGCGAAGTCGACCTCGAGGGCGTCGCCGTCGATCGTCGCGGCGACGTGAATCTCGAGGTCGTGGTCGGCGATGGTGAACTCGATCGAGTCCTCGTACGTGCCGTCGGGCAGGTCGGCGAGTTTCTCGCGCAGTGCGCGCTCGGTCCGGTCGATGACCTCGCTCGCGACGCGGTCGAACGTCTCGGGGCCCCGCTCGTCGACGATTTCGCGAACGCGTTCCTCGCCGACCGTGTTCCCTGATCGCAACGCCTCGAGATCGCCGAGCGCCTGGTGGGGGATCCGGACGTTGCTCCGGATAATGGAGTCGACCGCGTCGTTTCGCTCGCCGGCCTCGTAGAGCTTCGTCGGCGGAATCAGGATCCCCTCCTCGTACACCTGTTCCGCATCGGTCGACCAGCCGCCGCGGTTCCCGCCGACGTCGTCGGTGTGACCGAGACTGCCCACGATTCCGACGAGATCACCGTCGTGGAAAACGGGGTTCAGGACGACCACGTCCGACAGGTGACCGCCGCCGATCCAGGGGTCGTTCGTGATGACGGTATCGCCCGGTTCCAGCGTCTCCGGCGGGAAGTGATCCTCGAGAATGATCCGCGTCGTCCGAGACAGCGCCCCCGAGAGAACGGGGACGGACTGGTCGGAGAGGCCGATCGCATCGCCGTCGGCCGTCATGACCGCCGTCGAGGCGTCGGCTCCCTCCCGAATGGAGAAGGAGTACGCCAGCCGCTCGGCGGCGTCGTACATCTCGTCGGCGGTCGCTTGGAGCCTGTTCCACAGCACCTGAGTCTCTAAGCCGGCCGAATCAGCCGTGTCGGTGTCGTCTGTCTCGCTCATAGTTCGATAGTGATGTCGTAGTTGTCAGCCACGCTGACGCTCGAGTCGGGATCGGCGACGACCGTCGTCTGGTCGGCCTCGACGACGACGGGGCCGTCGATCGTCTGGCCCGCCTCGAGCCCGTCCCAGCGGTAGACGTCGGTCGCGATCGTTCCGTCCTCGGGGCCGAAGTAGACGTCGCGGCCGTTCGGTTCGTCGCTCCCGCCCTCAGGAACGGCGATCTGTGCGGTTTCGGCGGTGCGATCGGCCTCGGCGAGTTCGAGCCGGTACGTGAGTACCTCGACGGGGAACTCCAGGGTCTCGCGGTTGAACGTCTCCTGATAAGTCCGTTCGAACGCCTCGCGAGCGACGTCGGGCGTCACGTCGTCGATAGCACGTCCCTCGAGGGGCACTTTGATCTCGTGACCCTGATCGACGTGGCGCATGTCGAGGCTGAGAGACGCCTCGGTCTCGTCCGGATCGATGCCCGCCCGCTCGAGTACCGCCGCGGCCTCGTCGCGGAGCGCATCGAACTGTCGCCGGAAGTCTTCGGCGGTCAGCGACGCGAGGACGGCCTGGCTCGTCGAACTGGCTTCGTACATGCGCGGCGCTTCGGTGAGCCCGATCGAGGACCCGACGCCCGCACCGTACGGACAGACGACCTCGTCGATGTCGAGCTTCCTGGCCACGCGGAACGCGTGCGAGGGGCCGGCGCCGCCGAGCGCCGTCATCGAGAGTCCGCGAGTGTCGATGCCGCGGGAGGCGGCGTAGCGGCGGAACGCCGTGGCCATGTTCTCGTTGACGACCTCGAACACGCGCCAGGCGGCCTCGGTCACCGATAGGTCGAGCGGATCGGCGAGCGTCTCGGCGAATATCGACTCAGTGCGCTCCGCCGCCAGCTCCATCCGGCCGCCGTAGAAGTTCTCGGGGTCGAGGTAGCCGAGCAGGAGCGAAGCGTCCGTCACAGTCGGCTCCTCGCCGCCCTGATTGTAACAGATCGGACCGGGATCGGAGCCGGCCGACTCGGGACCGACTTCGACGAGTCCGACGTCGTTCACGGAGGCGATCGATCCCCCGCCGGCGCCGATCTCGGTGAGATCGATGAGCGGCGAGACGAGGTCGTAGCCGCTCCCCTCCTTGAACCGGTGGACGCGGGCGACGTCGGTCTCGTACTTCATGCGGATGTCGCCGTCCTCGACGACCGATCCCTTCGCCGTGGTGCCGCCCATGTCGAAGGAGAACACGTCGTCGTTGCCGTGGTTCTCGCCGAAGATGCGCGAGGCGAGGACGCCCGCCGCCGGACCGGACTCGACGAGTCGGATCGGTTCCGCCTTCGCCGTCTGCACGTCGACGATACCGCCCGACGAGGTCATCATGTAGACCTCGCCCGCGAACCCCTCGGACTGAAGCTCGGAACCGAGGAACTCGAGGTAGTCCGCTACGACGGGTGCGACGTACGCGTTGATGACGGTCGTCGACGTTCGCTCGTACTCTCTGATGACGGGAACGACGTCCGCGGAGAGCGAGACGTTCAGGTCGGGATACTCGTCTTCGATGACCTCGGCCGCGGCGCGCTCGTGGGTGTCGGACTCGTAGGAGTGCAACAGCGACACGGCGACGGAGTCGACGCCGTGGTCCTCGACAAGCGTCCGAGTCCGCTCGCGGACTTCCTCCTCGTCGAGCGGTTCGACTACCTCGCCGTCGTCGGTTAGGCGCTCGTCCAACTCGAGACGGCGCTGGCGGGGGACCAGCGGGTCGGGATACTCCATCTCCCAGTCGAACATGTCGTAGCGCGACCCGCGCCGGAGTTGGAGCGTATCGCGGATTCCCTCGGTCGTGAGCAGCCCCGTCGTCGCTCCCGTGCCTTCGATGAGCGTGTTCGAGACGAGGGTCGTGCCGTGAATGACTGTGTCGAGATCGTCGAACGAGACGTCGTTCTCGTCGAGGATCCGACGGGCCCCGGTCAGCGCCCCCTCCGCCGGATTCGCCGGCGTCGTCGGCTCCTTATCGATGGTGACCGACCCCGACTCCCGGTCGACCAGCGTGAAGTCGGTGAAGGTCCCGCCGATGTCCATGCCAAGTGTATACATATGACGTTCATCAGAAGTGACAACGAACAGTCTGATATATGTTGGGGTGAGGGGGCCCTGTAGGCGCGACACAAACGATCAAAGGTATGAGCGGCGGGTCACATCCAGTCGGACTCGACAATTCGAGGAGATCGTCGACCGATCTAGCGAACCGTTCCAGTACTGACTCGAATAGGGTATCCAGCGATGTTTTGCGGACAAAGAGGGGAGGCAATACAACGCAAAGAGCAGCCGAGAGCGGTGGGTACCGAGGAATCCGGGCGAGCCAAAGCGTTAATATCCGGGCCGATAACCGCAGACTATGTCCGGATTTGTTCGATCCCGAGACGAGGTCGAGGCGATTCAGGAGCGGATGGCAGAGAACCGCTTTTACGACGCGAAGCAGGTGGCGATCAGGTTCCTGACTCGCGAGTCGACGGTCGATCGGATCCTTCCGCCCGGTCTGGAACCGACCGAAGAGCCGATAGTCCGGGTAGACGTGGTCGACGTCGGACGGAGTAACTGCGTCGGCTCGTTCCACGGCGCCGGAGTCTACGTTCGAGCGCACCACGACGGCCGCGTCGGAGAGTACTGTCTGACCATGCCGATGTCGACGGAGGCCGCGATCACGTGGGGACGAGAGTTGTTCGGCGAGCCGAAGAAAAAGGCCGATATCTCGCTCGAGCGTGCCGGAAACGAGGTTCATGGACGAGTCTCCCGGCGAAACGAGTCGCTCATCGAAATCGATGCGACCATGAAAACGAACCGGCAACCCGATCCGAATTCACAGACGATCTACCACTACAAGGCACTCCCCGACGTGACCGGACGAGGGTTCCAGTTCGATCCGACGCTGGTCCGAGTTACGCTCGAGAGCGACCTCCACACGTTCGAAACCGGTTCCGGGTCGGTCTCGTTGGGAAACGGTTCCGACAGCCCGTTGGGGGAACTCGAAATAGAAACGGTTCTCGGAGCGTCGTACACCGAAGCAGACTTGCGTTCGACCCAGGAGAACGTGACCACCGTCGACCCCGAAGCGTTCCTCCCGTACGCCTTCGGAACCGGACGTAGCAACGATTGGCTCGAATTGGACAACATCTCCGATTGAAACGTCGCCCGAGTTCTCCCCTCACCGAGGTCCTTCGCGACCGTCTACGCGTCTGCGAACTTTCAGGGCTCGACGACGAGTTTGCCGACCGTGTTCCGATCGTCCATGTCGGCGAATGCGCGGTCGGCATCTTCGAGCGGATATCGCTCGTGGACGACCGGCTCGAGTCGACCGTCTTTGACGAGGTCGACGAGGCGCTCGAGATCCAACTGCGTTCCCATCGTACTCCCGATGATTCGCTTGTGATTGAGGAAGAGGTCGCCCATGGTGAACGTCGAGGTCGGCCCGGCCGTCTGTCCGCAGACCGCCATTCGTCCGCCGCGTCGCAGGACGTTCACTCCTACCTCCGAATACGGACCGCTGAGGTGATTGATGGTCACGTCGACGCGGCCGATTTCGAGAACCGCTTCGCGTAACTCGTCAGGGTCACCGGATTCGACGACGTGATCGGCACCGAGCGTCTCGAGCCGATCGAGTTTTTCCCGCGAGGTCGACGTCCCGATCGTCCGTGCGCCGAGGATATCGGCGAGTTGGACGGCCGCCACGCCGACGCCGCCGGTCGCGCCTGGGACGAACACGAGGTCACCCGGACCGACTTCGGCCTCCGTGAGCATTCGAAACGCCGTCATATACGCGACGGGAATCGCCGCCGCCTCCGCCGGGTCGACGCCGTCGGGGAGGCGAATGAGCCGGTCGGCTTGCACCGCCGCGTACTCCGCGAGGCCGCCGTGATAGAGGTCGAACCGTTCGCAGAGGGTCTCCGGACCGTCCCGACAGTAACGACAGGAGCCGCAGGTCTGGTTCGGACAGAGGAGGACGCGATCTCCGGGCTCGACGCCGTCGACACCGTCGCCGACCGCCGAAACGGTACCGGCAACGTCCATCCCGGCGATGTACGGCAACTGTTCCTCGTCCACCCGGAAGCCGTCGCGGAGGATCCACAGATCGTGGTGGTTGATCGAACAGGCCTCGACCTCGAGCACCGCCTCTCCGGAACTCGGCTCGGGATCGGCGAACGATTCGACTTCGACGTGCTCCGTACTACCGATTCCGGTGAACGCTGCAGCGCGCATATCAGTTGAATGGAACAGCCGGCGATATATAGCTGCTGTTCGACGAAATGAGTCGGCTGCTTTCCGATTCGGTCCGCGAACGATGTTCACGGACACGAGTCTGTGTCACGTGGCCTCAGCCATCGAGGATGCCGCCGATCTCGATCGAGCGACCGCATCGTATCGCGGTTGTCGGCAGTTTCAGGTGGGCTTTGGCTCGTGCTTCGTCTCGGATCGATCACTGGTGTCGACGCCGCGCTTTACGCGAAACGCTCGTAGCGTTCGCTGGCGGCTCGAATTCGGACGTGCAGGGCTGTGAATTCAGGTATCGAAATCGATCGCAAGCGCGGTATGTTATCGAGAGAGGCGATGAACGACGGATAAACGGGTCGGTAGGCCTGTATGTTTATAATCGATCGACTGGAAGTACGGGTGATGTTCCGGTGTGAAACGAATTTCAACGGAGGAGACAACGCATGAGCGCGGCCCTCGATCTGGTCGTGATGACCGGCGATCACGACACCCACGGGACGATCGTCGACCGAGCCCGTCGGGCGGAAGAACTCGGATACAGTCGCGTTTCGATGGGCGAGGCGACGGGGTGGAGCATCGTTCCCACGCTCTCGCTGATCGCCGATCGAACCGACGACATCGGCATTTCGAACGACGTCTTTTCGCCGTACGGTCGGTCACCGGCGGTGCTCGCTCAGACGAGCCTCGCCTTGTCCGACCTCTCGGACGGGCGCTACCGGCTCGGGCTCGGCCCGAGTTCGCCGGCGCTGACCGAACACTGGCACGGGACGTCGTTCGACCGTCCGTTGCGACGACTTCGCGAAACCCTCGAGCTAGTGCGGGCGATCTGTACCGACGGAACCGCAACCTACGACGGCGAGATTTTCGACCTCGATGGATTGTCCTACGATCGGGAGCTTCCCGAGACGCCGCCGAAGATCGATCTCGCGACGCTCGGCCCGAAGGCGACGGAGTTGACCGGTCGATTCGCGGACGGCTGGGTCCCCCAGCTGTTCTCGCCGACGGGACTCGAGGAGCGGTTGACGGACCTCGAGCGAGGTCTCGAACTCGGCGGACGCGACGCGAGTGACGTCCGCGTCAGTCCGCTCCTGCGGTGTATCGCTAGCGAAGACCGCGAACAGGCTCGCACGAAGGCGCGGTCGATGATCGCGTTCCTGATCGGAGCCTACGGCCCGTACTACGGCGATTCGGTGGCTTCGCAGGGGTACGAAGACGTGGTCGAAAACGTGCGAGCGGCGTGGGACGACGGCGATCAGGAGAAGATGGCCGCAGCGCTTCCAGAGGACGTTCTCGACGAGTTCGCAGCCGCGGGGACGCCGGCAGAGGTTCGGTCGCAGGTGACGCGGTACGCCGATATCGATGGCGTCGACGCGGTTCGGGTCGGCTTCGTCGGCGGAATGACCGACGCCGAAAAGGAAGAGACGATGACGGCTCTGGCCGACTTGCTATAACCCGCGTCACGCTGTCGGCGCGCAACCGATTACCGATGCTCGCGGAGCGTCCGAAACCGACCGGAATCGCCGTTGTCGTCGGTGACTCGATCGTGAGGCAGTACTGACACCGGAACAGCCTTCATCACGGTCGTCGTGTGGTGTCACATGACGGACTATGGTTATTTATTGCCAACGCGGGGTGCGGTCCTGACGAGCGACGACGAACAGGCATTGGCGGCGAAAACGGCGAGCGACGTACTCGGATTAGCGCGCCGGGCCGAAGCGACCGGGTTCAGTTCGGTCTGGGTCGGCGACAGCGTCCTCGCGAAACCGCGTCACGAACCGCTGTCGACGCTCGCAGCCGTCGCGTCGGAAACCGAAGCCGTGGACCTGGGCACCGCCGTCTACTTGCCGGATCTGAGAAATCCGGTCCACGTCGCCCATCAGGCTGCGACAGTGGATCAACTGAGCGGTGGACGACTCCGACTCGGCGTCGGCGTCGGTATCGGACCGGACGTCGAGGCGGAGTACGCGAATCTCGATCGTACCTTCCGCGAACGAGGGGCCAGAACTAACGAGTTACTCGAAATCGTTACTGAACTCTGGAACGGAGACGCCGTCGACTATAACGGGGAGTACTACGATCTCGAGGACGCGAGCATCGGGTTCGAACCGGTCGGCGAGGTGCCGATATACGTCGCCTCAGCGGCGTTCGATCCGTCGGACGGCTTTCCGAGATCGATCGAGGAGCGACTGGCCACACACGGCGACGGCTGGCTCCCAATCGGATTCGGGCCGGAGCAGTATCGCGACGGATTCGGGGAAATCGCAGCCCTGCTCGAGGAGTCCGGACGGTCGAGCGATACGTTCCGCAAGGCGATCTATCTCGACGTGGTCATCGACGAAGACGAGTCCCGTGCGATCGAGACCGCCAGGTCGTTCTACGAACGGTACTATCCGGCCTGGCCGACGCTCTCGGACGACCAAATTCGAGACAAGGGTGCCTTCGGACCGATCGAAACCGTCCGAGAGACGATCGACGCGTACGAAGCCGCCGGCGTTGAGACGATCGCCGTCAGGTTCACGACCGACGCCCAGCGAAAGCAGCTCCGAACGTTCGCTCCACTCGTCGGATAAGCACGGGTTCGTGATCCGTCTCAAAACCCGATCTTCGACGCGGTCGACGTGGACCGATCGATAGCGACTGTCCCGAGCAGATATCCAGACCCATACCAAGAACTATGCACTTACAGATGGTGTGGATAGGTAGAACATGCCACAGGAGGTATCCAAGCCCAAATACCGAGAACTCAGCGATGGCCTCTACTGGACCCAGGAGTGTCTCCCGCTGGGAACGCTCAGCGAACTGGAACGGTTCGATCTCGAGCGGTGGGTCGAACCTGACGAGGACGTCCACGGTTGTCAAAACGCGTATCTCTTTTCGGACGAGCGGAATCTATTGTTCGATACCCTCACACAACCGAACAGCGAGCACGTCGTGGAACTGATCGACGAGTTGCTCGATGGGGACGATCTCGACTATCTCGCCATCTCGCACCCGGAAGCCAACCACGCCGGCAACACCTTCACGATCCTCGAAGCGTATCCGGATGCGACGCTACTGGTTCCCGGCGAAGCGGCCGGTTACGGAAGCGGACACAGTGCCGAACACGAACTCTATCATATCGCGGCCGAGACGCCGGCGGACGTCGACCAGGTTCCGAACGAGATTCGATACGTTGAACCGGGAGATTCGATCGACCTGGGAACGCACACGGTCGAGTTCGAAGCGCCGCTGTTCCCCGACCACTCGTTTACGCTGTGGATGAGCGAACGAACGACGAACACCCTGTTTACGGTCGATTGGATGGGATTCCTCCACCAAAATTCGAACTGCGTGAAAACCGCGAGCGAACTCGACCGCGACGTCGCGGTCGAACAGGTGTTTCGGTTTCACGCACTGGCGTTTCCGTGGATGCGATTCGGGGATACCGACGCGATCGAACGCGCCGTCGACGACGTCAGAGAGCGGTTCGACCCCGACGTCATCGCTCCGGCCCACGGCATGGTCATGACCGAGGATCTAGACGCGTATCTGGACCGCTTCCTCGAGGCCGTCACGGCGCTGTCTCGCGAAGGTGAACGGAGCAACATGGAGAGCAAACTCGAGTACATACTGCGGCCGCCGGAGGTGGACCAATGACGACGAAACTCACCGACGACGTCCACTGGATCTCGAGTTGCCATCCGGACGAGGAGTACCACATGCACATGTCCGAGTACCTGATCCAGGGCGAGGACGGGACCGTTCTCGTCGACTCGGGATCGAGCCACTACCGCGACGAGATCATCGAAGAGATCGATCGACTCACCGACGGGACCGGGCCGGACGTGGTACTACTCACCCACTCGACGCTCCCCCACACCGAAAACGTTCCCGCGTTCGAAGCGAAGTGGGGCGAGATCAAGACCATTGCCGCCACGGGGCGGTATCCCGAAATCGTCGGTCTGCCGAACGCAGAAGCTCGACAGCTCAACCGGCCGGTCGAGTTCGCCGGCCGGCCGCTCACGTGTATTCACCCGTTGCTCACCGACGTGACGGTCTCTCAGTGGGCGTACGACCACGAGTCGGGCGTCCTGTTCACGGCGGAGGCGTTCGGACACTATCACGACCCCGGGAACTGCGAGTTAACGACGGCCGAAATCGACGGTGGCGTTTCCGCCGACCACATCGACGACTTCTATCTCGACAAACTCCCGTTCATCGATTATCTCGACCGTGAGAAGCTCGGTAACGCCTTCGAAATGCTGTTCGAAACCCTCGACGTGACGTACGTCGCCCCCATCCACGGCAATCCCGTCTCGGGCGAGGATATCGACCGCTACGTCGCTGACGTCCTGGAAGCGCTCGAGCCGCCGGAGGGCGCGTAGTACTCAGGTACGTCCGACGACGGAGCGGTTGGAACGCCTTTTATCATCGAACCCGCCAAAACGATTCTCTCGAGCGTCTAACGCGACGGGGTCATCAGATCCGATGCTATCAATCGCGTTCCGGTCTGATCGTCACGGTGTTCCGATTCGCGTTTCCGGACCGAATCCGCCACAGCCGTACCGGATGGGCGCTACGATTCAGCCTCGAGATATTCTCTCGGTAAAACGATTGGACAAATGCACATATATTATGTGAGTTGACGTGTTCAGGTCGTATCGGAGGCGGATAGCATTACCATGGACTTTAGCTATACGGACGAGCAAGACGCGTTTCGCCGCGAATTGCGAGCGTGGCTCGAGGAGAACGCCCCGGACGGTTGGCTCGAGGATCCGGAACTTCCCGATGACGACGCCGAACGCGTCGAGTTCCTTCGAGACTGGCAGCGAACGCTCGCCGACGACGGCTGGGCGGGCGTCCACTGGCCCGAAGAGTACGGCGGACGGGGCGCGTCGTTGATCGAGCAGGCGATCTACCGCGAAGAGATGGCTCGAATCAACGCGCCACCGCAGATCAACCTCATCGGAATCAACCTCATCGCCCCGACGCTGATCGAGGTCGGAACCGAAGAACAGAAACGGCGATTCCTCCCGAGTATCCGCAGTGCGGAGGAGATCTGGTGTCAGGGCTATTCCGAGCCGGAAGCGGGCTCGGACGTCGCGAGTCTGTCAACGAGCGCGGAGCCAAACGGCGACGGCGAGTGGATTATCAACGGGCAGAAGATCTGGACCAGTTACGCTCACGTCGCCGACTGGTGTTTCCTCGTCGCGCGAACCGACGACTCTGGGAAGAAACACGAGGGGCTCACCGTCTTCCTCGTCGAAATGGACCAAGACGAGATCAGCACGGAACCGATCCACCAGCCACACGACGACCGGACCTTCAACCAGGTCTACTTCGACGATGCGGTCGCCTCCGAAGACCTCGTCGTCGGCGAGATCGATCAGGGATGGGACGTCGTCATGACGCTTTCGGCGTTCGAGCACGGTTCGACGTCGATCTATACGATCGAACAGCGGTATCTGGACCTCCTCGAGTACTGCCGAACCGAGACGCGAAACGGGACGCCACTGATCGAACGGGACCGAGTCCGACAGCAACTGGCGGATTTCGATGCGCGTATTCAGGCGGCGAAGGCCACGCACCTCAGGAACGTGAGCGAGCAGATGGAGACGGGAACCCCCGGACCGGAGGGGTCGATGGACCTACTTGTCAGCGACGAACTCAGAAACGACCTACTCAACTTCGCAGTGAACCTGCAGGGACCGGCCGCGGCCCTGTGGGAGAACGGTCACAACGCCTTCGACGAGACGTCCGGCTACATCCGATCGTACGGCGCGTGGATCGCCGCCGGAACGGGAGACATCCAGCGAAACATCATCGGCGAGCGGGTGCTCGGCTTGCCGAAGGACATCAAGAGCGAAACGAGCCACCGGAGTGAGTAACGATGGATGCGAGACTAACCGAGGAACACGAGCGCGTACAGGAGACCGCACGGGAGTTTATCGAATCGGAGGGCGGAATCGACCTCGCGAGGCGACAGATCGACGGCGAGAACGTCATCGACGACCTGTGGGACGAACTCGCCGACCTCGACTACACGGCGATCACCGTTCCGCTCGAGTACGACGGATTCGGCGAGGGGATGGTGTACCTGGCGGCCCTGCTCGAGACTGCGGGTCGATACGCACTGCCCGGGCCGCTCCCCGAGACGGCGGCCGTCGCCGTGCCGTTGATTCGCGATCTCGGCACCGAAGAACAGCGGTCGCGGTTCCTGCCGGCGGTCGCCGACGGCGACCTCCGCATGAGCGTCGCCGTGTACGACGACGAAACCGAACCCCTCCCGGGCAGTATTCAGATGGGAGTCGAACGTCGCGGCGACGAGGAGACGACCGAGTTCCGACTCGAGGGGACGAAAACGCTGGTTCCGTACGCCGCGGAGACCGATGTGGTGATCGTCGCCGCGCGAACGAGGGAGAGCCAGGGATACGAAGGCGTCTCGCTGTTCGCGATCGAAACCGACCACGACGCCGTCGAGGCGACCCGGATGGACAGCCTCGATTGGGCTCGGCCGATGTACGAGCTGTCGATCGACGGACTCACGGTCGGCGAGGACGCGCTGCTCGGTCCGCTACACGGCGGCGGAAGCGCGCTCGTGACCGCGATGGATCGGTTTTCCGTCGCGGGGACTGCGATGCTCGTCGGGGCCGCCGACAGGGCGGTAGAGCTCTCCGCCGAATACGGCAACGAGCGCGAACAGTACGGGCATCCGATCGGCCGGTTCCAGGCCGTCAAACACCGAACGGCCGACATGTGGGTCGATATGCAGAGCGCCCGCTCGCTGGTCTACTACGCCGCGTGGGCACTCGACGAGGACGAACCGGACGCCGCGCGCGCCGCCGCCGCGACGAAGTCCTTCGCGGCCGACCGCTTACACCGCGTCTTCGGCGACGACATCTGGAACCACGGCGGGATGGGATTCACCTGGGATCACGACGCTCACATCTACCTGAAACAGGCCAAGAGCTGGCGGAACTTCCTCGGCTCCCCCGAAGCGAATCGGGATCGACTCATCGACTCACGGCTCGCTGCCGAACGGAAACGGTAAGCACAGCCCTCGCTCGAGCAGTTCGACTTCCGCAGTCGGGCCGCCCGGCTTCGATTGCAAACGATCGGCACGCGGTGCCGTCTCGTTCTTGCAGATTCGTCGCCGCCGAAACGGTGTCTCGTCAGTCCTTAGGGTTATATGTGGGTTCGGTGTTACCTAGTAGCATGATACATCGGTGCGTTTCGAACGGCACGCTCACACCGAAACGTCCCCGGACGCTCGAGCGAAAAAATCGACCGCTCGGAGAACTGACGGTGCTTTCACTCGCTGGAGTCTCGACATGACACGTTCAACTGACTCCGACTACCTCGACCGGTTGATCGACACCGACGCGCTCCGGCGGTACCTGGAGACGACGCTCGGTCCCGCGGACAGGCTCGAGACTGAGTACCACCAGGAGGGGCAATCGAACGAGACGCTCTTTCTCCAGTGGGGGGATCGCGATCTCGTGCTTCGGCGACCGCCCGCCGGAGCGACGGCCGACTCCGCACACGACGTACTCCGGGAATATCGGGTCATCGAAGCCCTTCAAGACGCGGACGTACCGGTCCCCCGGACGGTCGCGAGCTGTGACGACCACGGCGTCATCGGTGCCGATTTCTACGTGATGGAGCGGTGTCGCGGCGACGTGATCAGGGACGAGGAACCCGACCGGTTCGGCGAACCGCGCTACCGACAACTGGTAGCGGATCGATTTATCGACACGATCGCCGACATCCACGAGATCGATCCCGCAGCGGTCGGTCTCGACGATTTGGGGCATCCAGACGGGTACACCGAACGGCAAATCGAACGGTGGACCGACCAACTCGAGTGGGCGTTCGAGCGGACGGAACGGGAACGATCCGTCCCGTTGCTTCGGGAGATCGCCGATTGGCTCGCCGCGAACGTCCCCGAGGAGTACGATCACACGCTGGTTCACGGCGATTACAAGCTCGATAACGTGATGTTCGCGCCGGGCGGGGGACGCGACGCGTCCCCGAACGAGCGAGCGAGCGACGCCCGCGAGCAGTCGCCGGAGATCGAAGCCGTTTTCGACTGGGAACTGTGTACCCGCGGCGATCCCGCGATGGATCTGGGATGGATGCTGGTTTACTGGCCTGATCCGGGTGATCCGGAGTTCGAGGGCCAACTGTTTCCCCAGTTTTTGGTCCGAGACGGCTATCCGACTCGACGGGAACTCGTTGATCGCTACGAGGATCAAACCGGTCGAACGTTCGATCATCATCGGTTCTATCGAACGTTCGGCGTGTTCAAGATGGCCAGCGCCTGTGAGATGATGTACCGACGGTATCTCGAGGGGAACGCGAACAACGAGACCTATCCCCTGATGGAACGGCGAGTTCCGCGCCTCGCGGAACGTGCCGACCGGATCCGAACGGGCGATGAACCGTTGTAGACTCGTTCCTGGTTCGCCAAGAGGCGATGTCCTGTTCGCGGTACGGGCGAGGTGCTTGCAGACTACTTTCGAAGGAGGTGGCTTCTACTCCACTGGACGATAGCCAGACATAAGATGGATCGTGAGAAACGGTATGGGATCACATGGGTTCTTCACGAACACCGACGGTCGCAGGAACGGCTACACTTCCGAACGGCACGTATTCGGTTCCCGAGCGAGACCTCGCGATGACCGTCGTTCGGGACGCCCTCGACGACGCCGATATCGCGCCGTCGGCCATCGACGGATTTTACGTGTCCTCACCACGGCCTTGAACCGTTCTCGACGAGTGAGTCCAGTTCGGGTGAGCGAGAACCGCGCTACCTGCTTGCGGATCGAGACGGACATCTCCGGGTATGCAGCAGTCAATCGTCGGGACCGGCGGCACCGGCTTCGAGCATCCGGTCGATCTGCTCCTCGTTGTAACCGAGTTCCGCGAGGACTTCCCGAGTGTGCTCGCCCCGCCTCGGCGGTCGATCGCCGAGTTCCGGTCGTCCGTTCGTGGTCGAGAACGGCGGACTGGCGGTTCGAACGGGGGTATCGGTGTGAACGTTGTGCGACTCGGTCAACGCGCCCCGTTCTTGCAGGTGCGGATCCTCGACGACTTCGTCGACGTTGTGGAGCGGACCGGCGGGGACCCCGGCTTCGGCCAGTTGTTCGCAGAGGTCCGCTCGGTCGAAGTTGCTGAACTCCTCGTTGAGGATTTTCCGGAGTTCGTCGCGATTCTCCCACCGCTTTTCGTTCGTTTCGAAGCGGTCGTCGGTGGCGAGCGCTTCGCGGTCGATAGTCCGACAGAGTCGCTCGAAGAACCGGTCGTTGACCACGCTGAGATAGAACGGTTCGTCGCCGCTCGCGTGGAAGACTTCGTTCGGCGCTAAGCCGGCAAAGCCTTGCCCCGTGCGTTCGGGCACTTCCCCCGTTCCGGTGTAATGAGCGATCCAGTAGCCCATCCACGCGGTCGCGACTTCGTACAGGTTCACGTCGATGTACTCTCCCTCCCCGGTGCGTCGTCGCTCGTACAACCCGGACGCGAGGAGGAACGCGGCCGTCGTACCGGTCCCCCAATCGATCACGCTCGCGCCGATCCGAACGGGTGGCCGATCCTTGTATCCGATCATCGACATCAGCCCGCTCATCGCCTGAATGACGGGATCGTAAGCGGGCCACTCGGTGTACGGTCCGCCCTGACCGAATCCGGTCAGCGAACAGTAGACGACGTCTTCGTTCACATCGGAGATCGAGTCGTAATCCAGTCCGAACTGTTCGACGACGCCCGGACGGAAACTCTCGACGATGACGTCCGCCTCTGCGGCCAATTCCCGAGCGGCTTTTCGACCGTCTTCGGTCTTCATGTCGAGACAGACGCTCCGCTTGTGCCCGAGGTTGACCGACGCGAACACCGCGCCGTCGAGTAAGCCGCGGAACGCATCCCCCTGTGGCGGCTCGACCTTGACCACGTTCGCACCGAGCGTCGCCAGGAATTGCGTCGAGACGGGGCCGGCGACCGATTGGGTGAGATCCAGTACGTCGATATCCTCGAACGGATTCATACGTAAGGTATCGTGATAGAGACCCAAGTGTTTGAGTGTCGGTACGGAAACACGTTCGGGTGTTTTCGTCTTCGGGCAGAAGACGAAGTCGACCGGGGAGGTGGAGGTCCATCGGTTGGGTCTGGTACGCGTCTAGCACCACTTCGGAAGGACCGTTCCAGGCAACCGACAGAATAGAAATCCGGTCGATGCTGGATCCTTGTCCGACGTTACCGACCTTCGAACTCCGGTTCGCGATCCTCTAATCGCGCACTGAATCCTTCCGTGTAATCGTAGGTGTCGTCTAGCTGGCTCCCGAGTGCTTGTTCGTATGCGAGTCCCTCGTCAAGGGGCATCTCCAAGGCAGCATTAAGCGCTTTTCGTGCGTTCTCCATTCCGAGCGGAGCGTTCTCGGCGAGTTCGTCCGCGAGTTCACGGGCACGCGCATCGACTTCGTCCGGTTCACAGACTTCGTTCACGAGTCCGATCTGTTTGGCCTCGTCCGGATCGATAAATTCACCGCTCAATACGAGTTCTTTCGCCTTCGCTAGTCCGATCATTCGCGGAAGACGCTGTGTCGCGCCGCCGTGTGGGAACGTTCCGAGTTGCACCTCGATAACGCCGTACTTGGCGTCGGTGGAGATAACTCGAAAGTCGGCCGGGAGTGAGAGCTCGAACGCGCCCGCGGGGGCCGCACGCTTGATACCGACTACGGTCGGAACGCGCGCCGTATCGATCACTTCGATCGCCTCCCCCAAGAGATTTCCACTCTCGCTCTGAGCCTCCGCTTCGTCACTCGAGTCCCCGTGCTCGCCCCGATCTCGCATCATCTCGAGGTCCATCCCCGCACAAAAGACGGGACCTTCCCCGAGCAACGCGATGGCGCGAACGGAGTCGTCGGCGAGGACTTCCTCAAACGCTTGTTTGAGATCCCTAAGAACCGCTTCGTTCATCGCATTTCGTTTCTCAGGGCGATTCAGAACGATATCGCCACGGTGGCCATCCACATCGACGAGTATGTTACCGGTACCAATTTCTCGCATATGGCTTAATCAACTATAACGACCATAATTATACCGGTATTTTTCACCCGTATCTTACTACCTCTACAACTAGTAGCGGACAGTATCGTATTCCACTCATATTCGGCGGAGTCCCGACCGTCTCGCTACGAGCTCCCGACTACAGCACGCTGTAATGTGATATACACCCATGGTAATAGGCCACACGCAGGGAGGAGGGGTGTTTAGATAACACCCTAAGTGCGTTAATTGGGCGGATTATCGAACGAGCCCTTGCGAGAGCAAAGTCACCACTTATCTATCACGTGCAGACGATTTGTTGCGGTACACTATGACTAGAGGAGCAAAGACTACCTCAGATCGACTGACCATCACTCCGGTGGTGAACTGCTAGATCGACGAATGAGCCGAACCAGGAGACACGAATTTCAACGAAGAGTTAGTCAAAACCGGAAGCAACCGATGACTGACGATGTGACACGGACTCGGAATGGCGATAGGCGGCCACGAACTAGAAGACTCCTGTGGCAGGTTGAAGGAGAGTCGGTGTCACTCGAGTTCGATTTTTCTCACCTTTCCGCTCGCCGTTCGAGGGAGTTCGTCCAAAAATTCGATCTGTCGAGGGTGCTTGTATGCTGCGAGGTTATCGAGCGAGAACTGCTTGACGTCATCGGCCGTGATGTCTTCACCGACGGTCGCATTCGGCGTCGGAACGACAAAGGCCTTCGGTACCTCGTTTCGTCGTTCGTCTGGGACGCCGACGACGGCGACATCTGCAACGGCTTCGTGCTCTCGCAGCAGGTCTTCGACCTCGCTTGGATACACGTTGTAGCCAGCGGTGACGACGACGTCTTTCGCTCGATCGATGATCTCGTAGTAGTTGTCCTCGTCGCATCGAGCGATGTCGCCTGTACGGAAGTACCCGTTCTCATCGAACGCCGCTTCCGTTTCCTCGGGCAGGTTGTGATATCCTTTCATCACGTGCGGACCGCGGACCAGCAGTTCTCCTTCTTCTCCCGGTGGAACTTCGTTTCCATCGTCGTCGACGATCTTACTATTGGTCATGCGGAACGGCTGTCCAATCGATCCTAATCGCGGGCCGAACGTAGAATTATTGCCCGCGTGGGTCGCACCACTGGTCTCCGTCAGCCCGTACCCTTCGTACATCTCGACGCCCGCGACCGACTCGAACTCCTCTTGGACCGTCACGGACATCTTCGCCCCCCCTTCACCGACCGACTCGAGACTCGAGAGGTCGTACTCGCCGAACGATTCGTCGTTGATCATGTCGACGAACATCGCGGTAACGCCGTTGAACGAACTAATCTCGTGTTCCTCGATTGCCGCCATCGCGTCGGCCGGATCCCACTGGCTCGGATCGCGGAGGTAGACACAGCCGCCCTTGATTAGCGGTTGCCACGTACAGTGATAGACCCCGGTCGTGTGATACAGCGGTAAACTTACCAGGACTCGTTCCTCATCCGCGTCAGTGACGCCGGCGTCCAACCCTGCAAACGCCTGCGTTCGCAAGTTTTTGTGGGTTGAGAGAACGCCCTTCGGCTTGCCCGTCGTACCGCTCGTATAGAGTTGCGTCGCCACGTCGTCGTCCGCACGGTCGACACATATCGGTTCGCCGTCGACCGCCTCGAACGGGACGTCGTCCGGTCGGGCGTCGCCGACAGTGATCACCAGCGGATCAACGTCAGTACCGCTGATCGTTTCCTCGACGACGTCACGGAGCCGGTCATGTGTCACGATGACCTGAGCGTCGGAATCCGTGAGCTGGTGCTCGAGTTCCCGGGATTGGTACTGCGGATTCGCCGGCGAAACCGGCGTTCCCGCTTTGAGCCCGCCGAAGAACGCGATGAGAAACTCCGGACAGTTCGGCACGTAGATCAGCAACCTGTCGTCAGGTTCGATCCCCCGTTCGGATAATCCGCCAGCGAAGGTCGCAGATCGGTCACGAAGTTCGGCGTGAGTGAGCGTCCGTTCGCCCATCTTGATCGCCGGTTCGTCACTGCGTTCTGCTGCCGTGATATCGTGGAGTGCGCCGGTGTTACCGCTTGCAGCGTCTTGGAAGTCGGTCCGTTCCATAACTACGTTTGGTACTCTTCACGAGACATTGTGAAACTACCGTCTGGAAGAGTGAAACGAGAGAAACGAATGAGTCGACCATGCCTACCCTCCGATCTGATCACCCGTGACACTAACGATGACCATGAGTATTACGAGCGTTGTCGCGAGAGCACTGATTTCGGGGCTGAGACCCGTCTGAATCTGATTGAAGATGATAATCGGGACGGTCGTTGTACTGGGTGTGACGAGAAACTGCGTTGCCGTGAACTCGCCAAACGAGATGACAAACGCAATCAACATCCCAGCGATCATCGCTGGCGCGATGATCGGAATCGTCACGTTGAACGTCGTCTCTAGTCGGTTCGCTCCCATGATCACCGACGCGTCTTCGAGACGTTCATCGAAGGTCAGTAATCGAGACCGGACGATGAGGAAGACGAACGGCAGCGCGAGTATCGAATGCGCGAGAACGATCTGCGGATATCCTCGAGGAATCGGGAGGAGACTCCCGAACCGGAGGAAGGCGACGCCGCTAATTACCGGTGAGATCATCAGCGGTAACAGCATGATCGTCGCGAGCGTCTCTTTCATTCTGACTTCGCTCCTCACGAACCCGAACGCGGTAATCGTACCGACGATTCCAGCGACGACTGCGGTAGCAGACGCGACAATGGTACTCACGACCATCGCATCGATGAGTCGCTGGTTTTCGAAGAGCGAGACGTACCAATCGAGCGTCACGCCGTCGGTTGGCAGCGTCGGTGCCGATTGGACGGTTAGCGAGGTCGCGATAACTATCACGAGGGGAATCAGCAGTATCGAGTAAACGAGCACTATCGCGGGGTAGAACACTAATCGTGTGGTGAGTTTCGTCATAGGTCACTGAGCACCTCCGAGATGTTTGCATAGTGATTAAATATCCCGATAAGGATCAGTAATGCACCCGTGAAGACGACCGAAAGCGCCGCGGCGAGGGGGATGCTGTACGAGAACGACTGTTCGATGACGTTTGCCATCATGAAGTCTCCGGGTCCACCGAGTAACGCTGGAGCGAGGAACGACCCGGCAGCGAGAATATAGACGAACAGTGCGCTCGCAATAACGCCGGACAGACTCAGTGGGAAGACCACTGTCCGGAGCGTGTGCAGCGGCGTCGCTCCGAGTACTTTCGAGGAGTTGATCAGTTCCTCATCAATCGACTGCAAGGAGTTGAAAATCGGGAGAATCGCAAACGGCAGCAGCGCAGCCGTCAGTCCGACTATGACTCCGGTCGTCGAAAAGAGGACGCCGAAGTCAGTACCGAACAGTTGCTGGACGGGTCCAGTCGGGAGGAAGAACAACGAGACGCCGAAATATCGAATGATGATAGCGATCCACAGGGGTAATAGGATGAATCCGAGCATCAGCATCTGCCGTTTAGCCTTGAAGGCGATGTAATAGGAGATCCAATAGCCGAGGGTCAGGCAGACGATAGTCGTGACGAGCGCATATGCCAACGTTCGACCGAGCGTCCGCGTGTACGTGCTACTCAGCGCTGTGCTGTAATTTTCGAACAACGAGCCGCTTCCGAAGTTGAGACTCTCAAACAGCAGCACGAATACGGGTATGATAAAGAAGATCGTCAGCCAACCCAATCCGATTGCCATCAATATCTTCCCAGTTGACCGGTCACGAAACAGCCCTAACGAAGGGAGTTCTGGCAGTTGAACGTTTCCGAACTTCATACACAAATCACCTTGTCAGGGTCGAACTGAACCGATACCTCTTTTCCGACACTCAGGTCATCCGATGTTTGACTAAATGCTATCACCTTGGTACCATCGTCGAGTTCGATTTCCAACTCGGCGCGGTGACCGAGGTATTCGACGTCCGTAATCCTCCCGGAAAACGTGTTTGTGTCGCCATTGGCCTGTGGGGTAGGGTGAACGTCGATCTCCTCAGGCCGGATGTACGTCGATATGTCGTCACCGGCTACCGCTTCGGTATCGCCATTTGTCTCGATGTGAATCTCCCTCGAACCCGATCGAATGACCGGTGTGTTAGCGTCAACCAATTCTCCCTCGAACTTCGTCGACTGGCCGAGGAATTCTGCGACGAACTCCGTTTTCGGCTGTTCGTAGAGTTCCGTTGGATGACCCTCCTGTTCCTTTCGTCCTTCGTTCATCACGATCACCTGGTCCGACATCGACAGCGCTTCTGACTGGTCGTGAGTCACGTGCAACGTCGTCACATCAACTTCCTGTTGGATCGACCGGATTTCGTTTCGCATATCCTCTCGCAGGACGCGGTCGAGCCCCGTCAGCGGCTCGTCTAGTAGGAGGATGTCCGGTTCGTAGACCAGCGCTCGCGCGAACGAGATTCGACGCTGCTGCCCACCGCTGAGTTCGTCGGGTTTGTGATCGGCATGCTCCAACATCTGCACCATCTCGAGGTACTTCTCGATCTGCCTGTCGTGGTCGCCGTCGAAGTCCTGCATCTTCAGACCGTACCTGAGGTTCTCTTCGACGGTCATGTGGGGGAACAGCGCCGAGTGTTGAAACACTAGGCCGATGTTGCGCTCGTACGGTGGTACGTCCGAGACCTCTTTACCCCGGAGGTGGACCGAACCTGAGGTGGCATCGATGAGGCCCGCAATCACGTGCAACGTCGTACTCTTCCCACAGCCACTCGGTCCGAGCAGTGTGGCGAACTGTCCCTCTTCAATACGAAACGATAATTCGTCGACGGCCAGCAAGTCTCCGTAGTACTTTGTAAGGTTTTTGACTTCTAACATTTGTATCCTCTTTCAGTGATGTGGTTATCTACTCGACCAGTTGTTGAGTTCTGTGTCTTTTACGGACCGGTTTTATCGGTAACCTTCGCCGGGCGATTCACTTACCCTATGTGTACTGATCGGCACCGGTGCTCCCATTTCATCGGCTATCGGTCTAAAAAATGACCGACGTGATAGCGTATGGGATGGGATAGCAGCACACATATTGCAGTGTAAATTCCGCCACCCGTATTAACCATTTTGTATTTATTTCTATAATTATGCCTAGAATATTATCTCTACAGTTACTGCGACTGGACTTCCAACTCGTCTTCGAGCATCTGAACGAAATCGAGCAACAGGAAACGAAATCAAGAGCGGACAGGAGCGCTTCAGAACCGATGGCTGGCGTGACGTGAGAACCCGACGAAAACGATTCGTCGAGGCAGGATCTAGTGGCCGATCAGTAGCCGACGAACTCGGGATCCCGTTTCTCCTTGAATGCGCTCACACCTTCCGCATAGTCTTCCGTTCTCGCAGCCTTCGAGATCCGCTCGGCTTCGTGGGCGAGCTGTTCGGACAGTTGGCGAGCGGAGGCTTCCTCGAGCTGTCGTGAAATCGACCCGAGCGCTTTGGTCGGGCCGGAGGCCAGCGACGTCGCGAGCTCTTCGAGTCGATCGTCGAACGAGTCAGCGTCCGCGACTTCCGTGACGAGTCCGATTTCTTCGGCTTCGGCGGCCGGAATTCGGTCGTTGAGCAACGCAATACGTTTAGCCTCCTGCAGTCCGACGAGATGCGGAAGGTAGTACGTCGCCGATCCGTCGCCGGTCAACCCGATGCCGGGGTAGCCAAACTGGAGGTATGCATCCTCGTGCATGAGGGTGATATCTCCCAGTAGGCCGAGGGCGAAGCCGGCGCCAACGGCCGGTCCGTCAATTCCGGTGATGATCGGCGTTTCGCCGCGTTTCAGCAGGAAGACGACGTCGTTGATAGAGGACGCGCCCCGTCGGAGCTGCGCCGGCGCACTCGAGTCCTCGTCGAAAGAGGTAATGTTACCGCCAGCACAGAATACGCCGTCGGATCCTCGAAGGACGATACACCGAACGTCGTCGTCTTCGTTGAGTTCTGTTCCTAGCCAGCGCAGTTCCTCGGTCATGGTATCGTTCAGCGAGTTCATCGCCGACTCGCTTTCGATCGAGAGGTACGCGATACCGGTCTCCGTCTGTTCGACGTCGAAATTGTCAAATTCCTTCATAGCTACGAATAAGTTCTTGATGGGTAGCGTCTTATGTTTTTGGCTCCGATTGAGCGGGAGCTCTTACTCGTCGAGAGCGTCCACGCGTCGCTCCTCGTCGAATCGAAGGACGTTCTCGAGTTCTTCCTCTTTGATATCCTCGAACGCCCACCGTGCGATCGACCGTCGGTGAACCTCGTCGGCACCGTCGACGATGCGGAACGGACGGACGTTCTCGTAGAAGTGCGCCAGCGGCAGGTCCTTGCCGATGCCGTTCCCACCGCAACACTGGATCGCGAGGTCGATGATCTCGTTCGTAACGTTGGCGGTGAAGTTCTTGGCCATGGCGACTTCGATGCGGGCATCGCTCCGGTCGAGTTCGCGGGCAGCGTGGCGCGATATCGTCCGCGCGGCGTGTAAGCGCGTCTCGGCGTCAGCGATCCGGTGGCGAAGCGCCTGTTTTTCGGAGAGTGCCGACCCGAAGCCCTCGCGTTCGCTAATGTAGGCCTTCGCGATGTCGAGTGAGCGCTCCGCCATCCCGGAGTAGCGCATGCAGTGCGTGAGTCGGCCCCCGCCGAGACGCATCTGTGCGACTTTGAACCCTTCTCCCTCCTCGCCGACCGTGTTCTCGACGGGGACGCGAACGTTCTCGTATTTCACTTCGGCGTGGCCGCCGGTCCGCTCGGTAATGCCGTGGCCGCCGAGGTGACCGACGTCACGGACGAAGTTGACGCCGTCCGTGTCGGTCGGGACGAGGATGATCGAGGTCCCTTCGTAAGGGTGGGCATCGAGGTCGGTCCGGGCCATCACCAGGAGGAAATCCGCGTCGGTGCCGTCGGAGGTCCACCACTTGTGGCCGTTGATGACCCACTCGTCGCCGTCCTTCTCGGCGGTCGTCTGCAGCATTTTCGGATCCGAACCGCCGCCTTGCATCGGTTCGGTCATCGAGAACGCGGACGAGATGTCACCCTGGACGAGCGGCCGAAGCCACTCCTCTTTCTGCTCTTCGGTACCGACCATCTCGAGGGTGTGCATGTTCCCCTCGTGGGGTGCGTTCGCCCGGATCGAGAGCGCGCCGATAAGCGATCGACCGACCTGCTCGAACGACGGCAGCATGTCGCTGAAGTCCAGCCCTTGGCCGCCGTACTCCTCCGGCATCTGTGGTGCGAAGAGATCGCGTTCTTTCGCCATCTCCCAGAGCTCTTCGATTTCCGCTTCGGTGATCTTCTCACCGGTTCGAAGCGCCTCCCGCTCGCGGGGAATCACCTCTTCGTCCATGAACGATTCGACTCGCGTCGCTACCTCCTGTGCCGTTTCGGAGTCGTGATACTCCATACCACGATGTCTATACGCGGATTTGTAAATCTATGCTATCGCGAACGTTAGCCGGTTTTCGAACTGCTAGAGTAGGACCACGCCGATCACCGATCAGTCGTCTTTGAGGTCGTCGAGAACCTGATTCCAGTACTCGTTGCCGTCGAAAGACAACTGAATTCGGTCGGCGATGCCGCCGTACTTGTCCTCGATTTCGGCCGCGAGTTCTTCCGGCGGGGCTTCGATCGCGAATGCCTCGAGCATGTCGTCGGTGACCAGTTCGGTCATCTCGCCCCACTTCCCCTCTTTCGAGAGCTCGTGCAGCTCCATGCCGACGTCCTTCCAGCCGTGAAGTTCGAGGACGTCGTGGTAGGTTCTGGTCGAACCATAGAACGCGATGCGTTGTTTCGCTTCCTGGCGCATCTCGGCGCGTTGCTCCTCGGTTTCGCCTGTGATGAGAAACGGGCTGGCGGAGAGCGTTACCTCGTCGGGATCGCGGTCGCCTATTTCGGCGCCTTCCTCGACCATCGGTCCGATGACTTCTTCGGTGTATTTCGGCGTGTTGAACGCGTGCATACAGAGACCGTCGGCAACGTCACCGGCCATCTTGAGCATGTACTCGCTGACGCCGGCGACCCAGATGTCCGGTGGACCGTCCTCGAGCGGCCCGGGATTGAATTCGTCGGTCATGAGAGAGAACTGGAAGAACTCGCCGTCGAAATCGAGTTCGTCTTCGTTACCCTGGAACACGTCGAAAATGTGTTTGAGCGCGAGGACCTCTTCGCGAAGCCGAGGACCGGGACTTTCCCACTCGAAGTCGACCGAGAACCGTCGTTCGTTGTGTCCCTTGACTTGGGTACCGAGCCCGAGAACCATGCGGCCGTCGGAAAACTGCTGCAAGTCCCACGCTTGGTAGGCCAACACCATCGGCGAGCGGGTAAACGCCGTGGCGATGCGAGTCCCGATATCGATGTCGTCGGTCCGGTCGGCTACGAGTGGAAGCGGAAGGAACGGATCCTCATCAGTTTCTGGTGTAAACACTCCGTCGAAGCCGAACGATTCGGCCTTCGCCGCGAGGTCCGCCGATTCCGTCGACAATCCTTTCACCGCCGTATCGATTTTGAGGTCTGTCACGTTTGAGTCAGTCTACAAGCAGAAAGATAATAGTACCGCTGAGGAACCGTCTTCTCAAGTCGAATGTAGTCGAATTCGTCCTGTTTTTCTGATCGTACTCTCGTGAACACGAGGTGCCGTCTGAGGCCTCGGCTGGAGACTGTTCAGGGTCACCGGATCCAATTATCAGACATGAAGAAGTGAAAAATATACGAATCATTTAATATGGTTCTCCAAATAAGAGGATACGATGTCACGGAGTAACGAGGACCATGATTCCGGCAGGGGACGGAAAACAACTCGACGGCGTGTGCTGCAAACCGGTGCTGTGGTTTCCGGTATCACCGTGGCTGGCTGTATGGGTGACGACAGCGATACGCTCAATTACATCAGTCGCGGCGGAACGACCCAGGACGCCGAGCGAGAGATGTTCGAAAAGTGGAGCGAAGAGAGTGGAATTGACGTGACACATCAGGAAGTAGCTGATGATACCGAGATGGTCAATCTCATCGCGGAGAATCCCGGCGAATTCGACTTCACGAACCCGGCGCAGTTCGGGCTCGCGTATGAGCGACTCGAGTACGACGGTGAACTGTTCACCGATCTCGATACGGGCGAGATCCCGAACTACGAGGAAAACGTTCAGGATCAGTGGAAAAATGCGCCGCCCATCGAGGGAGAGGACGATGCGATATTCTACTACATGTCCTCTCAAGGAATCGGCTACAACCAAGAGCACATCGACGAGATCACGTCGTGGGAGGATCTCAAAGCCGACGAGCTCGAAGACCGCGTCTCGCTGTTCGCATCGCCGCCGACTCGGTTTGCGAACTGTTGTGCTGCACTCGAGTACGATGTCGGTGAGACGCTCAACGACGACGGCATGATGGACGATGTGTTCGAAGAGATGGAAGAGCAACACCAGAACGTGGTCACCTACTGGAGTGCCGGCGACGAGTTCATGCGATTGCTCCGAGAGGACCAAGTCTACACATGTTCGGCGTGGGGCGGTCGCATGCAGGTCTTGCAGGAGGGGGGAATGGACGCCGCATACGTCATTCCCGATGAAGGCGCAGTCGCTCACACGAACTACTTCGTGATAATGGAAGAGAGCGATAAAAAAGAAGACGTCTACGATCTCTTGAACTATCTCTACGAACCCGAAAACGCCGTCGAACTGAGTACCACCCACAACTATCCGATGGCCATGCAAGATCCGTCGGACGAGCTTACAGAGCTGTTCGAATACGTCGAGAGTCCCGACGAACTGCTCTGGTTCGACTGGGGCGAGATGATTCCGAACTTGAGCGAGATTTCGGAGCGAGTCAACCAAGTGATGGCCAGCTAACCCCATCGTCGTTCCGGAACCACGTGCCGCTTCGATGCGTACGAGTCGCTCACCCGCGCCAGAGTCGAATGATGGACACTGCCATTCGGTAACATGTTTTAAGTGTGGGATCAATGAATGGTTCGTATGGACTTCAGCGAACCAGCCGACGCTAGCCGCCTCAAATCGGAGCTCGACGAGTTCATCGAAACGGAGATACGGCCGCTCGAGGACGACCACGAGCGGTTTCTCGGTCCGGATGCGGAACGACACATCTTCGACGACGAGTTCAGGCAAGTTCCCGAGTACCTCGACCTGAAAGCGACGATCCGCGAGCGCGCCGCCGAGGCCGGATTCTGGGGCATGAACATGCCGGAGTCAGTCGGCGGTCGGGGAATCGGTGCGCTCACCGACGCGCTCGTCGCCGAGTACCTGGCCGACCAGCCCCCGGGTCTCCACACGTATGCGGTCCGCGGTGCCGGCGGTGGTCCGACGCCGATCTTGCTCAACTGCGACGACGAGCAGCGAGAGCGGTATCTCGAGCCGCTCATGGCCGGCGAGAAGACGACGTGTTTCGCGCTGACCGAACCCGACGCTGGCAGCGATCCGCAGTTTCTCAGGACGACAGCGGAAAGAGACGGTGACGAATGGGTGATCAACGGCGAGAAGTCGTGGATCAGCAACGCGCCCTACGCCGATTTCGCGATGGTGTTCGCGCGGACGAGCGGCGAGCCGGGGCAAATCGACGGGATATCGTGTTTCCTCGTCGATACGGACACGCCAGGGCTCTCGGTCGGCGACATCCACCGGCCGATGGGCCACGCCTGGGTCGCGCCGGCGGAACTCGAGTTCGAGGACTGTCGCGTCGGTGACGACGCTCTCCTCGGGACCGAAGGGAAGGGGTTCTACCAGGCGATGGAGTGGATCGGCAACGCGCGGCTGGGCGTCGCGGCCGGCTGCGTCGGGTCGGCCCAGTTCCTTCTCGAGAAGGCTCTCGACTACGCCGAAGAGCGCGAAACGTTCGGCAAACCGCTCGTCGAGCGACAGGGGATCTCGTTCCCGCTCGCCGAGGTCGCGATGGACGTCGAGCGGACGCGACAGCTCTACCAGTATGCTGCCTGGAAGGTCGATGAGGGTCATAACGCGCGCAAGGAGACGGCGATGGCGAAACTCGCCGCTGCGAAGTTGGAAAACAAAGCGGCAGACGTCGCGATGCAGATTCACGGCGCGAAGGGATACTCGCGGCGGGAGCCGATCGAAGACCGGTATCGAACCGCTCGCGGGAAACGACTCACGGAGGGATCGGACGAGATGCAAAAGCAAACGATCGTTCGCGAACTACGGAACTGATCCGTCTCGGAGCCGAGTTGCAGGGAATCGACGGCGTCCGATCAATTAGCCCCATCGATGATGCGCAGCGCCTGTCGCGCCAGTTCCGGAACGCGCTCTTCCATGATCGGATAGTGGTCGTTGTCGGCGTTCCCCTCGAGGTGGCGACGGAAGAACATCTCGCCGATCCCGCCCAGCTTGTAGTAGGCCAGTGCCCGGTAGAATCGGTCGTTCTCGAAGGTGTAGCCCGTCGCTTGCTCGTATCGCTCGACGAGTTCCGACCGCGCGTGATAGCCGTCCCGGAGCAGGTATTCGGCGTCGCCGGCGGTGCCGACCTTGGTGGTGTCATCGTCTTCGTCAGGCCAGTACGACAGTAGCCAGCCGAGATCGGTGAACGGATCACCGATCGTCGACATCTCCCAGTCGAGGACGGCGGCGATCTCCGGCGGCGCGTCGGAGCCGAACATCACGTTGTCGAGCTTGTAATCGCCGTGGACGAGCGTGTGTGGGTGGTCCGATGGCACGTTCGCCTGCAGCCACTCGGTTAGCTCGTGGATTTCGGGGATCTCGCGCGCGTCGGCCGTCACCTCGAGCGCCCACTCGTACTGCTGCTCCCACCTGTCGACCTGACGCTGCGTGAACCCGTCCGGATGGCCGAACTCCTCGAGGCCGACTGCCTCGTAGTCCACGTTGTGAATCGCACCGAGCGTGTCGATCATCTCGGTCCCCATCTGCGTTCGATCCGAGGGGGTTCCGAACTGCTCGGGTTCGCTGTCGCGGATGACGATTCCGTCTAACTGTTCCATCACGTAGAAATCCGAGCCGATAATGTCGTGGTCCTCGGTCGCGACGACCGTCGTCGGAACCGGAACCTCGGTGTCCTGAAGCGCTTCGAGGACGGTGTACTCTCGGATGACGTCGTGTGCCGTATCGGCTGTTTCGCCCGGCGGGGGGCGGCGGATGACGAGGTCCTGATCGCCCCACGTGACGAACAGCGTTTCGTTGGAATGACCGCCCGAGTGGCGGTCGACCTCGAAGACGTCTGTCGAGCCGAGATGGGCGGTCAGAAACGCCTCGAGGGCGTCGAGATCGACGAGTCGGTCGAAGTAGTTCGTGCGTTCTTCTGCCATACTCCGTACCCTCGGTTTTCACAGCCACCATTAAAACTGCTCCCCTCCGGCTACGGTGGGAAGCGGGCGAACGCGTTCCCATGGAACGGCGAACGTCTACGGAGGTAATTTTTTGATGACGTGTGAGTAATCGTACTGCTATGGATATCAGTCCATCAACGGAGCTGCAGTCGTATCTGGATGACCTCGACGAATTCATCGAGAACGAAATCAAGCCGCTCGAGGAGGAACACATCGAATACTTCGACAAACGCCGCGAACACGCACGGACCGACTGGGACTCAGGCGGCGAACCCGACGAGGAGTGGCTAGAACTCCTCCAAGAGATGCGAGAGCGCGCCGACGAGGCAGGGTTCTTCCGGTTCGCGCTCCCCGAGGAGGTCGGCGGCGACGAGGGATCGAACTTCGCGATGGCGGTGATTCGCGAGCACCTGGCGAACAAGGGACTCGGGCTACACAACGTCCTCCAGAACGAGGCGTCGGTCGTCGGCAACACCGTCTTCCCCCAGATTCTGCTCCGGTTCGGAACCGACGAACAGCAGGAGATGATCGAAGACGTCATCACCGGCGAGACGGGCGTCGCCTTCGGGCTCACCGAACCCGACCACGGCAGCGATGCGACGTGGATGGATACGACCGCCGAAAGGGACGGCGACGAGTGGATCATCAACGGTGCCAAACGATGGAACAGCGGTATGCACGCCGCAGAGTACGACCTCGTGTTCGCCCGGACCAGCGGCGAGGACGGTGATGCCGACGGCATCACGGCGTTCCTGGTACCGACGGACACCGACGGCTTCGAGGTCGACTACTTCTGGTGGACGTTCAACATGCCGACCGACCACGCCGAGGTGTCGATCGACGACGTTCGCGTGCCGGATTCGGCAATCCTCGGCGAGGAGGGACAGGGACTGCACATCGCTCAGTTCTTCGTCCACGAGAATCGCATCCGACAGGCCGCGGCGAGTCTCGGTGCCGCGCAGTTCTGTATCGACGAGGCCGTCGACTACGCGAACGAACGGGAGACGTGGGGCAAGCCCATCTCGAGGCGACAGGCCATCCAGTTCCCGCTCGCGGAACTACATACGGAAGCGGAGATGCTCCGGAACACGATCCGCAAGACGGCCCGTCTGCTGGACGACGAGGGCGAAATGGTGACCGAATCGGAGTCGTCGATCAGCCAACTCGTCGCGATGTGCAATTACAAGGCGAACGACCTCGTCTGTCGGGCGGCAGACCGCGCGATGCAGGTTCACGGTGGCGTCGGGTACAGCCGGCATAAGCCGTTCGAGCACATCTACCGCCACCACCGCCGGTACCGCATCACGGAAGGCTCCGAAGAAATTCAGAAGCGCCGCGTCGCGGGCCACCTGTTCGATTTCATCTGAATAGCGCGATACTTGATCGAGCGCCTGCTCGGAAAAAGACCGCTCAGGTGAGGTCTGATTTGAGCACCTTTCCGGTCGGATTTCGCGGCAGTTCCGATCGGAACTCGACCTCTCGAGGCTTCTTGTAGCCGGCGACCCGTTCCTCGACGTGAGACGCGATATCGTCGGCCTCGAGGTCGGTCGCGTCGTCTTCCGGGACGACGACGGCTTTGACACGTTCGCCCCACCTCTCGTCGGGAACGCCGACGACGGCGACCTCGTTGACGGCCGGGTGTTCGTGGATCACTTCCTCGACTTCGGCCGGGTGGACGTTCTCGCCGCCCGAGACGATCATGTCGTCGGCGCGGCCGACGAAGTAGACGAACCCCTCTTCGTCCCGTTTGATGAGGTCGTCGGAAACGAACCAGCCGTCCTCGTCGTACACGTCGTCGGTCTTCTCGGGCATGTTGTGGTAGCCGTCGAACACCGACGGTCCCTTGTACGCCGCGCGGCCGATCTCGCCGCGGGGGAGCCGGTTCCCGGCATCGTCGACGACTTTCATCTCGAGGTTCAGCGACGGCCGGCCGACGCTGTCGGCCTTCTCGAGCGTTCGTTCGGGCGGCAACCGGGTCGCCATCGCCTCCGTCTGACCGAAGCTCTCGACGAGGTCGGTGTCGAACGTTTCGATGATTTCGCGTTTGAGGTCCGCACTCGAGGGCGCGGCGCCCGTGCCGTAGCTCTCGAACGCTGAGAGGTCGTAGTCCGCGACGTCGTCTACCGACAGGAGCATCCGGCTCTGGGTCGGGACGAAGTACGAGGAATTGATCGACTCCTCCTCGAGGAGGGTCAACACGCGCTCCGGATCGAACCCGTCGGTGACGATCGTCGTTCCGCCGACGTAGAGGTTCGTGATGAAGGGAACGAACGCGCCGACGTGAAACAACGGCGTGACGATCAGGTGACGGTTACCCGGCTCGAGGTAGTCGCCCTCGTAGACGCCGTCCGCCGCGAGCGTCAGCAAGTTGTCGTGGGTGAATCGACACCCCTTCGGTCGCCCGGTAGTCCCGCTCGTGTACATCAGCGCCGCCTGATCCTGACGGTCGGGAACGACGTCGACGGCGTCGGCCGACGCGTTCTCGAGGAACGCCTCGTAGGAGCTAGCGAACGCCGGGGGATCCTCGTCCACGGAGAGGAACGTCTCGACGGGAACGATGGGGTCGTCGTGGATGTCGCCGATCGTGTCCGCACCGAAAGCGTCGAGTATCGCGACCTCGGGTCCGCTGTCGTCGAGAACGTAGCTCACCTCTTGGCCTTTGAACCGATGGTTCACCGGCACCGGACGCGCGCCGATCAGCATCGCGCCGACGAAACACTCGAGCGTTTCGACGTTGTTCTTCATATACAACGCGACGGTGTCACCGGCACGGACACCCAGGTCGGCGAGCCCGTTCGCGACCCGAGTAACCCGTGACTCGAATTCGGTGTACGTGTACGCTCCGACTCGGCGTCCGTCAGAACGGTGAACGGCGGCTTCTTGGTCCGGATATTTCCGTGCGTTTCGCTGTACCAGATGACCGACGGTCAGCCCACTCATATGACGATTGTTGACACCCCTCGAGATAGGTGTTACGCCGCGCTCGGTGCGGGGGAGCCCACACTCACCGAGGGATCGACACGCCGCTTATCGATGCGGGTATCGCGAGAAGACGTGGTGGGACCGGTTCGGATTCAGGTACGATCGGCTTCGATCAGATCGAGCATGTCCTCGATCAATCCGGGAACGATGTACTGGAACCAGGCGCTTCGGACATCGTCGCTCTCGCCGGTGTGGAATCGGTACGCGCCGCCGATACCGCTGTTCATCATCCGGAACGCACCGAAGACCCGCCAGTACCGCAGACGATCCGGGTCGATCGTCCGTCCAGTTCGCTTCTCGTACTCGTCGTAGAACCACTCGCGGTCGACGACCGCACCGGCCAAGTTCGGTCGTTCGGTGGGCTCGACGAGTTTCCCGGCGAAGTACCGCAGCGAGGAGTACGCCACGTCGAACATCGGATCGCCGATCGCCGACATCTCCCAGTCGAGCACGGCCGAGACCGACTCGTCGTGGAGTAGCATGTTTCCGATCCGGAGGTCGCCGTGGACGAGCGTCGTTTCGGGCACCTCCGGCTTGTTCGCCTCGAGCCAGTCGATGATCTCGTTGACGGCCGGCTCGTCGACGAGTTTCGTCGCCTCGTAACTGCGTCGCTGCAATTCGAGCGTATCGTCGACGAACGCCTGGGGATCTTTCGTCTCGAGACAGGGGACGTCGTCGCCGTCGAGTTCGTGGATGTTCGCGATGACGTCGACGAGTTGGTTCGGAAGAGGCTTTCCGTCGCGGTCCCAGGAGTCGTACAGCGAGTTTCGATCGCGCGGATCCCAGGTCACTGGTGCCGTTCCCGGCCGGTGGCTGACCAGGAAGAACGGCCCGCCGAGCACCGACTGGTCCGCTTCGAACCAGTAGGGTTCCGGAACGGGAACGTCGACGTCCGCTTCGTACACCGACCGCATGGTCTCGAACTCGGTCTGGATCTCGTTGCGGTAATCGAACTGTCGCTCCTCGCCGTGGCCTGGGTCGACGCGTGCGACGAGCCGTTCGGACCGCTCGGTACCGCCATCAGTCCAGGTGGTCGTAAACGACATCGTCTGCCTGGACCACCCTTCCGTGTGGCGCTCGAGGTCAGTTACCGTAACGTCGCTATCCGCCAATCGGCCGGAGAGGTATGGCTCGAGTTCGCCCGTGATATCGTCCACCTCGAGTGTCATGCCGAATCACGTCCGAGCATTTCGAGTTGTCCCTCGACGCGTACTCGAAGGAAGTCGTAGAGCGGATCCCGTGCCGCCCTGGCGGCCGCGCCGTCGAGTTCCGCATTGATCTCGTCGAGAACGTCGTTACACGCCGAGACGAGTACGGGCTCCAGTTCGTCCCCGTCGGACCCCGAGGCGTCTTCGACGCGTTCTCGCGCGTCTGCGGCCGCTTCTGTGACGGCCGTCGACTCGCAGTCGCGCTCGACGGCTTCGAGCGCCTCGAGCAACGAGTCTCGCTGTCGTCGCGTGAGCTCACGTTGCTGACGCAACTGGTCGGCGAGATACCGCATCGTACTCGACATCGATCCCACCTGCCCGTCGACGAACTCGTCGTCGATCTCCGCCCTAACGTCGTCCTGCAGGAACGACGCGAACTGCTCGATCACCTGCGCAGGTTGTAGGTGTGGCATTCTCTCCCAATAATCGATTGGCACGCAAAAAGATGTTTCGCTCGGCCTACCGTTCGAACGCGATCTCATATTTTATTACTACTATTTATAAGTTATATTAATTAATAAGATTATTGGTGTTCGATAGCGGATAGTGATTTGAATAAGTGCATTAAAATAGATGAATGGTGAGGACTGGAAACATGGTAGAGGATACCAATAATCAGCCAACGCGTCGCCGAGTCCTACAGACGGGCAGCGTCGTCGCAGGAATCGGCATCGCTGGGTGTATGGGAGGCAGCGATGATAGTCTCAGCTACATCAGCCGTGGTGGAGTCACACAGGAAGCGGAGCGGAAGATTATGGAAGAGTGGTCCGAGGAGAGCGGGATCGACGTGACACATCAGGAAGTGGCGGATGACACCGAGATGGTCGAACTCATCGCGGCCAATCCCAACGAGTTCGACTTTACGAACCCGGTCTCGTGGGCGTTCGAGCTCAATCGACTCGAACACGACGAGGAACTCTTCGCGGAGATCGACCTCGAGCAGGTGCCGAACTACGATAACGTCGACGACGCCTGGCACTCCGCGCCGCTCGTCGAAGACAATCCCTACGGCATCTTTTACTACATTTCGACCCAGGGGTTGATCTACAACACTGAACGAGCCGATGTGTCGTCGTGGGAAGACATCAAGGATGACGAGTACGGCGACGAGGTGACGCTGCAAAACAGCGCCGTTTCGCGGTTCGGGAATTCGTGCGCGAGTCTCGGGTACGATATCACGGAAGTCGCGAACGACGACGAGCTTTTCGAAGACGCCATCGATGAAATGGAAGAGCAACACCAGAACGTGTTCACCTACTGGACCGCCGGCGACGAGTTCATGCGCTTGCTCCGGGAGGAGCAAGCCAGCGTCTCCGAAGGGTGGGGCGGACGAGCGGAAAATCTTCAGGAAGACGGCCACCCGGTCGAGTACGTCATTCCGGAGGAGGGCTGTATCACGTGGTCGACCGCGTTCGCCGTCGTGGAAGCGAGCGACAAAAAAGAGGACGTCTACGACCTCCTCAACTTCATCTACGAACGGGAGAACGCCGTCGAGCTGACGCTCGATCACAAGTATCCGATTCCGCTCGAGGACCCGCCCGAGGAAATCACCGAACGCGCCGAGTACACCGAACAGCCGGACGAACTCGTCTGGATCGACTGGTCCGATATCGTTCCGTTACAGCAGGAGCTAGAACAGCGACACAACGAGATTCTGAGCTGACGGGACACACGGTTTACGGAATCCGTCTCAAAAAACGAAGCCGGGGCGAGTGGATTCGTTACTCCTCGAGTTGCGGGACTCCCTGTATCGGAATCGTTTCACCGACGATGTACGACGACGCCGGGCTAGCGAGGAATTGCGCGAGGTCGGCGACCTCTTCGGGGCGACCGATCGTCCGATCGGCTCTCGAGCGATCGATAGCATCGGCGTCGTCGTCGATTCCCATCTGCGTTCGAACGCCTTCCGTCGCGACGAGTCCCGGCGCGATACAGTTGACCCAGACGTCGTCCGCCGCCCAGTCGGCCGCGACCGATCGGGTGTAGTTAATGACGCCCGCTTTGGCCGCGCCGTAGTGGCTCATATTCTTCGAGCCGCGCTGACCGGCGACGCTCGCCACGTTGATGATGTGACCGCCGTCGCCGCCACTCATCTGTTCGTACGCGATCTGCGAACAGTGGAACGTACCGTGAAGGTTGATGTCGACGATCGTCTTCCACCCGTTTTCGCTGATCTCGGCCGGCGACGCCTGAAAACTCGCCCCCGCATTGTTGACGAGCACGTCGAGGCCGCCGAACTCGTCGACGGTCGCACTGACGAGGGCCTCGACGGCAGCGCGGTCCGTGACGTCACACTCGACCGCGAGCGCCTCGCCGGGCGCGTCGCTCCCGTTGATCTCGTCGGCGACCGGTTCGACGTTGCTCGCCTCTCGAGAGGTGACGACGACATTCGCCCCGTTCTCGGCGAACCGTCCGACGATCGCCTTACCGATTCCGCTCGATGAACCGGTAACGATGGCCGTCTTTCCGTCGACGCTGAACTGCGAGATCGTCATTGCGGCACCTCCGCTTCGGCGGCTCGGTCAGACGGGAGACGATTCTGGGTACGGCGTAGCATGTGGTTCGGTACCATCGTTCTGATTTATATGTCACCGCTAATAAAATCTCGCACCGTTCGCCGCGGTGGTCGTCAGATCACCGATCGACAGGGAAGCGATAGCCGCGGTCCGTCGACCGCACGCTCACGCCGGCGAATAGTATCGAACGCCGTCTTCGAGCGTCGAACGGGCTCGACCCCGCGTCTCAAGGTGTGATAGCAACCCGACCATCTCGACGAGTAGTCGTTCGATGTCGTGTTTTCGCCCCGTTCGCTCGGACGCGAGTTCGAATGCCGTCGATCCGTCCAAAGAGAGCGATTCGTGGGTCGTCTCGAGTCGAGACTCGAAGTCGTTGATCGATCGCGCGATCACGTCATCGTATGCGGTGTGCTTCGGGCCGTGGCCGGGGTAGACGCGATCGATATCGTACGTTTCGAGGCGCCGAAGCGTCTCGAGGAACGTCGAGACCGACTCGCGGACGCCGTCGTCGAAGTTGACGAGCAGCGCCGGCGCGCGAAACGGTTCCATCGCGACATCACCGGAGAAGAGCGTTCGCTCGCCGTCGAGTTCGGTGCGATAACAGTACTGCGAGAAGTGGTGGCCCGGCGCGCGTATCGGCTCGACCTCGAGCGGACCGACGTCGATTGACTCTCCGTGGTCGATCCAGACATCGACCTCGTCGAGGGGGAGCAGGTCACGGACGATCCGGTGAAAGCCGACGAGACGCTCGGCCGCAGTGTCGATCACGTCCGCATCGACACCGGCCTCGACGAGGTTCGTGCGCGTCGCCGTCGCGACCGTTTCCATATCTCGCTGGTAGCGCGCTGCTATCTCTCGCGGTGCGTACACGGTCGGCGATCCGCGTTCGAGCAGCGTTCGCAACTGCCCGATATGGTCTCTGTGAGCGTGGGTGAGCAGGACGTGATCGACATCGCCGGGGGCGTGATGAGATGCAGTCAGCCCGTCGGAGAGTTCAGTTCTGGCTTCGTCGCCGGGCGTCCCTGCATCGACGAGGACCGTTTCGTCGTCCTCGACGAGGTACGCAGCCGCGTGTCCCGGTGGCCATTCGACCGTAAACTCGAGTCGATGTACGTGTCGCTCGATCCCGTTCGCAGGCGTTCGATCGGCATCTGCCATGGACTGTCGTTTCGCGAGCAGGATATATAAGCACTTGTCGGCAGTCGCGAATCAGGACGGGTCGAGTCCCTCGCGCTCGCGCAGGTCGAGGCGACGGACCTTTCCCGTCGTCGTCTTCGGCAGTTCGTCGACGAACTCGATCTCGCGGGGATACTGGTACTTCGCCAACTGCGATCGGACGTGGTCTTGGAGCGTCTCTTTCATCGAGTCGGACGCGTCGACATCGGCCGCGAGTACCACGAACGCTTTCGGAATTTCGCCCCGGGTTTCGTGGGGAACGCCGATGACGCCCGAGGAGGCGACCGCATCGTGTTCGGCCAGACACTCTTCGATTTCGGTCGGCCCGATCTTGTAGCCGGAGCTAATGATGACATCGTCGGTTCGGCTCCGGAAGGAGAGATACCCGTCCGCAGACAGCACGCCCAGGTCCTCCGTTCGAAGCCACCCGTCCTGGACTTTTTCCGCGGTGGCATCAGGTCGATTCCAGTACTCCTGAAAACACATCGGGTTTCCGTCGTACTCGAGCGCGATCTCACCGACGTCACCGCGCTCGAGAGGGTCACCCGTCTCGGGGTCCTGAATCCGAACCGTGTGTCCGGGGGCGACTTTCCCCATCTTGCCGAACTGGTGCTCGACGCCGAGCGCCGCGCAGTCGGCGACGAACTGCAGCGCTTCGGTCTGCCCGTAGACCTCGTGTATCACGGCGTTTTCGAAGACGGTCGTCAGTTGTGTGGCCGTCTCCCGATCGAGCGCTTCACCGCCCTGGACGATGACCCGAACGCTCGAGAGATCGTACCGATCCGAGCCGTCGGATTGAATCATCATCCGAAGCGCGGTCGCGGGGCCGCCCGTAGTGGTTACATCGTACCGATCGATCAGTTCGAACTCCCGCTCCGGATCGAATTCGCCGTCCGCGTCGATGACCGTCGGCGTGCCGTAGTACAGCGCCGGGAACAGACTGAGGTACAGGGAACCGATCCAGGACCACTCGACGACGGTGCGGTTGACGTCGTCCGCGCGTACCTCGAGATTGTACTGCCCCATCAATACTGCCGGCAGCGCGCCGAGCATGCTTCGGTGTGGGTGAAGCACGCCTTTCGGATTTCCCGTCGTGCCGCTCGTATAGATCATCATCGCCGGCTCCTCTGCCTCCGTCGAGGCGCTCTCGAACGACGACGACTGTCCCTCGAGGGCCTCCCAGAACGGCGTCTCCTCCTCGGTCGGCGACTCGTCGCCGACGACGAGCGTCGTCTCGAGCGCGTCGATGTCTGCGGCGACGGTCCGAAGCGCCTCGAGGCTGTCGTCGTGGGCGACGAACGCTTTCGTCTCGCTGTCCTCGAGGCGGAACCGCAATGCGTCCGGGCCGAGGAGGACGCTCAGCGGAACCGAGACGGCGCCGAGTTTCCATGCAGCGATATGAGTCACGAGGATCTCGACTCGCTGCGTCCCGCTGACTGCAACTCGGTCGCCTCGGACTACCCCGCGATCCGCCAGCGCGTTCGCGAGTTGGCTGGCGTACTCCTCGAGTTGGTCGAAGCTGTAGCGAGCGCTCGATCCGTCGGTCGAATCGGCAAAGAGTGCGGTTCGGTCCTCGCCGGTGGCCCACCGTTCACAGAGGTAGGTCGCCATGTTGAACGTCTCGGGAATCTCCCACTCGAAGGACTCGTATAACTCGTCGTATCCATCCCACTCCTCGCGGTAGAACCGATACGCGTCCAGTCGCGGTTCGATGTCGCTATCGTCGATCATCAATACTGACGAGAACAACCGTAATCATGTTAAAGTTACTCACACACCGGAGCCAGCGAACAGGTGACCTGTGACAGATATGAGGGCGATAGTTCGGCCTATTCGATTACTGAGACGCGTTCCGTCGGATCGAGAACGACGTTGTCGAGTCCCGCTCGGCGATTTCCTAAAAGGGAACTGTTATTATGGTAGACAGTAACTCACGAAATGGCATGGACCTAGGAATTACCGATAGGACTGCAGTCGTCACTGGCGGCGGTGGACGCATCGGCGGTGAAGATTGTCGCAAACTCGCCGAGGAAGGCGTCAACGTCGTTCCGTTGGATGTCGATGTCGACGGCGCAACGGAAGTCGCCGAGGAGATTAACGAAACTGCCGGCGGCGGTGACGCCATGGCGGTCGAGTGTGATCTCACGGACCGAACCGACGTTAGCGAGTCGATCGATGACGTTCGAGATGAGTTCGGTGGCGTCGACATCCTCGTGAACAACGCCGCGATGGTCGACGCGAGGGCTCGCATCGCCGACTTCGACGACGATGTCTGGGACCGCGACGTCGAGATCAACCTCACGGGGACCTACAACATCAGCAAGGAGGTCTTCCCGAACATGTGCGAACGAGGGTGGGGTCGCGTCATCAACATGTCATCGATGGCGGGCTGGTACGGCGGCTTCGGCCAGTTCTCTTATTCGGCGACGAAAGCGGCGATGATCGGCGTCGGCAAGACGATGGCTCTCGAGGGCGCCCAGTCGGGCGTCACTTCGAACGTCATTGCGCCGAACATCGTCGTCGGAGAGTGGTCAGACATGAGCCCGGACGAACTCCGCGAGAACGTCGATCCTTACTTCGCGCGGATAGCCGAGGCGACGCCGATGCGCGCGCTCGGCGACGAGGCGGACGTTGCCGACATGATCACCTACCTTAGTTCGGAACAGGCCTCTTACGTGACGGGCCAAGTCATCGGCGTGACCGGCGGTGTCGACCTCTTCTCGTTCTAATTTTTCCACTACCTGAGAGTATTTATCTTAATATTTTAGGTCGACAATCTGAGCAGAACGTCTATTACGATGGGCTCTGTCGTACTTAGTGCTATGAGTGGGCATACCACATCCAGCGTCACGCGTCGGCGGGTGCTTCAATCGGGTGCTGTAGCAACAGGTGTTGCAGTAACCGGTTGTCTCGGCGGAAGCGGTGACTCGATACAGTACATGGGACGCGGCGGCGCAACCCAAAATGCGTTCAGGGAACTCGCCGCCGAGTGGGAGGAAGAAAACGATGTCCAAGTCCAGCACATGGAGGTCGCAGACGACGCGGAGATGCTCAGCGTCCTCGAGGGGAACCCCGGCGAGATCGACCTCTGTAACCCCTCTCCGAGCGGGTTCGCACGATTCCGTGACGCCGACGTCCTCGCCGACCTCGATTACGGGGAGATTCCGAACTACGACAACCTCGACGATCCGTGGCACGACGCACCGTTTCTCGAGGGTCACGAGGACGGCGTCTATCGGTACATCTCGACCCAAGGACTCGCGTACAACACCGAACTCGTCGACGAGTTCGATTCCTGGGACGAGATCGAACGGGACGAGTACGACGGGCAGATATCGTTGTTCGCGGGACCGGAGGTCCGCTTTGCCAACGCTGCGGCCGCCGCAGGCATAGATGTCAACGAAATCGGAGACGACAGCGTTTTCGACGCGATCGTCGAGAAAGCCCAAGACCAACACGAGAACGTCTTCCAGTACTGGGCGTCGGGCGATCAACACATGCAGTTCCTGCGCGAGGAACAAGCCCGCATCTCCTCGGCCTGGGGCGGCCGGGTCCTCTCACTGCAGGATGACGGCCATCCGATCGAGTACTTCATTCCCGAGGAAGGGGCCGTCACCCACAGCGAAGGATACGCGATCCCCGCAGCCAGCGAGAAACAGGACACCTCTCACGAGCTCCTCAACTGGCTCTACGAACGCGAGAACTTAATCGAACTCTCGACGAGTATCGACTACCCGATTCCGATCGAAGATCCGCCCGAAGGGATCACCCAATTACCCGATTACACGGAACACCCGGACGATCTCACCTGGATCGACTGGAGCGTGGTATTACCGCACCGGCAGGATATCGCACAGGCGTTCGACGAAATACGCGCCAGCTGAACCGTCGACCGTCGGGGTTCAGTTCGCAAAAACAGCCAGAACGTCGGTGGACCGATGACGGTCGAGTCGACGGTTATCGGATCGCGTCTGCGTCGCGAAGTTCCTCGAGTTCCGCGTCGGTGTATCCCACGGACGAGAGCAGCGACTCGGTGTGTTCGCCCTGTCCCGGCAGCTCTTCGCCCGCTCCCGCGGGCGTCTCGCTCGACCGAGCGGGAAAGCCGATCCGTGGCGGAGCGTCGTCGGGGCGGACGATCATATCCCGCGCGTCCAACTGCGGATGGTCGACCATCTCCGCGGGGCTGTAGACGCCGCCGAAAGCCGCGTCGACGTCGCCGAGCGCGTCTTCCCACTCCTCGCGGGTCCGTTCTTCGAACAGCGCCTCGAGTTCCTCGGTCACCTCTGCGACGGCCTCGGGATCGTGATCCTCGTGAGCGTCGATGAGGTGTTCTTTCCCGACCGCCTCACAGAACGCGCGCCAGAACTTCGGCTCGAGGGCGGCGAGGGTGACCCACTCGCCGTCGGCCGTCTCGTAGCTGTCGTACCACGGGAACGTGCCCGACAGGGCAGTCTGTCCGGGACGCGGTTCCGCGGGGTCGCCGGTAAGTGCCTGATAGGCCACCGACTGGGAAAACGACGCGACCACGTCGCTCATTGCGACGTCGATGTACTCGCCGCCCGTGTTACCGAGTTCGCGCGACAGCAGCGCTTCGGTGATCGCGAACGCCGAGAACAGCCCGCCACTCATGTCACCGATGGGATAACCGGGCATCTGGGGTTTGTCATCGGACGACTCCCGAGTCATATCGAGCAGTCCGGCCAGACCGATGTAGTTCAAGTCGTGACCCGCTCGGTCTGCCCACGGTCCCTCCTGTCCGTATCCGGTCAGCGAACAGTAGATCAGTTCCTCGTTGTACGACCGGAGCGTCTCGTAATCGATCCCGAGACGATCGACGACGCCGGGCCGAAACTGTTCGAAGACGACGTCCGCCGATTCGACGAGACGGTAGAACGCTTCGGTACCCTCGTCGGATTTGAGATCGAGCGAGACGCTCTTTTTGCCGCGGTTGACCATTTCGAAGATGGCACCGACGTCCCGTTCGGAGCGGGGTTGGCCGTGTCGGGCGTAATCCCCGGCGCCTGTGTCTTCGATTTTGATCACTTCCGCACCCGAATCGGCGAGCAGTTGCGTCGCGTACGGGCCCGGAAGCAAGCGTGTGAGGTCGAGTATGCGTACTCCGTCGAGTTGCATAGTCTACGATACACGTTCCCGTACTTCAACATAGGGTTTGGGGACGGTTCGAAAATCGGAGCCGCCGCCGACTCGTTAGCGCCCTTTGAACTCCGGTTCGTAGTCGTCTTCGGCGAACGCGCGGGCGCCCTCCTCGTGATCTTCGGTCGAAAGCAACGGCTCGAACAGTTTGTTGTCGTAAGCGATACCCTCCTCGAGGGTAGTCTGGGTGGAAATCCGTGCGGATTCCTTGATCGCCTGAATCGCAAGCGGCGGCTTCGAGGCGATCTTTTCGGCGAACTCCTGCGTCGCCTCGTCTAGGTCGTCGGGAACACGATTGACGATCCCGAGTTCTTCCGCGCGGGCCGCGCCGATGTGATCACCGGTCATCGCGATCTCTCTGGCCGCTGCGGGGTTGGCCAGTTCGGAGATGAGTTGGACGCCACCGGCACCGGGGATGATGCCCAAGTCGACTTCGGGAAGCCCGAGGCGTGCGTCCTCGTCGGCGAACCGGAAGTCACAGGACATCGCCGTCTCGAGGCCGCCGCCGAGGCAGTAGCCCTCGATTTTCGCGATGACCGGAACCGGAAACTCCCTGATGAACCGGTAGTGCGTTCGTTCCGCGCTGGCGCCGGCGGAGGCGTCCTCGAACTCGGTGATGTCGGCACCCGCACAGAAGTTCCCTTCAGCTCCCTCGATGACGACTGCTCTGAGTGCGATCTCGTCGTCGTTTTGCTCCTCGAGCATCCGGAGGCTCTCGACGATGTCCTGGGTCAGTTGGCCGCTCAGCGCGTTGAGTGCGTCGGGTCGGTTCAGCGTCACTCGCCCAACGCCAGTGTCTTCGTCGAACGCAACCGTCGTCGTGTCTAACGATTCCTGCATACAGGCACACGTCGATGTGACAATACATAACTATGTCGATGGATAGCACAGGTGTAGTTTTATGGGAGTCGTCAGCAACCATACCGTCGTATGACAGAACGAGACGTCTTTCTGCCAGTTGGTGCACAGCCGACGCTCGATGCGCTCGTCGACCAGGCGGTCGCCGCGGAAGAACTGGGATACGACCGGGCGTGGTTCCCGGAATCGTGGGGGCGAGACGCCGTCACGGCGATCGCCACGACCGCGGAACGAACCGATGAGATCGGCCTCGGAACGAGTATCGTCAACGTTTACTCCCGCTCGCCCGCACTGCTGGGACAGACTGCAGCGACGTTACAGGAGTCAACTGACGGCCGATTCCGCCTCGGCGTCGGCCCGAGCGGACCGATCGTCATCGAGAACTGGCACGGAATGGACTTCGGGAACCCCCTTCGACGGATGCGGGAAACGATCGACATCGTCAAACAGGTGCTGACCGGCGAACCCGTGCAGTACGACGGCGAGTGCTTCGAACTCGACGGGTTCAGACTCAGATGTGACGCACCTGAGCCCGCACCACCCGTCGACGCAGCGGCGCTGGGTCCGAAGGCGGTCGAACTCGTCGGACGCTTCGCCGACGGCTGGCACGCGGTCAACTACACCAGAGACGGTATCGAAGAACGACTTGAGGACTTAGCGCGTGGTGCGGACCTCGGCGGTCGCGACGTCGACGACCTTCGTGTTACCCTGTCAGTCGGGTGCTGTGCCCTCGAAGACGAAGAGCGTGCGAACGATCTCGTCGCCCAACATATCGCCTTCTACATTGGCGGGATGGGAACGTTTTATCGAGACAATCTCGCGCGACAAGGGTACGATGACCTCGCGAACGAGATCTACGACGCCTGGCAGGAAGACGAACGCGACCACGCGATCGACTTAGTCAAGTCCGAGCTTCGCGACCAGATGGGCGCCGCCGGCACGCCCGAAGACGCTCGAGAGGAACTGGAACAATTCGAGACCATCGACGACGTCGACGCCGTCTACATCTCGTTCCCACGCGGGGCGACGCCGGAGGAAATCCACGAAACGATGACCGCCCTCGCGCCGTAGATGCTCGGCGGTCGCCAACCGATCAATTTTTTTATATTAAACAGTGGTCTTTATATGGGTATTTCGACAATACTGTAACTGATAATGGCGCAATCAGTAGACGGTAATCCAAGCGTCTCTTTCGGTGTCGATCAGGAAACGGAACTCATCTTGCAGAGTATCGACGAGTTCATCGAGCAGGAAGTGAAACCGATCGCCGACGAACTCGGCGAGACGTTGACTAATCCGCGACTCGGTCACGAACCGAACGGCAGATTGACCGACGAAGTCGTCGAGGCCCAACAGGAGATCCGGCGCAAGAGTGCGGAGGCGGGATTCTACGCGATGAATATGCCCGAGGAAGCCGGCGGGCAAGACGTCTCGGCTATCACCTGGTACCGAGCGAACAAACACGTCGCGAAGTCCGACGTCCCGCTGGCGACGAACGTTCTTGCCGGCCCCGAAGGACCGAAGCCCCTGCTCGCACAGGCGGAGGGCGAACAGGTCGAGAAGTACCTCGAGCCGGCGGTTCGCGGGGAGAAGTCGACCGCGTTCGGACAGACTGAACCCGGCGTCGGATCGGACTCGCCGAACATGGAGACTCGCGCGGAGAAAGACGGCGACGAGTGGGTGCTCAACGGACAGAAGCAGTGGATCACGAACGCCCCCTACGCCGACTTCATTCAGGTGTTCGCGCGGACGACCTCACAGGAGGAAGCCGGCAGACACGGTGGCATTACCTGTTTCATCGTCGAACCCGACGAGTACGAAATCGGCTCGCTGAACAACGCCGTCGGCGCGGAAGGCGTACAGGCCGAAGTCCACTTCGACGACGTCCGACTCGGTGAAGACCGCGTACTCGGAAGCGTCGATACCGCGTTCTACGAAGCGATGTCGTTCCTGGGACTCGGTCGGGTCGAGATCGGGGCGACAGCGGTCGGTCACGCCGAGTGGCTCCTCGACAAGGCGACGGAGTACGCCAACAGTCGGGAAGCCTTCGGCCAAGCGATCGGTAAAAATCAGGCGGTCTCCCACAAAATCGCCCGTGGCCGTGCGAACGTGTTCGCGGCCGATACCGTCGGTCTCAAATGTGCGTGGCTGCTCGATCAGGGCGAGCAAGCGATCGCCGAATCGTCGATCCTGAAATGGTTCGCGACCAATACCGTCTGGGACATCGCCGATGACGTTGTTCAGATTCACGGGGCCAACGGACTGGCCGAGGAGAATCCTTACATGGATCACCTCCACCGCGCCCGTATCCAGCGGATCGTCGAGGGGACCGACGAAATTCAGCTCAACACGATCGCAAAACAGTACGGCGTCGAAACTTAATCAGGATTCCCAGCCGAGAATCTCTCCCTCTTCGCCCTCGAGGGGCTCTTTGAGCACTTTTCCGGTCGGGTTCCGCGGCAGCGACTCGAGGAAGACGAACTCCCTCGGTTTCTTGTAATCCGCAAGTCGGTCGCCGACATAGGTCTGTAGCTCTTCGGCCGAGGGGTCCTGTCCGTCAACCGGTACAATTGCCGCTTTGATGCGTTCGCCCCAGGTATCGTCGGGTACGCCGACGATCGCTACTTCGTCGACGGCCGGATGTTCGTGGAGCGTCTCCTCTATTTCGGCCGGGTAGACGTTCTCGCCGCCGGTGATTATCATATTGTCGGCGCGGCCGATGAATTCGACGAACCCGTCTTCGTCTTGGCGGACCAGATCGCCCGACACGAAAAATCCCTCGTCGTCGAAGACTTCCTCAGTTCGGTCGGGCATCCCGTAGTAGCCGTTGAACATCGTCGGCCCGCGGTAACAGACCTGTCCGATTTCCCCGGGTTCGACCTCTTCGCGGGTTTTAGGGTCGATAACCTTGAACAGAACGTTGATAACCGGTTTTCCGACGCTGTCCGGATGGTCAAGCGCTTGGCTCGGCTGGAGGAGCGTCGTCGTCGGCGACATCTCGGTCTGTCCGAACGCCTCCTGCAAGTCGGCGTCGAACGCTTCCGAGACCGTCTCTTTGAGTTCTCTTCCCGACGGTGCAGCGCCGATTCCGAACTCCTCGAACGCCGAAAGATCGTAGTCCTCAAAGTCGTCTACTGCCAACAGCGCTCGAGCCATCATCGGAACGAAGAAACCGGAGGTCACTGCCTCCTCCTCGATCACGTCCATGACTCGGTTCGGTTCGAACCCGTCCATCAGGACGGTCGTCGCACCCGCGTAGTAGTTGTTGACAAACATCCCGAACGCGGCGATGTGAAACAGCGGCGTCACGATCAGTCCGCGTCCGTCGACGTTGACGTCGCGTCCCTCGAAGGCTTTCTCGACGATCCCGTTGACTGTCATCTGGATGATGTTGTCGTGGGTGAGCAGACAACCCTTCGGATCGCCGGTCGTCCCCGAGGTGTACATCAGCATCGCCTCGTCGACTCGGGAAGAGACGATTTCGACGGGGGCCGTCGCAGACTGTTCGCGGAAGTCGACGTAGTCGTCGGCGTAGTCGGGTCGGCCTTTCCCGTAGAACAGCATCTCGTCAGGCGTAGCCGGTTCGTCGTGGATTTTGTCGACAATCTCCGCGGCGTGATCGTCGAACAGGAGCAGGTCCGCGTCGGAGTCCTCGAGGACGTATCGCACCTCATCGGCTTCGAACCGGTGGTTGACCGGCACCGGCAACGCGCCGATTCGCATCGCGCCGAGGTACATTTCGAGCGTCGGAATCGAGTTCGTCGTGTAGACGGCGACTTTGTCGCCTTGTTCGATGTCTCGATTCCGCAATCCGTTCGCGACCTGATTGATCCTTTCGTCGAAGGTGGCGTTCGTGACGGCGGTTCGTCCCCCGTCGACGGGGGTCATAACGATCGCTTCCTTTTCGGGGAACTTGTACGCGTTCCGCTCTGCAAGCCAGCTAAGAGTCAAACCTTGCATGGTAATCGCAAACACTCGTTCCGACATAGGTATTACGGTCGACACGATGCGTCCGACTTGACGACCGGTGGGGTTCTATAGGAATCAGTGAAAATCCATTGACGGACGGTCTAAGAACCCATCACCGGAGATAGGTTTATGTACCATCATGTGGTGAACCCACTCATGTCCAATGTTGACAAGCAACAATCAATAACACGGCGACAGCTGTTGAATACCGGTATAGTTGCGGGCGGTCTCGCGATAACCGGTTGCGTAGGTGGCAGTAGTGACTCAATCGCATATATCAGCCGTGGTGGTGCCACACACAATGCCGAACGCGAGGTAATGGCCGAATGGTCGGACGAATCCGGTGTCGACGTAACGCATCAGGAGGTCGCAGACGACACCGAGATGCTCGAGCTCATTTCGGCGAATCCCGAGGAGTTCGACTTCACGAACCCCGTCCCCGCGGCGTTCGCCCAGCACCGACTGTTGTACGACGAAGAACTGTTCACCGAAATCGACTACGGCGAGATTCCGAACTACGACAATATCAAGGATTCCTGGCAGGAGGCGCCGTTTCTCCAGGGCCACGACTACGGGACGTTTTACTACAACAACTCGCAGGGAATCGCCTACAACACCGAGCACGCGGAGCCAACGTCGTGGGAGGACGTCAAAGATCCGGACCACGAAGGCTCACTCACGCTCCACGACAACGCCATCGCGAGGTTCGCGAACACGTGTGCGCAACTCGATATCGATCCGGGTGAAGCGGCCAACGACGACGCGTTGCTTGACGAGGTGTACAACGAAATGGAGGAGTTACACCAGAACGTCTTCACGTACTGGGCGGCCGGTGACGAGTGGATGCGACTACTACGGGAAGAGCAAGCGCACGTCGTGGAAGGGTGGGGTGGCCGAACTGAAACGCTCGAGGAAGACGGCAATCCGGTAAGCTACGTCATTCCTGAGGAGGGGTGTCTCACCTACGCAACCGCATTCGCCGTCGTCGAGGAGAGCGACATGAAAGAGGAGGTGTACGATCTGCTCAACTTCCTCTACGAACGGGAGAACGCCGCCAGCCTGTCACTCGGACACAACTATCCAGTGCAACTCGAGGATCCGCCCGAAGAGATTACCAATCGGTACGATTACGTCGAAGATCCGGACGATGTCGTCTGGTTCGATTGGGAACAGATTCTTCCGATACAGGACGAACTCGAGCAACGGTTTAACCAAGTCAAGTCGCAGTAAGTCCATCCGTGCGCCCCTGTGTGGTGTGTACCTCGAAAGTTGTCGGCGCTCGTCTCGGACGAGAGCGCGAGTATTTCTGAGTGCCCACGGTGATTAAATAGTCAGAAGAGTCCATCGTATTATGAGTTTGTTTTATGGTATAGCCTGCTAAGGAACTAATATGCCTACGCTCGAGACAGATGTCCACGAACTGATTCGCGATTCGGTACAGGACCTCGCTGCCGACTTCGATTCGACGTATTGGCGCGAACACGTCGAGGAGAAACGCTTCCCCGAGGAGTACTGGGAGGCGCTCGCAGACAACGGATGGCTCGGTGTCGCCATCGACGAGGAGTACGGCGGCGAGGGAATGGGGATGCACGAGATGGCGATGGTCATCGAGGAGTTAGCACGCGGCGGCGGACAGGGCGGGATCATCTTCATCCTGACGCCGGTTTTCGGCGGGATCAGCATTCAACGCCACGGAACGGACGAACAGAAGGAAGCGTACCTGCCACAGATCGTCGACGGCAACCTCAAGTTCTGTATGGGGCTTACGGAACCGAACGCGGGAACGAACACGCTCTCGATAGAGACGACTGCCGAGCGAGACGGCGACGAGTTCGTTATAGATGGCGAGAAGACCTTCATTAGTAGCGTCGAAACCGCTGACGAAATGTTGTTGGTCGCTCGAACGTCACCGTTCGATCCGTCGAATCCCGTCCACGGCGGCACGCTCTTTCTCGTCTCCGAACCGGCCGAGCGCGACGCGATTTCGCTGTCGAAGCTCGACACGGCGGTACCGTGGTTCGAACACCAGTACCAGGTCACCATCGACGGACTCCGCGTCCACGAGGACGACATCCTGGGAACGGTCGATAACGGATTCAAACTCATGTTCGACACCCTCAATACCGAACGCATCGCCGGCGCAGCCAGCGCGCTCGGTGGCGGACTGCGCGCGATCGACCTAGCGGTCGACTACGCGAACGATCGCGACGTCTTCGGACAGCCCATCGGCTCCCATCAATCGATCCAGCATCCCCTCGCCGAGTCCTACGCCAAACTACTGGCCGCTCGAGAGATCACGTACAGTGCGGCCTCGAAGTGGGATTCCGGCGAGGACTGCAGTATGGAGACCAACGCCGCGAAGTTACTGACGAGCGAATTCAGTACCGAAGCGGCGTCTCGAGCGATCCAGACCCACGGTGGGAACGGGTTCACGAAAGAGTACGAAGTCTACCAGATCTGGCAGAATTCGCGTCTCACGCAGACGGTACCGGTCTCGAACGAAATGGCGAAAAACCACATCGCAGAGCATCACCTCGGACTCCCGCGATCATACTGAGTCGGTACCGGATCAGAGAGAAAGATATCTTCGCCACGTACCGAGTTGGCCGCTACCGTACACCACAGATAGCATTACTCGCCGGCGTCCTCGAGACAGGATTACGGCACGACACTCGAGTACGAGATCGGCGGTCGCAGTAACCAGTGTTTCAAATCGTGTCGAGCGAAAAACCTATACCGGATACAGTAATCTGGTAACACGTGCCATACAACGACGCATACGAGGCCGTAGCCGATCTGTACGACGAGGAAGCGGGCTGGGAAGAACACGCCCACGTCGGCGACAAAGAGTCGTTCAACGTGGCTACGGAAGCGCTCGGCCGCCACGGTAATTCGGACGAGACGGGTCTGCGAATCCGCGACTTCGGGAGCGGCGAGACGGAAACGTACACGTTCGCCGAACTCGACGCCGCCGCAAATCGGGTCGCCAACTATCTGAGCGAACACACCGACCGCGGCGCCCGTATCGGTGCGAAATTGCCCACGCAGTTCGAACTGTACGCCGTCGTCTTCGGAACGATCAAAGCCGGACGAATCTACCTTCCGCTAGCTCCCGTCTTCGGACCGGACGCGCTGAACTATCGACTCGAGGACTCACGAGCGTCGGTACTGTTTACGACCGAGAGCGGCTGTGAGATCGTCGACGCGGACCTGCCAGCCCTCGATCGGATCGTCACGGTCGACGGTGGGTCCGTCGACGGATCGACGATCGTCGACGACTACGACGCCGTTCGAGAACACGACGACGCCTTCGACGCCGTCGAGACGCATCCGAACGATCCGTTCACCCTCACGTACACCTCGGGGACGACGGGGTCGCCGAAGGGCGTACTGAGTCCGCACCGCGGCCCGGTCGAACTGCACGCGTACACCGAGTACGTAGTCGACTTGCGTCCCGACGACGTTTACCTGGTCGCCGCGTCGCCCTCGTGGTCCTACGGCCTCAACATGGGCACGATTATGTCGGGCGTCCGCGGGACAGCGATCGGCTGCTACCGCGGTCAGTTCGACCCCCTCACGTTCTTCGAAACCCTCGAAGAGTGGGATGTCGACAACGCGATGATTCCGCCGACGGCCCTTCGCCAGTCCCGAGCCGCCGGCATCGACTTGAGCGAGTACGATATCGATCTCCGGGTGCTGATTTCGGCGGGTGAAGCGCTCGATCAAGACACCGTCGACTGGTGCGAGGAGGGGCTCGGCGCACCGCCACAGGACTCCTACGGCCTCACGGAAGGTGGTATGGTCGTCTGCAACTACGCGTTCGACGACTGGGAGGTCAAACCCGGAAGCATGGGACGGACGATTCCCGGCACCGAGGTCGCACTGCTTGACGAAGACGGAAACGAAGTCGAGCAGGGCGAGGTCGGCGAGATCGCGATCAAACGCGACGACACCTCGACCGGAACCTACTGGGGCCGCCCGGAGAAGACCCTCGAGACGTTCACCGGCCTCTGGCTGCGGACCGGCGACCTCGCACGACAGGACGAGGACGGCTACTTCTGGTACGTGAGCCGCGCCGACAACGTCATCATTTCTTCGGGCTACCGAATCGGCCCCGAGGAAGTCGAGGAAACCTTGCTGAACCACCCTGCGGTCGAAGAAGCTGCAGTCGTCGGCAAGGACCACGACACGCGCGGCGAAATCGTGGCGGCGTACGTGACGCTCGTCGACGATTACGAACCGTCAGCCGACCTCGAGGACGAGCTCAGCGACTTCGCACGGGAGGAGCTCTCGAAACACGAATATCCACGCGAGATCGCGTTCATCGATGAGCTCCCGAAGACGGCGAGTGGAAAGATCAAGCGGGCCGAGCTCGGGGATTGACCGTCGCACGTACCGAAACTCGTTTGTCGCCTGTTCACAAGAGACAAGGTAGGGTCACAGATGCACATCGACCCTCACGAAGATTCTCACTCGGTGTACCGGACGTTGACCGGACTCGTCGTTCCCCGTCCGATCGGTTGGATTAGCACCCGCAGCGAAGCGGGTGTCGACAACCTCGCACCCTACAGTTTCTTCAACGTCGTCAGCGTCGATCCACCGATCCTCATGTTCTCCCCGGTCGACAGGCCGGACGGCCTCACGGATACCACGGTCAACGTCCGGGAGACCGAAGAGTTCGTTGTCAACCTCGTTACCCACGAGTTTGCGGAGGCGATGAACCAGACCAGCGCCGAACTGCCGCCGTCCGAAAGCGAGTTCGACCATGCAGACCTTGAGCGCGCACCCTCGAAACGCGTCGAACCGCCGCAAGTCGCGGGGGTGGCCGCCGCATTCGAGTGCGAACTGCACGACGTCCTCGACGTCGGCTCGAACTCGCTCGTACTGGGAGAAGTCGTTTGGGTCTCGGTGCGTGACGACATTACTACGAGCGGAAAGGTCGACACGGCGAAACTCGATATCATCGGACGCCTCTCCGGAGGGTCCTACGACAGAATCGACAATCGGTTCGAGATGGAGCGACCGGACTGATCCATGCTCGCGGTCCTGAGACCGGCTGGAAACGGATCGCTGAACTTCCTCCCACTCGTTTTCAGGAGGATGCAAAGAGTGAACTGTTCTCATACCAATGACTAGTGCATGTCCGACTCGGACGGAGTCGACGAGATAACGCATGGTACGGAACGCGTCAACGACGTTTCGATACATTACGTGACCGCTGGATCGGGGCCGCCGCTGGTCTTGCTCCACGGCTGGCCACAGACCTGGTACGAGTGGCGAGATGTTATCCCGTCGTTCGCTGCCGATTACACCGTTATCGCGCCTGATCTGCGGGGAATGGGCGATTCGGGGACGCCCCAGTCGGGGTACGACAAGGACACCGTCGCGACGGATATCCGGCAACTCGTTCACGCGCTCGGGTACGGCGACGAACGTATCGCGCTCGTCGGTCACGACTGGGGGATGCCGACGGCCTACGCCTACGCGGCCCAGTATCGAGAGGAGGTCGCCGCGCTCTGCGTCCTCGAGGCAGGACTCCCGGGCGTCCGCGAAGACGAAAAACGTCACTTCTGGCACACCCGGTTTCACGGCGTTCAGGACCTGCCGGAGCGACTCGTCGCCGGTCGGGAACGACTGTACCTCGAGTGGTTCTACAAGGAGGGCGCGTACGATCCCTCCGCGATCGATTCGGACGCCCGAGGCGAGTACGTTCGCTGTTACTCCCAGCCCGGCGGACTTCGCGGGGGCTTCGAGTACTACCGCGCATACGACGACGACGCCGAGAACAACGCGGCCCACGCCGAAACGCCCCTCGAGATACCGGTACTCGCACTCGGCGGTGCGGCGTCGTTCCGCAGCCTCCCGATCGAGGATATGAACGCGGTCGCCATCGACGTCGAGGGAGAGGTCTTCGAGAACGCCGGTCACTGGATCCCCGAGGAGCGCCCTGAGTACTTCGTCGAACGGGTCGGTTCGTTTCTCGAAACCGCGATGGAGTAAGTCTCGGTCCGAAAAAGGAGAGTTGTACCGACTACCGTTCCAGAATGTTCACGCAGGAGACCGCTCCGGTCGCGTTGCGGCCGATACCGATGTTGTGTTGCATCCCGACTTCTGCGTCGGGAACCTGTACGTCGCCGGCTTCGCCTCGTAGCTGTTCGAAGATTTCGGCGATCTGTGCGACGCCGGTGGCCCCGATCGGGTGCCCCTTCGAAAGGAGACCTCCGGAGGGGTTGACCGGCTTCTCACCGTCCAAGTGGGGGATGCCGTCGTCGATAAAGGCACCGCCCTCGCCCTGTTCACAGAAGCCGAGGTCCTCGTACGTGATCAGCTCGGTAATGGAGAAGCAGTCGTGGACCTCGGCGACGTCGATGTCGTCGGGACCGTAGCCCGATCGCTCATAGGCCATGCTCGAGGCCTGTCTCGAGGCCGGGAAGTTCGTCAGCGCCAGATCGTCGCCGCGCATGAACGAGTCGGTCGAGAGCCCGTAGCCGGCGACTCGAACCGGCGCGTCGGTGAACTCGCGGGCGCGCTCGTCGTTGGTCACGAGCACCGCACACGCGCCGTCGGTCACGGGACAGCAGTCGTAGAGGTTCAGCGGGTACGAGACCGTCGCCGAGTCCTTGACGTCGTCGACCGAACACTCGAACTGCTGGTGGGCGTGGGGATACTTCGTCCCGTTCTCGTGGTTCTTGACGGAGACCTCCGCGATCTGTTCGCGGGTAGTCTCGTACTGGTCCATGTGGCGCGTCGCTCGCATCCCGAAGAACGCGGGCATCGTCACACCGCGCCCGCGCCAGACGCGCTCGAGGGCGGCACTGCCGATGAGTCCCTCCGTCGAGTCGAGCATTTTCTCCGCGCCGATGACGAGCGCGACTTCGACATCGCCGGCCTTGACGGCCTGAACGGCGTTTCGGAAGGCGTCACTACCGGTGGCACAGGCGTTGACGATCTGGGTCGCCGGCTTCTCGAAGAGACCCGTGGCGTGTGCGACGGAAGCGCCCGAGGATCCCTCGTTCGCGATGTCGAGCGTCCCGTACCAGATCGCGTCGATGTCAGCGGTCGGGTTGATGCCGTGATCGACGCTCTCGACGAGATCGAGGTACGCCCCCTCGAGGAGGTCGTCGAACGACCACTCGTACTTCTCGCCGAAGTCGATGATGCCCGAGCCGACGACGTGTGCGTCGGTCATCGTTTCACCTCCCGGGGAACCGAGAACTTGAAGGAGTTGATCGGCCGCTCACCGTCGTCGAACAGTTCGCGGAACCGGGCGACGACCTCGGTCCCGACCGACAGCTCGTCGAGGTCCGTCTCGGTCAGCAGGCCGTAGACGCGAGCGGATTCGCCGGAGCCGTCTTCCTGTGGCAAGTCGACGATCGCTAGTGGCTGTGGCACCTCGATATCGTCGGGAAGGTACTCTTGGACGACGAAGGTCTTGATCTCGCCCCGCTCGGCGAGTTGCACCTCTTCGAACGTCGCCGGTGCGTCGCCACAGCGTTTGCACGTCCGCTTTTCGTCCGGAAACGACACGTAGCCACACGACTGGCACTCGAATGCCAGCAGGCGTTGATCTTGTTCTCTGGTTCGGTGATATCGTGGTCCACTCATGCGTTTGGCACCCCCTGGTAATCGTATCGCTCGCGGTACTCGAGGTGCTTGGTGTACGGAACGTACTCCTTGGCCTCGAGTTGCTCCGAGACGGTCAACCCGTCGGGGTCGTTCGCTCCGTCGGCAACCGAGACGACGAAAGCGTCGGCACCACCCTGGCCGTAGGCGACGGCACCGATCGTCGAGCCCGGGTCGACGGATTCGATCGCGTGCGCCAGATCGAGCAGCAGCGTCGCCGTTCCCGCGTAGCCGACCTCATTGAACGTCGACACGCGTTCGGCGTCGATCGGCTCGAGCGCCGTTCGGGCGAGCCGGAACCCGGGAGCGCTGGCGACGCCGTACTCGGGATCGGAGTCGGCCTCGGCTCGGTCGAAAGCCGTCGACACCGCCGGTGCGACGCCCTGACGCCGTTCGAACCGGGCGTCGCCAGCGGTAGCTGATTCGCCGTGTTCGCGGTGACGTTCGAGGAACCCCGTGGTCGCCTGGCCGATCGCGTCGATGGTCGCCATCGGATCGTCGCGTTCCGGTCGGAGAACGAGAGCGCCGGCACCGGCACCCATCGTCGACTCGTCATCGCCGCCGGATTCGACGGGCATGATGTCGACTGACGCGACGACGACAGGCTCGTCGGTCGCGCGAACGTACTCACAGGCCGTCGCCAGCGCGTCGGCCGCCGCACGGCCGCTGGCCTGGAAATCACCGGTTCGGACGTCGGTCGACATATCGGCTCTGTACGCGATTTGAGCCGCGATGCCGTGTTCGGCGAATTGGTCGCTAATACTCGCCGTAAATACCGCTGCAACGTCCGCAACAGACGTTTTCGATCGCTCAAGGGCTGTCGTCGTCGCCTCGCTCGCCATCGTTACGTGGTTTTCGTCGCGAGCGGGAACCGCACTCTCACCCTGTCCGCGGCCGCCGTGTTGGGCAGCGATGTCGCTGCGATCAATTCGATACAGCGGAACGTAGCCGCCAGCACCGTCAATTACAACCATCGGGTCGACACCTCCGTTGGTACATCATGATGGAATCAACGTGTGGTGTGACGACAACTGACATAATAAGTGTACGGGTCTCTGGAGAGACGGTTGCGTTAGCATCTCGAAGACGGGTCATCCGCATGGTGAGAACCCATACTGTGGCGTCGTAGACGAAACTGTTCGATTGATTACCTATAGGAAAGTGTCGATGGATTCGGAGAATTCGATGCCGGATTATTGTAGTGGGACCGTTTACTCGAGTCTGATGGCACGCTGATAATGAGTCGAGTTCACGTGTCACACTAAAATTCGGCCAACTATAATTAACACCCTTAGGGTGTTATTCAGATATTGGTCCACGTATTCGCTCCCTCGATAAAAAAGGGATGAATTGGCCATATTGTATAAGGTATACAAAGAAGCTCTAGTTGGTTGGTTTCAGTCACCTAACGATTGAGTTAGAGGTCCGAATTCGGCGAACTGGAGAGACACGCGAGGGGAAAGGTATTAGCATCTGACCGACGATGTGAAGGACACACATGAAAGACGCAGTTATCGTCGACGCAGTACGAACACCGTTCGGCAAACGAGACGGATCCTTCCGGGACACCCATCCACAGGATCTCGCTGCAGAACCCCTGACGGCGCTCCGCGAGCGCAACGGTTTCGAGCCCGAAACGATTGAAGACGTCATCTACGGCTGTGTTTCGCCGGTCGACGAGCAGGGACTCAACATCGCTCGACTTGCTCCGATGGTCGCCGGCTGGGGTGACGTGGTTCCGGGCGTCCAGCTCAACCGGATGTGCGGATCGGGCCAGCAGGCAACGAACTTCGCGGCAGCCAATATCATGGCCGATCAGCACGACGTTCTCATCGCGGGCGGAGTCGAACACATGACGCGGGTCCCGATGGGCTCCGACGGCGACGGCGTTACCGACACGTACTTCGAACACTTCGACGAACTCACGACCCAAGGTGAAGGAGCCGAACGAATCGCCGAGGAGTACGACCTCTCACGGGAGGCCGTCGACGAAATCGCCGTCGACTCCCAACGCCGCTGGGGCGAAGCCTGGGAGGAGGGCCGATACGACGACCAAGTCGTGCCCGTCGAGACCGAACTCGACGGCGAGGAGATCGTCGTCGACAAAGACGAGCATCCCCGACCCAACACCGATCTCGAGACGCTCTCGAACCTACCGCTCTCATTCCGCGAGGAGGGCGACGGCGTCCACCATCCAGGCAACGCCTCGGGGATCGTCGACGGTTCGAGCGCGCTGTTGCTTGCGAGCCAAGAGGCCGCCGAAGAACACGGCTGGGAGCCGATGGCTCGCGTTGTCCAGACGGAAGTCGTCGGCGTCGATCCCCTGACGATGCTGAAGGGACCGATTCCCGCGACCGAGCAAGTGCTCGAGAAAGCCGACATGGATATCGGCGACATCGATCTGTTCGAGGTCAACGAGGCGTTCGCCTCCGTCGTCGGGGCCTGGCTCGAGGAGACCGGTGCGTCGTGGGAGGATACAAACGTGAACGGAGGGGCGATCGCCCACGGGCACCCGCTGGGTGCGACCGGGGCGATGTTGCTGACCAAACTCGCTCACGAACTCGAGCGCACCGGCCAGGACACTGCGCTATCGACGATGTGTATCGGCTTCGGTCAGGGCGTCGCGACCATCCTCGAGCGCGTCTGAAACGCCGATAGCCGGTACGGACTCGATTTCGGTAACGAGATTCGACGCGGTCACCAGTGCCTTCGAGGGGACACAGCCGTAATTGAGACACGTTCCGCCGATGCCGTCTCGTTCGCCGAGCGTGACGTTTCGATCGCGTTGTGTAGCCGAATCGAACTGGTGCACCCGCCCGGCCTACCGCCGATTACGAAAACGTCGGTTGCTGCATGCACAGACCGTCGTCCGACTACCGAATCGTGATACCGTAGACCGTCCCCTGTCACGGTCAGTGTTCGACGCTGTTCTCCGTTTAGTTCGTTCCCCCTCCTGGTCTTTCGACTAATGCAGGTATCACCCGACGGTGATTTTCAATGACGGGGCGAGTCGACGAACAGGGGACCCCAATCTACTTAACCAAATTGTCCGTATCTTCGGTAGTCATGTGGTCGCAACCTCCGACTGAAAACGGTGATCAGCGTGTCAGATAACGATCGGTATCTGGACAGGCTCGTCGACGAAGGTGCGTTACGACGGTATCTCGAGGACGTGCTCGGCGAAGCCGAGTCCGTCTCGGTCCTCCGCCACGACGAAGGCCATTCGAACGAGACGTTGTTCGTCGAGTGGGACGACCGGGAGTTCGTGGTGCGTCGGCCACCCGCCGGAGAAACCGCAGACACGGCTCACGAGGTTCTCCGGGAGTATCGAACGATCGACGCCCTACAGGAGACGGCAGTACCGGTTCCGGAGACCGTTATCGCGTGCGAGGACGAGTCGATAATCGGCAGCGAGTTCTACGTCATGGTTCGAGAAGCGGGAGACGTCCTCAGAGACGCGGAACCCGAACGGTTCGCGACGCCCGAGTATCGGTCCCGGATCGGCGAGGAATTAGTCGATGCGCTCGCGAGCATCCACTCAGTTGACTATGAAGCGGTCGGACTGGGCGACTTCGGTCGACCGGCCGGATTCACCGAACGGCAGGTCGACCGATGGCGACAACAACTCGAGTGGGCGTTCGAGGTAACAGAAAACGAGCGCGAAGTACCCGAACTCGAGGCGATCGGTGACTGGCTTCAGGAACACGTTCCGTCGAGCCACGCCCACACGCTGGTTCACGGGGATTACAAACTCGACAATGTGCTGTTCGAACCGGGCGTCCCGCCGCAGCTGGGTGCCATTTTCGACTGGGAACTCTCTACGCTCGGCGACCCCCTCACCGATCTGGGGTGGATGCTACTCTTCTGGCATGATCCGTCGGACCCGGAACCCGCGATGCCGGAACTGATGGGGACGTTCATGGCTCGAGAAGGGTATCCCACTCGAGACGAACTCGTCGAGCGATACGAGCGACAGACCGGCGTCGAATTCGAAAATCGTCGCTTCTATCAGGTTCTCGCAGCGTACAAGATGGCCGGACTCGGCGAGATGTTCTTCCGGCGGTATCTCGAGGGGAACTCGGCAGATCCCTTGTATCCGAAGATGGAAGACGGCGTGCCGCTTCTCGCTGAACAGACGCTTGCACTCATCGAGGGCGAGAATCGCCTCTGATGGCCACCGAGGCAGGAAATATGGGGGAAAGTAGGGAGACGAACGCCATCGGTGAGCGGGTGTAAATCGCGTCGACATCCGGATCGAAATGTGACGATTAAAATAAATAAAATATGATCTATCGGCGTCATTCTCCGAGTGTCGCCTGACTAACCAGAACCCTTTACTTGGGACCGGGTGACACATACGGTAATGCTATCCCTCTCAGCGGAACAGGAGTTGGTCGTATCGTCACTCGAGGATCTCGCCGCGTCGGAGTTTGCCGACGCCGCGTTCTCGTGGAACGGGGACCTCCCGATAGAGAACATCGAACTGCTCGCCGACCGCGGTTTTCTCGGATTGAATATCGCAGAGGAGTACGGCGGCGGCGGGATGGGTGAATTCGAAGCGATGCTCAGCATCGAAGCGGTCGGACGGGTCTGCCCCGACACGGCCGAGTACCTCTACAACCAACAGATGGTCGCACCCCGAGCGATCGAAATGTTCGGCTCCGAAGCCGTCAAAGACCGATACCTCCCGGGCGTCACCGCTGGTGACGAAAGTATCGCGGTCGCGATTTCCGAGCCGCAAGCCGGATCGGATGTCGGGGCGATGACCACCCGCGTCGAAGCTGCGGACGGCGACCTCGTGTTGAACGGGGAAAAGGTATGGGTGAGCAACATTCCGCACGCATCGGCCGTCGTCGTCTGGGCGAAGTTCCCGGACGGACACGGTTCGGTGGTCGTTGACCTCGAGGACAACGAGGATCGGGTCGAGATCGAACAACACTACACGAACATGGCGGGCCACACGCAGACGCAGTTCCGCATGCACGACATCGTCGTCCCTGAGGAACACGTGCTGACTCGAGGGAAGGGAGGGTTCAAACAACAGCTCCAAGCATTAAACTGGGAGCGTCTCGGGAGCGCAACGCTCGCGAATACGATTGCGCGATGTGCACTCGACAGGGCGTTGGAGTACGGCCAGCAGCGCGAGCAGTTCGATCAGCCGATCGCGGACTTTCAGGGGATCGAGTGGAAGCTCGCGGATATGGTCAAAGAGCTCGAAGCGTCACGGTCGCTGACGTACCGAGCAGCGATGAACGCGGAAGAACAGGGTCGAATCCCGGACCGTTTGGACGCCTCGTTGGCGAAACTCTACTCCGGCGAGATGGTCGAGACAGTGGTCAGCGAGGCGCTGCAGATCCACGGTGCAAACGGCTACCAGCAGGGACACGCACTCGAGTACCTCTACAGACTCGCCCGCGGCCGTCGGCTCGCGGCGGGAACCGACGAGATTCAGAAGAACCAGATCGCGGCGGCGCTCAAACGTGACGGGCTTCCGTCGCTGACCTAAACCGAATCCCCTCTCATCGAGTCAGGAGGTGTACTCCCGGTCGTACTCGGGCTCCCGTCCGTCGCTGAACGCTCGAACCGCCTCGACGTGTTCCTCGTCATTGACACAGTTCCACTGGTACTCGATCGCGCGTTCGCAGTGTGTCTCGAAGTCCTGTTGTGGGTCGACAAGTTGTTTCGTCTGCTGGACCGCTGTGGCGGGAAGGTCGCGGACCGTTTCGGCGAACTCCCGCGCGGAAGCCAACGGGTTGCTCGAGACGCCCGCGGCGAGTCCGAGTTCCTCGGCGGCGTCGGGCGTGATGTCCTTTCCGGTCAGCAGGTACTCGCGGGCTTTCGCCTCCCCGATGAGTCGCGGCAGTAGCCACGCACCACCGTCGCCCGGAACGAGACCGATCCGAACGAACCCCTCTCGGAGGACGGCGTCTTCCCCGACGTATCGAATGTCGCAGGCGAGCGCAAAGTCACATCCGGCGCCGATCGCGGGCCCGTTGACGGCTGCGACGGTCGGCTTCCGCATACTCCGGAGCTGACGAACGACGTTCTGGACGCTCCACAGGTACGCGCCGTACTCCTCTTTCGACAGCGAACTCCAGTCCGGCATGCTCTCGACATCGGCTCCGGAACAGAAGCCGTCTCCGGCCCCGGTGAGGACGACAGCGTACGCCTCGTCGTCGTCTCGAGCCCGTCGCAGCGTCTCGTTCAACTCGAGGATCATCTCCCGGTGGAACGCGTTGTAGACCGCCGGCCTGTCGAGCGTGATCAGTGCGTATCCGTCTTCGCACTCGTATTCTACGTCGGACATGGTAGTGAGTTACTCACACACTACCTATCAGGCCGCCGTGGCTTCAGTCCATCGCTCCATCTTCCGGCCGTAGCGTGATCCTCGAGAGAATCAGCGATCGGGTCGATCCTCGCGGCCGGACAACCAGCGGCTAGAACCGTGCTAGAAGATCTGCAGTGTCGGAGACGTCGCGCAGCGTCGTGAGCGACTCGAGCGTCGGTTCGACCGCGTCGAAGCCACTGGCGTAGTCGCCGCACATTCGATACTTCTCTCGAAGTTCCTCGAGGGAGAGCGGTTCGGCGTTCGTTCCCGGGGGTCGCTCTTGTGTGCGTTCGTACTCCGTCCCGGACGCCGTCGAGAGGGTAACCGTCGCGGCGTTCGAATCGTACTCGAGACTCGAGTCGACACTGAAGGACGTGCATTCGCGGACGCGCTGGACGTCGGGGTCGTTGATCCGCTCGTCGTCGAACGCTGTCAATCCGACGTGACCGTCGACGAGCGCGCAAGCGACGACGTACTCCATCGAGAACTTGGCCTCGAGTCCCGTCGACGGATCCGCGTGGTGGAGTGCGTCCTCGGCGCCCTGAGACGCCGTGACGTGAACGTCATCGATGGTCTCGGGGTCGATATCGTGTTCCTTCGCGAGTTCGGCCGCACCGTAGATCGCAGCGTGCGTGTAGTAGCAGCAGGGATACTTCTTGACGTCGATGCCGTCGGACAGCAATGCCCACTCCGACCCGGGGGTCGGGAACCGCTCGAGGTCCGGGTCCTCGCTACTGTAGAGATCGAGAAACCCGCGGTCGCCGGTAATTGCAGCCGAATCGGCGGTGACGCCCTCGGCGGCGAGCAACGCTGCGGTCGTCCCCGACCGCGCGGCCTGGCCCACGTGAACCGGTTTCGTCATCGAACCGAAGTTGCGTTTGAGACCGGCTGGCATCGAAGCGGCGATATTCAACGCGTGGGCGACCTCTTCGGCCGAGAGTTCAAGGAGACGGGAGACGGCCGCTGCGGTGCCGAAGGTGCCGACCGTGGAGGTCGCGTGCCATCCGTCCTCATAGTGTGTCGGACTGATCGGTCGTGCGACGTAGTGCTGTGTCTCGAATCCGGCCGCGTAGGCGGTGATGAGTTCCGCCCCCGTGGCGTTTCGCCGTTCGCCGACGGCGAGGAGTGGGGCGACCATCGGCACGCTCGGATGGCCGTCCATCACCGACAGTGCGACGTCGTCGAAATCGAGGCAGTGTCCGGCTGTGGCGTTGACGAACACTGCATCGGACAGTGGCAGCGAGTCGTCGGTGCCGAGAACGGTCGTTTCACCGCTGTCGGATCCGACTGCTGAGATGATCCGTCGTGCGGTGTCAGTCGCGGAACCGGCGAGCGTGACGCCGACGGTATCGAGAACGGCGCGTTCGATCAGCGAAACGGCTTCGTCCGGAACCCCGTCGAACGACACCGACGCGACGAACGTTGCAAGGTCCGAACACGGATCAGTATCGGCTTCCGTCGTCATAGTTTCACAGGTGTGAGTGCCGTGCATATAGTTTCTCCTCTCGAGACGGCAGTCCGTTCGAATAGATTAATTAATACAGCTATCGGACTCAAGTAGCGATCCCGATCGGAGACGACTGGCAACGGGTACCTGTTCGGCCACCGGCAGCGTGTTCGTATGGCGGAATAGTATGCATATCAAGTCGTACCTACGACCGGTTTACTCCTCGAGCGGGACGAACACCGGGACGGCAGCGTCCGCCGACTCGAGCGGAACGAATCGGACCTCAACGCGGGTTCCGATGTCGACCGCACCGGGTTCGCAATCGAGGTTTGTCAGCAGTCGAGGACCCTCATCGAGTTCGACGTACGCGACGATCAGCGGCAGATCCTCCTCTGGCCAGCCACTCATCGTTCGGGTCACCGAATAGGAGTAGACGGTTCCGGTGCCGGCCGCCTCTCGCCAGTCGACATCGTCGCCGAAGCAATCGGGGCAGTACTCGCGAGGATAATGATAGACGAGGCCACAGTCGCCGCATTCTCGAACGAGTAACGTCTCGTCAGCGGCGGCCGACCAGTATCGCTCCGTTTCAGGGTTGATCTCGGGAGCGGGGCGTGGCTCCCAACTCATCGGTCTTCACCTCCCAGAACGACCGTCGCAGCGCCGTGACGGGTCCCGATACTGCCGCCGGTGCCGTGGGCGAGCGCGATATCGGCATTGACCTGCACTTCGTCGTTGGCGTCGCCGCGAAGCTGTCGAACCGCTTCGATAACCTTCGTCATCCCGCCGCGATTTGCCGGGTGATTCGAGCACAATCCACCGCCGTCCGTATTGAACGGCAACGCGCCGTTCGGAGCTTTGAGCGTCCCCCCTTCGACGAACGATCCGCCCTCGCCCTTCTCGCAGAACCCGAGGTCCTCGATCGCCTCGAGAACGGTGATCGTAAACGAATCGTAGATCGACGCGTAGTCGACGTCCGTCGGTTCCAGCCCCGCCTCGTCGAACGCTCGGCTACCGGATTCCTCGGCGGCGGTCCGCGTGAGATCGATTCGCCCGGCCCGGTGGTGGCCGACCGACTCGCCGTGACCGAGCACTTCGACGCACTCGCGCTCGAGTCGGGATCGGACGTCCTCGGAGACGACGAGCAGTGCACCGCCGCCGTCGGAGATGACACAGCAATCGAGCAGGTGTAACGGGTCGGCGACCACGCGCGAGGAGACGACATCCTCGACGGTCACGGGGTCCTGATACATCGCGTGTTCGTTGAACTGTGCGTGGTGTGACGCGGCAACCCGGATTTCAGCGAGTTGTTCGGCCGTCGTTCTGTATTCGTGCATGTGTCGCTGTGCGGCCATGCCGTACATGCCGATGTTCGTCGCGCCGTAAATACGCTCGAAACTGTCCTGTGCCGTACGAATCGCTCGAGCCCCGGATCCGGTCGCCTGTCCTCGCGACCGCGGTCTCCCGGCGAGCGTGATGAGCGCCACATCGCAGGTTCCATTTCGAATCGCGGCGACTGCGTGGCCGACGTGACTGATATACGAGGAACCCCCGAAGTCGGTCGTGTCGGCGTAGGACACGTCGAGGCCGAGATAATCGGCCATGATGAGCGGCGGCAGCCCGCTCTCGTACTCCGGCATCCCTGCCGTAAAGTACGCGTCGATCGCGTCCTTCTCGAGGCCGGCGTCCTCAAGTGCGCCGCGTGCCACCTCCGCATGTAATTGCATCGTCGATTTGTCCGGTGCCTCTCGCGTCGGGTGTTCGTACGCGCCAGCGACATAGACTGGTGACTGTGTTGCCATCGGTTGACGATTAGCACATACCTACCTAAGTTTTTACGTGCCGCCGCATCCGTACTGCGTCCGCACTGCACCACCCACCGTGGTATTCGAACATGCAGAACAGAAGAACGATGAAGGAATGCGCCTGTCAGGTGTCGCTACCGGGTACTGATCGAACAACTAGCGATAACCTATCGTCACACGCCCTCATACACCTATTGAGGTGGGTTTCAGTAATAGATTTTTGTTCGAGTAATTCGAACCCCATCAGTCTCTCTGCAGGGAAGTACAAACCTATCCTTTACTAAGATATGCTTGTAAGTGAATTCGGGGCAGTAGTCTACCTACGATCATCGATGGCCGTGCCCAGTGTGGCCACTGGATACGCTGGTGTCCGTCGAAGACGTAGAGAGAAAAGACCGAGTACAGTCGACAAATAGGATGATCTCGAGCAGCTACGAATACTGAATGTTGAGTTCGAGTTCGTTGGCTGTCCCCAGCAGAAGGTTCGGGAGCGTCTCCTCGAACAGGGTGCCCTGAAAACGATGGGTCGGTCCCGAGACGCTCAACGCGCCGAGCGGTTCGCCGTCGGCGTACTCGACGGGGACACCGATCGCTCGAAGTCCATTAGTGTTCTCTTGATCGTTGATACTATATCCCTGTTCGCGAATCTCTGCTACCTCTGCCCAGAGTTGATCGTCGCTGGTAATCGTTTCATCAGTCAGCGATCCGAGCCCACGGTGATCGATGATCTCTTCGATGCGTTCGTCCGATAGGCTCGCGAGGATCGCTTTCCCGGCTGCGGTCGCGTGAATCGGGATTCGCTTTCCGATTTCGGAGTCCGTTCTGACGGCTCGTTCGCCGACTTCCCTGAATACGTACACGCCTCTGCCGTACTCCTCGACGATAAACTGCGATCGTTCTTCGGTCTCTGCAGCGAGATCAGCGACTTTCTCTTGGGCCAGTTGATACGCGTCCGAACGGGTTCGCGTCTGTTCGCCAAGTTCGAGGAATCGCAGGCCGGTCCGATAGACACCGTCTTCCTTGGTAACGTACTCGAGGTCCTCGAGCGTTGATAGATGACGGTGGATGGTACTCTTCGCGAGGTCCAGTTCGTCGGCGATTTCGGAGAGGGTAGCGCCATCCCACTCCTTGAGCAACTCGATGAGCTCGAAGGCAGTTTCGGTCGTTTTGACGCGTCCACGGTCGTTATTTCCGCCCATACTCGTTCTTCTCGTTGGGACCTCATTAAGCGTTCCGGATATTCGAATAGCCTGGTCATGACGCATCTTTCGAGACGACGCTATACTCCCGGTATCGGGCCCAGCAACGGACACACGCGATACGAGTCAAAAACACACAGTGTAACGTTCCGCATATTCGTATGCCGATGCGGTGAGGCCGCTCTACGACGTGACGAGTCGAGTCGCGCCCAATCGTCGATCCGTCCATATGTTTTATGTACAATCTCGTCCGTGTGTCGGTATGGTTCATTCGTGGCGGGACAGCGTTCCGCTGTCAGACGAACAGACGCTCGTCCGGGATAGTATCCGGGATATCTGTGAGGAGTTCGATGCGGAGTACTGGCGTGAGAGAGATATCAACGAAGAGTACCCACAGGAGTTCGTCGACACGCTCAGCGAGTACGGCTGGATGGGGATTCTCATCCCAGAGGAGTACGGCGGAGCAGGCATGGGAACGCCAGAGGTTGCCGTCATGATGGAAGAGATCGCCGCGAACGGCGGCGGGTTCAGCGCTGCACAGGCGATTCACGGCGGCATCTACAACAGCACGCCCATCGTAAAGTACGCTGACGAAGAACTCAAAGAAGACCTGCTGCCCAAGGTCGCCGACGGCGATGTTGCCATTCAGTCCTTCGGACTCACGGAGCCAAACGCGGGATCCGATTCGACGTCGATCGAAACGAGTGCGGAACGAGACGGAGACGAATACGTCATCAACGGCCAGAAGATTTGGATCTCACGAGTCGACGCGACAGACTATCTCGTGTTAATGGCCCGAACGACCCCGCGCGACGAGGTCGAGAAACGAACCCAAGGTATCTCGATGTTCCTCGTCGACATCGAGGAAGCCTACGCCCAGGACGCCCTCGAGATTCAGCAGATCCCGAAGACCGCAAGCGGCTTCGTCCACTCCTACGAGATGTGGTTCTCTGACCTCCGACTGCCGGCGGACCGACTCATCGGCGACGAAGGGCGCGGCTTCTATCAAGTCTTGGACGGACTCAACGAGGAGCGACTGGCTATCGCGGCCGAATGCGTCGGTCTCGCGGAGGTCGCGCTCGAGCGCGGTGTCGAGTACGCGAACGAACGGGAGGTGTTCGGCTCCGCGATCGGCTCGAATCAGAGCGTTCAGCACCCGCTCGCGGAGGCCTACACCGAGACTCTGGCGGCGAAGCAACTCCTGTACGGTGCCGCCGAGACGATCGAGACTGCTAGCCAGAAGGAAACCGGCGCGATGGCAAACGCTGCGAAGTATCGGGCGGCCGAGGCCGCCTTCGCCGCCGCGGACGCCGCGGTCCAGACCCACGGCGGGTTCGGCGTCGCTCGCGAGTACGACGTCGAACGCTACTTCAGGGAAGCTCGACTCACGAGGATCGTCCCGATCACCCAGCAGCTGGTCCTCAACTATATCAGCGAGAACGTGCTGGGACTGCCCCGCTCGTACTGATCGACGGCTACTCCGGAACCCATACCCATGACAAACGACACTGCCGAAACCGACGAAACCGAGGCATCGACAGCGAAACGGCTCGTAGAGGGATGGCACGGTCGCTATTACGAGGACTTCGAGGTCGGCGACGTGTACAAACACCCCTTCGGCCGCACCGTCACCGAGACGGACAACGTCTGGATGACCAACGTGACGATGAACCTCAATCCGATGCACTTCAACGAGGCCTACGCCGCGGAGACGGAGTTCGGCGAGCGCCTCGTCGACGGCACCTTCGTCATCGCCCTGGCCGTCGGCATGAGCGTCATCGACGTCTCGGTCAACGCGACGGCGAACCTCGGCTACGACGACATCCGCCACCACAGTCCGGTCTTCCACGGAGACACCATCTTCGCCGAAAGCGAAGTGCTCTCGAAGCGCGAACTCGAGTCCCGCGACCATGTCGGTATCGTCGAGACCGAATTGCGGGCGTACAACCAACACGGCGACCTCGTGCTCAGTCTCGAGCGCACGCCGATGGTGCTGAAACGCGAACACGCCGACCCCTCCGCTGCGGAGCCGCCGGGCTGGCCTGAGGGGATCGGTACGCAACCCGACGAGACGACTGACGGCACCGGCTCTGACGACTAGCGGCCGCTGCTTTTCGGCGGGTACGGACGCGTTTGACGGCGAACCGGTGCCGCGAGCCATTGCTCGACGATATTGCGTGCCGAGAACCTGTGCGTCGACCGTCATTCGTCGTCCTCCACCTCGGTGTCGCCTCTGTACTTCGCGGGCATCGTCGCGGTCAGCAGACCGGTACCTTCGCTTGGAACTACTCAGGTTTCACGCGACGAGTTGACTGAAAACATTACTCGCGACTCGGAATCGAAGGGGACTGAAATGGTTCGTCGAGGTTCGAAAAACACGTTGAACTTCGGTGTTACCGAACGTCATCGCTCCCTCGATCAATAGAACGTTTCGTCGTTCTTCGCCTTCTCGACGAGCAGCTCGCACGGCAACGTTTCGGCGAGCTTGTTCGTGTCCTCGTGACGACTGGCGACCTCGGTCAGTTTCTCGAGGATGACATCGGCACCGACTTCGTCGGCTTTCTCGAGGGGGCCGACCGGCCAGTTGCCGCCGAGCCGTGCACCGGTGTCGACGTCTTCGACACTGGCGACGTCGTTCTGGACCATCTTGGCGGCTTCGTTGACGATCGGAGCCCAGACGAGCAGCGTATCGAATCCCTGTCCTTCGCCAACCGAAATCTGTGGCTCATCGCGCTCGTCGTAGTCGTAGTAGCCGGCGTCCGCCTTGCGCCCGTACCGACCCTTATCGTACAACTGGTGGAGAATGGGACACACTTCCGTATCGTAGGACATCGGTCGGTCGTCCTCGAGGTGATCCTGCTCTCCCTCGACACGAATCTGGATGCCGCCGGTGAAGTCGGCGAGTTCGAACGGTCCCATCGGGAATCCTTCCTTGTACTTCATCGCGGAGTCGATCTCTTCGATCGAGTGTTCGCCCCGATAGACCATCCAGGCCGGGCCCTCGCCATAGGGGCGCATCAGCCGGTTGACAATGAACGAAGGGATGTCCATCTTGCAGCGAATCGGCGTCTTGTCGAACGACTCGATAAGGGCCTCGGTGGTGTCGCCGACGCTCTCAGGTGCGTGTTCGGTCATGATAACTTCGACCAGATCCATCAGCATCGGCGGATTGAACCAGTGAGTCCCGACGACCTGTGACGGCCGATCGGTCACTTCGGCGAGTTGGGTGATATTGAGTCCCGACGTGTTCGTCGAGAGGATCGCGTCCTCCGGTGCGACGTCGTCGAGGTCCTGAAAGATGTCCTCCTTGACCGCCTGCTGTTCGACAGCCGCTTCGGTCACGAAGTCCGTGTTCCCGGCCGCTTCCTCGAAGTCGCTCGTGAACGTAAGTCGGTCCATCGCTTCGTCGATCTCCGTCTCCGTCGCGGCCCCGTTCTCGACTGACTTCTCGTACGACCACTCGATCTGCTCCTCGGCTTCCTCGAGTTGCGACTCGTCGATGTCGTTCACGTAGGTCTCGTACCCTGCCAATGCGGCGACGGCGGCGATCCCACGGCCCATCTGTCCGCCTCCGACGACAGTAATGGTATCGATAGTATCGATAGTGACTACCATACGTCAGTGATATCGAACCCGCATGAAAAACGTATCGCTCGATTCTCGTGACTACCGTCGACAGGAACACGGCGCGGTCGGTCGGAGCGGACGGAAGTTCGCTATCCGGTACAAATATGTGATACGGGGAGGAAGCATTCCTATGGTAGTTCGCATCAAGCAACGCATACGTACTGCGTTATCGAGGATAACTCGCGGTCACAGGGCAAGCAGCAGTCGAACCCGAGAATTCGTCCACGTATGCTCGCACTAGACGATATTACCGTCCTCAGCCTCGAGAGCGGCGTGAGTGCACCGCTGTGTACTCGCATGCTCGGCGACTTCGGCGCCGAAGTGATCAAGGTCGAACGGCCTAACGTCGGCGACGTCAACCGTCACTGGGACTCGGCCGTCTACGGCGATTCCTCCGCCCACGTCTGGGTCGACCGGAACAAACTGAGTATCGAGCTCGACTTGAAGTCCGACGAGGGATCGGAAATTTTCGCCGAGCTCGCCGCGGAAGCAGATATCGTCGTCCAGAACTACGCGCCGGGCGTCGTCGAACGGCTCGGCGTCGGCTACGAGACGGTTTCGGCGTACAACGACGACGTCATCTACCTGAACATCTCGGGTTACGGCCGTAGCGGTCCGTACAGCGACCGAAAGGCGTACGACCTCGTCATGCAAGGTGAAACCGGATCGATCCTGATGAACGGCTCGCCGGACGAGCCGGCAAAAATCCCGATCAGCATCTGTGATATCAACGCTGCAACCTACGGGACCATCGCGACGTTACTTTCGCTGTTCCACCGCGAACGTACCGGGAAGGGCGAAGAGATTGACGTGACGATGTTCGGCGGGATGCTCTCTTGGATGGGCTACTTCCCGCACAAGTACTGGCACAACGACGAACTCCCCGAGCGGGTCGGCATGCGCCACCACTTGATCACGCCCTACGGTCCGTACGAAACCGTCGACGAGCAGTATATTAACTTCGCCATCCTCAGCGAGGCCCACTGGAAGGCGTTCTGCGTCGACGTCATCGACCGACCCACCCTCCTCACCGACGAGCGGTTCGAGACGAACGAAGATCGGATCGCCCACCGGGAGACACTCGAGTCCGAGATCGAATCGATTCTGCGGAGCGAACCCCGCGATTACTGGGCGGACCGACTCGCCGAGTCGGGCATTCCGTGGGGCGACGTCAACGAACTCGACGAGGTGTTGGACCACCCCCAGACCGAGCACCTCGATCTCGTGAAGGAACTCGAGACCGAAGACGGTCCGATCCCGTACGTCGACAACCCCATCTCGTTCGGCGATCTCGAAACGACCGGCGAACCGATGCCGGACCTCGGCGAACACACCGAGGAGATTCTCGAGGCGATCGGCTACAGCGACGAGGATATCGACGAGCTCCGATCGAAAGATGTCGTATAGGTTCCGGCAGCGTTCTCGCGGTCGTCTGCCGATCAACACGAGGCCAGTTGCAGCTATCCGCGGATATAGCCGCCGTTGACGCTCACCACTTCAGCGGTAATCCAATCTGCGGCGTCGCTCGCCAGGAAAGCGACGGTGTTGGCGATATCCTCGGGCTGGCCGAGCCGGTCGAGTGCGTACGATTCAAGCACTTTGTCGCGGTACTCGTCGAGCCAATCTGCAGTGGCAGGGGTCTCGGTCGTCCCGGGTGAGACGACGTTCATCCGGATCCCGTGTTCGCCAACTTCCTTGGCGACGTTCATTGTGAACGCGACGTTGCCGGCTTTTGCGCCACCGTAGACGGCGAGAGACGGATCGTTTCCTTTGTAAGAGTCGCTGGCGTAATTGATGATACAGCCGCTCTCTTGGTCGATCATGTGTGAGAGCGCGGCGTGGGTACAGTTCATCGTTCCGAAGTAGGTGACTCCGACCGACCGCTCCCAGTCCTCGGGCGTCGACTCGAGAAACGACGACGTTCGCGTACTCAGTCCAGCATTGTTGACGAGGATATCGATCGAACCGAACTCGTCGACGGTGGTGTCAATCATTTCGACGGCGTCATCGTACGACGAGACATCCGTTTCGATCGCAATGGCTCGCGTCTCGTACTCGTCTTCGATAGCGTCCGCCGTTTCTTCGGCACCCTCAATGTCTACATCGGCAATGGTAATGTTCGCACCCATGGCAGCGAAGGTCTCACAGACTGCTTGGCCGATTCCGCTCGCACCACCAGTGACAGCGACACCCTCATCTGTAAAGTCGAACTTATCCGCAAGTGAATTTTTGGGCATGTTTGCTCTGTTCCGTCGCATCACACATAAGCGTACGGGCGCCTACCTGTTGGAATCGAAAGATTTCAGTCCGGATTAGCAACGGCGACCGACTGCATCCGCTGGACGTCGTATCATCTGATGAGTAGTTTCTCCAAGTCAGTTGGGCGTGAAGGAATGGAAGAATGGTACCGAACGGCATCGATGTAAAACAGCGGCGTCGATACCCGATATTGTTCGAGAGACAGGAGCTACATTTCGGAAGAGGGATCAAACGTACTGACCTGTTTTACAGACTTGAAAGATATATTTTTGTACCAATATAGAAAAATAACTGGAAAGTGGTGTAACGTCCACAGTGACCTTCTGCAGTAGCAATGTTTCAGCGGTTGCTGGATCGGTTCCTGGAATAGTATGGGAAATTATGATTATGGCATATTATTTCCTAAAATAGATTTTCAGCCGCGTTCCGAGTTCCATGTTCTTCGTATCGAAATCGGAGTCCGTGATCGTGAAGTGCAGTTTTGAGCCACGGTGCTGAATCGACGAAAAACACGGCGTCATCAATGTCGTGTTTCTGCCGAAGTTCAGTGAGAAACATCGAGATTAGTGCTATCTTTCCCGTTGAATAGAGCCTTATGTGAAGAAATTCGCTGGTTTCCGGATCGAGATCAGTGTACAGCCAGTAGCGCTGATTATCGAGTTGGATCCCCAGTTTCGTCGATCGCAATATGATCCGACCGGTCTCATCTACCGGCTATAGATCAACCTTTTATAATTATTATGAACTGTTGAGAAACTCGTTCGGTACAGAATATTTCCATTATAGAAACAATATCTGAAAGTGATAACATAGAGGCAGACGATTTCTGGCACGAACTACCAGCAAATCGCACCGCCATACCCTTCATTCTAATCTGAGGTACTGGGTCGTCGAACGATTCGACCGTTACGTACTCCGGACTACCGAATCCGGTGAACGCTGCAGTTCGCTCGGACGCCATCGGTATATAGGTCCCGTCCAGCGGAGACGGAACAGACGCAGCGGGCCGATGGGGTGCGGCGCGCCATCATCGCGGGACGCAGTCTCGACAGTTGCGGAAAGCGTTTTATCGCCGGGTGAGAGTCAGTACCACATGCCATCGACCGTCGACTATACCGTCGATTCGCATCGAGCGGCCGCGCTCGTCACACTCGACCGTCCCGACTCGCTGAATACGCTGAACGACCGCCTGATCGAGGACCTGTGCGACGCGATCGCTCGAGCGGAGGCCGACGACGAGGTGAGAGCGATCGTCCTTCGCGGCGCGGGTGACGAGGCGTTTTCGGCCGGCTACGACATCACCCCAGCGGAGGAAGATGGGGAGGAGGAAGACTCCGTTCCGTCGGTCGACGACCTCCTCGACGAGTTCGACGCCGCGACCGATCACGTCCACGCCGTCTGGGAGTGTGACACGCCGGTGATCGCCGCTGTCGACGGCTACTGTCTCGCCGGCGGGAGCGACCTGGCGATGGCGTGTGACCTCGTGATCGCGACCGAGGAGTCGGAGTTCGGCTATCCAGGGCTGCGGATGGCCGGCGTCCCGCCGACGCTCGTCTACCCGTTCGTGATGAACCTCCACGAGGCGAAGGAACTGCTCCTCTCGGGCAAGATCGTCGACGCGCAGCGAGCGTCGGAGTTAGGGATGGTCAATCGCGTCGTTCCGCGGGATCGACTCATGGCGACGGTCTTCGCGGAGGTCGAGGAGATCCGGAAGATGCCGGGCACCAACGTTCGCATCCTCAAACAGGTACTCAACGGTGCCGCGGAGATGCAGGGCGCAAAGCCGATGTTCAGGTTCAGCGAACTGTTCGACGCGCTCGGCCACCACACGGAGTACGGCAAGGAGTACTACCGCATCGCGGCGACCGAGGGGTTCGATGCGGCGCTCGAGTACATGAACGAACGAAACAAGGGAACGAGGCCACCCGAGTAACCGGAACAAGGCCGCCCGAGTGACCGGAGCGAGGGAACGAGGCCGAGCGAACGACCGGACGCGGGTGCTCGTATCGCACTGCCGACCGCACTCAGTCCTCGTCGCGGAGCTTGTACTTCTGGATCTTTCCGCTCGGGTTCTTGGGGAGGGCGTCGCGGAACTCGTACCGTCGCGGCCGCTTGAACTCGGCGAGGTCGTCGCTCGATCGGCAGAAGTCGTCGAGGTCGTCCGCGGTCAGGTCGCCGTCCGGAACGACGTGCGCAACGACGCGTTCGCCCCACTGGTCGTCTTCCTCGCCGATCACCGCGACTTCGGCGACGCCGTCGTGCTGGTAGAGGACGTTCTCGACTTCGGTCGGGTAGATGTTCTCGCCGCCGCTGATGATCATGTCGTCGATCCTGTCGACCAGGAAGAGGTAGCCGTCCTCGTTGAGATAGCCCGCGTCGCCCGTGAAGAACCAGCCGTCGCGGATCGCGTCCGCCGTCTTCTCCGGCAGGTTCCAGTACTCGTCCATCATCGGCGGCCCCTGCAGGATGATCTCGCCGGTCTCCCCGGTCTCGACGGTGTCCATCGGCGTGACGGGATCGTTCGGGTCCTCGTTCTCGGTGGGCTCGACGATCCGGACCTCGTGATTCGGCGCGGCCCGCCCGACGCTCTCGAGATGCTCCCGAACCTCGAAGGGGAGGATGAACGTCGCGCACGGCCCCATCTCCGTCATCCCGTAGGCCGTGGCGTAGTCCTCGGTGAACGTCTCGATACACTCCTCGAGCAGCGACGGCGGCATCGGGGCGGCACCGTAGACGCCGAGTTCGAGCGACGAGCCGTCGAACGACGCCATCTCGTTCGACTCCTCGAGCAGTTGCCCCCAGATCCGCGAAGCGACGAAGAGGTGGGTCGCGCGCTCCTCGTCGACGACTTCGAGGGCGCGTCGCGCGTCGAAGTCGTGGAGGATCACGGACTTCGCGCCGAGGTTGATCCGCGTGAGCAGTCCGCAGTTGAGTTCGGCGTTGTGGTACAGCGGCATCGCCGAGATTCCGACGTCCGTGAAGTTCAGCCCCATCTGCCCGGCGTAGAGCATGTTGTGGTACGTCGCGTCTCGATGGGAGTGGACGACCCCCTTCGGTCGGCCGGTGGTCCCGCTCGTGTACATGATCGCGTACTGGTCCGTCGAATCGACCGAGACCGGCGGCGTCGACGCGTCGGCGCGCTCGAGCAGGTCGTGGAACCCGGCGGCGTAGTCGGGCGTGCGTTCGACGTCGTCGTCGACGTACACGTACTCCTCGACCGTTCCGAACTCGTCACGGCCGCTCTCGACCGTTTCTCGCGTCGCTTCCTCGAAAACGAGGACTGTCGACTCGGAGTCGTCGAGGATGTAGCCGACCTCGCTGGGCGCGAGGCGGTAGTTTATCGGATTGAAAACCGCACCGGCCCGAAGGAGACCGAACAGTGCGATAGCGAACTCCGCGGAGTTGTGGAGCAACAGCGAGACGCGGTCGCCGCGTTCGACGCCGCGCTCTCGGAGCGCGTTCGCGAACCGATCCACTCGGTCATCGAATTCGGCGTAGGTCAGGCGGACGTCCTTTCGAGGGTAGACGATCGCCTCCCGATCGGGATACTTCCGCGTCGTCCGCGACAGCGTCTCCGGTAGCGTGGGAAGGTAACCCATACCCGTCCGTTTCCGTGATCAGCGTGTTAGCTCTTTCGTCCGCAACGCGCCGACCGCCACGGGGTTTTATAGGGGGAACCGACATCTATTCGGGCGGACATGCAGGAGTACGAAAACCTAGCGGTGACGCTCGACGACGACGTCCTCCGGATCGCGATCGACCGACCGGACGCACTCAATGCGGTGAACGCCCCGCTCCACACCGAACTCGCCGAGGTGTTCGACGACGCCTACGACGCCGACGCGAGGGTGGTCGTGCTCACCGGGAACGGCGACGCGTTCTCCGCCGGCGGCGACGTGAACTGGATGAAAGAGAGCGTCGAGGAGCCCGGGAAGTTCCTCGAGACGGCCCGTGAGGGCGAGGAGATCATCGAAAGCATCGTCAACCTCGAGAAGCCGGTGATCGCGAAGGTAAACGGCGACGCGACGGGACTGGGTGCGACGCTCGCGCTCTTCTGTGACATCGTCATGATGAGCGAGGACGCGCGGATCGGGGACCCGCACGTGAACGTCGCGCTCGTCGCCGGCGACGGCGGGGCGGTCATCTGGCCGCTCCTGACGAGTCTGAACAAGGCGAAGGAACTGCTGATGACCGGCGAGTTGCTCTCCGCAGAGGAGGCCGAGGACCTCGGACTCGTCAATCACGTCGTCCCCGCTGACGAACTGGACGACGCTACCGACGAGATGGTCGAGAAACTGGCGACGGGGCCCCAGACTGCGATCAGATACACGAAGAAGACCCTGAACAGCTGGCTCGAACTCGGAAACGACCTCGCGCTGACGAAAGGCATCGCGCTCGAGGCGGCGGCCCAACAGCATCCCGATCACGAGGAAGCCGTCGAGGCGTTTCTCGACGGGCGACGGCCCGAGTTCCCGAGCGGCCGCGACCGCGAGTGACGCCGATCCGACGGACGAGGAACAGAGACGAGACCGAACGGCGATAGACGACACCTGACCGACGATACCAGCCAATGACGACAGCACTGACAGCGGAACACGAGGCGATTCGCGACGCGGTTCGCGAATTCGCGGAGACGGAGATCGAACCGGTCGCCAGAGAGTACGACGAGCCCGGCGCGGTACAGTTCCCCCGAGAGGTCTTTCGGGACGCCGCCGATCTGGACTTTCTGGCACCGCACTATCCCGAGGAGTACGGCGGTGCGGGGATGGACTTTCTCTCATCGGTCATCGTCCACGAGGAGTTCAACCGCGCGGATCCCGGGATCGGGACCGCCGTCCTGACCGGCAAGTTCGGCACCGAAATGCTCCTCGAGTACGGCGACGACTGGCAGAAAGAGGAGTTCGTCCGGCCGGTCCTCGAGGGCGAGGCCGTCTGCGGCACCTCGATCAGCGAACCGGACGCGGGGAGCGACGTCGCCGGGATGCGGACGACCGCCGAGAGGGACGGCGACGAGTGGGTCCTCAACGGGAGCAAAACGTGGGCGAGCAACAGCCCAGTCGCGGAGTTCATGATCGTCATGGCGAAGACCACCCCCGATGCGGGCCACGGCGGGATCAGCGCCTTCATCGTCCCGACCGAGACGGACGGGTTCGAGATCGGCAACGATATCGAGAAGATGGGGCTTCGGGCGAGCCCGACCGCCGAGATCGACATCACGGACGCGCGGATTCCCGAGGACCACCTCGTCGGCGAGGAGGACCGCGGCTTCGCGCAGTTGATGGAGTTCTTCAACGAGAATCGGATCCTCGTGGCGGCGAACGCGCTCGGTGCCGCCGCCGGGGCGTTCCGCCACGCGTTCGAGTACGCCCACGAGCGCGAAGCCTTCGGGCAGCCGATCGGGGACTTTCAGGGCCTCCAGTGGAAGCTCGCGGATATGATAACCGGGATCGAAACCGCCCGCTCGACCACCTATCGGGCGGCGGCCGAACTGATGGCCGGCAACGATCCGCGGCGACTGGCCTCCATCGCCAAGTACTACACGAGCGAAATCTGCGAGGACGTCTGCTCCGAGGCCGTCCAGATTCACGGCGGCTACGGTTACACGCGGGAGTTCCCCGTTGAGAAGTTCTATCGGGACTCTCGAGTACAGAAGATCGTCGAGGGGACGAGCGAGATCCAGAAGAACATCATCTACGATAGTCTCTAACGGCCGCAGTACGTCCGCGAAGGACGGAATACCGGTCCACAGTGGCCCGGCCGCTCGCCACTGTGACCGAGCGCGTCGGAGCAGACGGGATCGATCCGCTACCGGCGAACCGAGCGATCGGAAGAGCGAGAAGTATCGACTGATCGATATAACCGATCGGTGGTGTCAGCGGCGTCATACCACGTCTACCGCGATTTCATAACTATTATTATAGAAAGAGATATAAGGGAACCTCCGGGATTTACTGGTGGTCGATACCAATGAGCAATGAGTCCAACGAGCAGACTCGCTACGGCAGTGGCATCTTCGATCGAACGGATCGCCGAACCGTCCTACGGACGATCGGAGCGGGGGCAGCGGCCACGTCGGTCGCGGGGTGTCTAGGCGGCGGTGGTAGCGGAGATACGATAAAGATCGGGCACATCATGGCCGTCGAAACGGACAACGGTCTCGGATCGGAGCGGTCGGCGCAGTTAGCCGTCGATCAGCTGAACGAGAACGGCGGCATCCTCGACCAAGACGTCGAACTCGTGACGGCCGACTCTGCCGGGCAGCCCTCCGAGGCGCACTCCGCAGTGACGGAGATGATCAGTCGGGAGAACATCCAGATGCTGGTCGGGACCATCGTGAGCGAAGTCGCGCTGTCACTGGTTGACTTGGCGTCCGAGAACGACTTGCCCTTCATGATCACCGGTGCGGCGTCGCCGCGTATCTTCGCCGAAAACCACGCACAGAACTACGATCAGTACAAGAGCATCTTCCGGCCCGGACCGGTCAACTCGATCAAACAGGCCGAATACCTCGCGGAGTACGGCCAGTTCCTTAGCGAGGAACACGGATGGGACACGATGGCCGTCGTCTCCGAGGACGCCGCTTGGACGCAGGACATCACGGACATTACCGCGGGACTCCTCGAGGATAACGGAATAGACGTTTCAGTCAACGAGCGGGTCGCGCTGGATACGAACGACTGGACGCCGATCCTGGATCAGGTCGAAAGCTCCGGCGCACAGGCTATGATCGGGGCGCTCTCACACATCCCGATCACCGGCATGACCGCGTCCTGGTCGCGAAACGAGTACCCGTTCTCCGTCGACGGCGTCATGATCGCCGCGCAGTCGCCGCAGTTCTGGTCCGACACCGACGGCACCGCGGAGTATCTGTCCACGGCGACGGCCGCCGCGGACGGGTTCGCGGACATCACGCCGAAGACGAGCGAGGTCATGGACGCCTACCAGGCCGAGTACGATTCGCGGCCGACGACACCGACGTTCGTCGGATTCATCACCCACGACGCGATCAATCTCTACGCGGAGGCCGTCGAGCGCGCGGGCACTGCGAATCACCAGGAGGACATCGACGCGATCGTCGAAGAGTTGCAAGCGACCGACTTCCAGGGATCGTTCGGACAGATTCAGTTCCAGGGCGAGGACGACGAGTACCCGAACGACGTCTATCCGGGCGAAAGCGCGGGCGACGAGTACGCGCCGTTTACCGTCACGCAGTGGCAAACGGCGGAAGAGGGCGACGGAATCGGCGGGACGGACGGTACGAAACGCTGCGTCTGGCCCGAGACCTACCAGAACGGTGACCATCAGCCGCCGTCCTGGATGTAATCACTGATAGCATGCTCTCAGAGATACTCACGATCGTGATCGTCGGGGCGATGATCAGCGCGATCTACGCCCTGATCGCGATCGGATTCACGATGATCTTCGGCGTCGGTGGGATACTCAATCTCACCCACGGCGCGTTGCTCATGCTCAGCGCCTACGCGTACCTCGTGGCCCAGCCGTACATCGGCCGACTCGGGGGCGTAATCACCGGTGTCCTCGTCGCCGCACTCGCGTCGTACGGCGTCTACATGGGCCTCGTCAGGTACATCGAAGAGCACGTCGTCATCACGTTTATGGCGACGATCATGGCCGCACTCGCTATCCAGGAGGCGATAACGATGGGATTCTCGCAGCAGGCGCGCGTTCTCGAGCCCATGGTCCCGGGCTCCATCGCGGTCGCCGGCACCCGGATGCAGTACGACCAGCTCCTGGCGTTCGTCGTCTCTTGGGTGCTGATCGGTCTGCTGTGGTACTACGTCACAAATACGAAGAACGGACGCGCGATCCTCGCGACGTCGATGAGCGAACGGGGTGCGATATTCACCGGCGTCGATCTCCCGCAAGTCCGGCGGCAGACGTGGCTCATCGCGGGCGCGTTCGCCGGCGTCGGCGGGCTCTTCATCGGACGCCTGCAACAGACCAGCCCCGAGATGTGGCTCGAGCCGCTGACGCTCGCGTTCATCATCGTCATCATCGGCGGCGTCGGTTCGATCAAGGGGTCGATCATCGCGGCGTACCTGATCGGCTACATCGAGACGCTCACGGTCGAACTCATCGGCGCCCCGTACCGCGTCGTGGTAGCGCTACTGATAATCATCGCAGTGATCATGTACCGGCCGGAAGGCCTCTACGGGAGGGAGTACCTTGAGTAACGAATACGACCGCTCCGGCGAGCCAGTATTGCAGCGGTTCACGAGGGAGTTCCTCGGCGAACCGAACCGATACCAGATCACGGCAGTCGGGGTCGCGCTCCTCGCGCTCTTCACCCTGCCGTTCTGGGCCGCCCAGTACCTGTACGTGTTCGCGTTAGCGAGCATCTGGGCCATCTTCGCCATGGGCTGGGACATCATCAGCGGCCACACCAACTATATCAGCTTCGGTCACTCCGCGCTGTCCGGCGGCGCCGCCTACATGACCGGGATCCTCGTCCACAACGTCAACCCCGATATGGCGATGTACATCACGTTCCCGCTGTCGATTCTGGCGGCGGTCGCCATCGGGCTCCTGTTCGCAGTGCCGACGCTGCGACTCGAGGGGCCGTACTTCTCGCTGATCACGCTCTTGGGCGTGCTGGTGCTGACCCAACTCGTCTACATTTACGGGGAGTACACCGGCGGCGAGCTGGGAATCACCGCGGTGTCGACGTTCACGTACGATCTCACGAGCCTGTACTACTACACGCTGATCCCGATGCTGCTCATCGGTGCCGTACTGGTCGTAGTCAGTCAATCGAACGTCGGGCGGATCCTGCGCGCGATCGGTGAAAACGAGGCCGCGATCGAGTCCTCGGGGATCGACACGACGAAGTTCAAACTGTGGTCGTTCCTGCTGAGTGCGATCACGATGGGGATCGGCGGTGCGATGCTCGCCCACTTCTACGGGAACGTCACCCCGTCGACGGTCCTCGTGATCGACCGCAGCCTCGAGATGGTCGCGATCGCAGTCATCGGCGGTATGGGAACGATTGCCGGCCCGATCGGCGGCGCGTTCGTCTTCATCTTCCTCCGCGACGAGGTGCTGACGGTGTTCGGATCGACCGGTCGGTGGCTCGCGCTGTGGCTCATCGTGCTGTTCTTCCTCGTGTTCCTCCGGGACGGGATCTTCCCGTTCATCTGGTCTCGAATCGGGTCCATCGGAGGTGGTCGCGATGAGTAGCGATACCGTGTTCCAGATCGACGACTTGCGAAAGGAGTTCGGCGGTCTCGTCGCCGTCGACGACCTCTCGTTCGACCTCCGGGACGACGAGATCCTGGGACTAATCGGTCCGAACGGGTCCGGGAAGAGTACCGTCTTCAACTGCATCATGGGAATCTACGACGTGACCGGCGGCTCCGTCCAGTTCAGGGGCACCGATATCACGGACATGGATACCCACGAGATCGTTAACCGCGGGATCGCACGCGTTTCCCAGGAGTCGAACCCGATTCCGTCCTCGACGGTCGGGGAAAACATCGAGCTGTTCACGTATCCGAACGATATCTTCTCGCTCACCGGCGGTGCGAGTCAAGCGGAAGTCCTCGACATCGCCCGGCGGTTCGACCTCGACGAAAAGTTGGATACGCTCCCCGGATCGCTCCCCCACGCTGACGTCCGGCGGCTGGAAATCGCGAAAGCGCTGGCGACCGAACCCGACATGCTCCTCCTCGACGAACCGTTCGCGGGGATGAATCAGGCGGAGATTCGCGAGCTGTCCGAACAGATTCGCGATATCCACGCGGAAGGGACACCGATCATCATCGTCGACCACAATATGAAAGGACTCATGCCGATCGTCGACCGCGTCGTCGTCATCAACAGCGGACAGAAGATCGCCGAGGGATCGCCCGAGGAGATAGCGAACGACGAGACGGTACAGAAAGCGTACCTCGCCGGTGCGGAGGTGGGCGACTGATGGCCGATCCCGTCCTCGAGATCGAGGGTCTGGACGTGACCTACGGCAAGACACAGGCGCTCGACGACGTCTCCTTACACGTCGAGGAAGGCGAAACGGTCGGCGTCATCGGGCCGAACGGCGCCGGGAAGACGACGCTGTTCGACACCCTCTCCGGAATCAAGGAGTACGAGGGCAGCATCAAGCTGTTCGGCGAAGAACTGTCCGACCTCTCCAAGCGCGAAATCGTCGACCGAGGGCTCGTCCACTGCAGCGAAGAGCACGACCTCTTCCCGTTTTTCTCCGTCCACGAGAACCTCCTGATGGGGGCCTATCCCCGAGACGATCAGGCGGCCGCTCAGGAGACGATCGACTGGGTCTACGAGCTGTTCCCGCGACTGGACGAGCGCCGCGATCAGGACGCGGAGACGCTGAGCGGCGGTGAACAGCAGATGCTTGCCATCGGTCGCGCGCTGGTCAGCGATCCGAAGCTCCTCATCTTGGACGAGCCGACGCTCGGACTCGCGCCGATCATCATCAACGACCTCGACGACACCTTCGAACAGCTCAAGCGGGAGGGCATCACGATCCTGATCGCCGAGCAGAACACTACCTTCGCGATGCGCCACGCCGAGCGGCTCTATCTGCTCGAGACCGGAGCGATCACGCTCGAGGGCCCCGCGTCGGAACTACAGGAGGACGAGTACGTCCGCGACGCCTACATCGGCGTCACGTGACGTCGCTGCGTCACCGTTTCCTGTCGCCGTAGTTCGGACGATAGGGTCGCCGTTCCCTGCCGTTGTAGTTCGACGAGTCGGGTCGCCATTTTCCGCCGCGAGTACCGGCAGACGGCATTCTACGGACACGTAGCTTTACCTTCGCGGACGTGGTATGGGTAGACAGGACAATGGATGCAGTATACCTGCACGGGCCCGGAGACCTCCGTGTCGACGACGTCGATCAGCACGCCGTCTCGGCGGACGCGGTCGCGGTCGATATCGAGTACACGGGGATCTGTGGCTCCGATCTGCACGAGTACGAGGTCGGACCCGTTCCGATCCGAGCCGAAGCGACTGACCACTCGATTCCGGAGTCGGACTGGGACGAGTACCTGCCGAAGCCGATGGGTCACGAGATCGCCGGCACCGTTTCGGACGTCGGTGAGGCCGTCGACGACGTTCGCGTCGGCGATCGAGTCACGCTGAACATGGTCACTGCCTGCCACGACTGCCGCTACTGTGCGGCCGGGAAGTACCACCTCTGTGAGCGAGGGGACGGCGGCGTCGTCGCCAGTCGCGGCTTCGCGGATCGAATCGTCGTCCCGTCCTCGATGGCCGTCCCCGTCCCGGACGAGGTGTCGCTTCGCCACGCCGCGCTCGCGGAACCCCTCGGCGTCTCGCTTCGGGGTGTTCGGCGATCGGACCTCGAGCCCACCGATCGCGTTGCGGTGTTCGGTGCCGGGCCGATCGGCCTCGGCGTCGTCGCAGGCGCTGCCGCGGCCGGTGCGCGCGAGATCTACGTCAGCGAACCGCGAGCGGCCCGTCGAGCGGCCGCGGAGGCACTCGGTGCCGACGTCGTCATCGATCCGACCGCCGTCGACGCCGTCGAGGAGATCCAGCGGGAGACCGACCGAGTCGACGTCTCCTTCGAGTGCGCCGGAACGGCCGCGACGCTGACGGACGCCCTCCGGAGTACCGCGTACGGCGAACGGGTCGTCGTGCTCAGCGTGTTCGAGGAGGAGGTTCCGATTCATCCGAACGATGTCATGCAGGCGGAACGGGAGCTCGTCGGGTCCTTCGGCTTCCAGGGCGGGCCGCTCGCCTCGCGGTCGGAATTCGCGACCGCGTTGGACCTAATCGACGACGGTCGCATCGATCCCGAGCCGATGATCACCGAGACGGTGTCGCTGAACGACGTCGAGTCGGCGTTCGAGGGACTTCGCGATCCCGAGAGCGATCAGATCAAGGTACTCGTCGAGCCCTGACGCGTCGAACGAGCCGTCCGGCCGCTCACCGATTCAGCGTGTGTACCGCCTGCCCGAGCGCGTTCTCGCAGGCCTCCATGACTGCCTCCGAGAGCGTCGGGTGCATGTGAACGGTGCCGGCGACGTCCTCGAGCGTCAGTCCCGTCTCGACCGCCACTCCGAGTTCGCCGATCAGTTCGGACGCCTCGGGACCGACGATCTGTGCACCGAGGAGTCGGCCGGTGTCTTCCCCGGCGACGACGCGGACGAACCCCTCCGTCTCCGCGAGCGTGAGCGCTCGGCCGCTCGCGTTGAACGGGAACTCGCCGACGACCGGTGAGTGGCCGGCGTCGCGCGCCTCGGCTTCGGTCAAGCCGACGGTAGCGATCTCCGGGTCGACGAATACCGCCGTCGGGATCGCAGCGTCACGAAGCGCGGCGTCACCGCCCGACGCGACTTCGGCGGTGACGAGCCCCTCCGCGACCGCTTTGTGTGCGAGCATCGGTTCGCCGGCGACATCGCCGACCGCGAAGACGTGATTGCGAGCCGTCCGAGTTCGATCGTCGGTCTCGAGGAATCCGCCGTCGGTCGGCTCCAGTCCGATCGCCTCGAGACCGAGCGTGTCGGAGACGGGTTCCCGACCGATCGCGACGAGTATCCGCTCCGCGGTCGTCTCGTGCTCGGTCCCGTCCGTCCCTTCCGTGTGGAGGGTAACCTCCCCGTCGTCTTCTCGCTCCCACTCGACCGCGACCTGTCCGAACTCGAAGTCGACGCCGACGGATTCGGCTCGCTTCTTGACCGGGCGGGTGAGGTCCGATTCGTACCCCGGGAGCACGTCGTCTTCCATCTCGACGACCGTGACGTCCGTCCCGAGCTTCGCGAACACCGTCGAGAGTTCCATGCCGATGTATCCCGCGCCGACGACGGCCAGCGACCGCGGCGCGGCCTCGAGCGCCAGCGCCTGCCGAGAGTTCAGAATCGGGTCGTCGTCGAAGGAAAACCCCGGAACGCTCATCGGGCGGCTCCCGGTCGCAATGACGGCGCTTTCGAACTCGAGCTCGTCGACAGTGCCGTCCGTCGCAGCGATTTCGACTGTGTGGTCGGCCGCGAACCGCGCCGTTCCCTCTCTCACGCTGACGCCGTTCGCCTTGCAGAGTTTTTCGACGCCGCCCGTGAGCCGGTCGACCACGTCGTCCTTCCAGTCGATCATCTCCCCGACGTCGACGAACGGCTCCGCGTAGATACCCATCTGAGACGCCGACTCGAGTTCGGTAACGAGATTCGACGCGGTCAACAGCGCCTTCGAGGGGATACAGCCGTGATTGAGACAGGTTCCGCCGACGCCGTCCCGGTCGACGAGCGTGACGTCGCAGTCGCGCTGTGCGGCACGAATCGCGGCGCTGTAACCGCCGGGTCCACCGCCGATCACGAGAATGTCAGTTGCTACCATGCGGAAGCAATCGTCCGGGTCGCTTATAGTGGTTTGGTGACCGGTTCTCGTCTCGAACGAAGTCGGGCGACGGCTGAGAAAGACGCCTCCGGCGCGACACCGTTTCGTCAAATAAACCCTCGTGAGTATCACTCGCGGTTTGTTTTGACACGCCATCTCACATCAGTGTACATAACACCCTTAGTGTGTTATCGTCTCGAGTCAGCTGCGGTCCACTGCGGTCTCAAACGGGAGCACTAACAGCGGCAGTCTGTCTGACACAGGCTCAAGGAGAGTCCCTCCGAACCGGTTCTCCAGTTCGAGTACTATCGTGCCGAATCTCACCGAAATTGCTGAGCGGGTCGGATACAGTGACAGTCCGACCCGACCGTCGGTTCGGAAGTCTCGTCCGTGCGGCCTCTCCTCACGTGTCCTTGTCGCGTTTCCAGTGGTGGTTGCACTGGTTGCAACTGTACTGAATGTGATGCGCTCGTTCTTCGAGCCACACGTCGTCTCCCTCGCAGTTCGGGCATTGGTCGTTCACTGCCATACCGGAGCTACATCGTCGACCGTCTTTATGCCTACGCAGGACAGCAGCCGTTGCGAGGTGGTCTCCCCGACGGCACAACGCTCGAGACGAGAGTTGCAGTATCGCTGTCGACTCGAGGGGAGAGGCCGTCCGTGAGGGTATGGGGCCGTGGCCCGATATGCGGGACGGCGACAACGTGTCCCGTCGGTCGCGGTTCGTTCACGCTCGGCCACTGCTATGCCTCTTCGCACGACGATCGATCCGGGAGAAACGGACTCCGCCGAAAACAGTCGTCTACTCCATTGAATGCGGTTCGGTCGGCTCCGATCTCGACGGGCGAAGAACGGAGGGAAAGCGGTGGATTTCGCAGTGTACCATCACAGGTACGTGGCTGGATCGGTTGAGAATCGGGTGTCGGGGTTGTCCGTGATGTTTCGTCTATCCCACCTCCGTGACACTTGTTACCACCAACCACTAAATAAACGTTGGTGTTGCGGAAGGACTGCCCCGGTTTTTCGACGATGTCCACAGGGAAAACACGTAATTACCGGACTCGCTGCGGTCATCGATTCGGAGAACCAGCCGTTGGCCGAGATTCCGAGAACTCGCGGACGTGAGAGTGAGAACGGCAGTGAGGAGACGGTCCGTGGTCTACGGCGAGCCGGCCTCCGGTTTCTCTCTCGAGGACGACCTCGAATTCCGGAACCCGGTCCGGCAGCTGCCGAGTCGACGATCGGGGCGACAGACACCGGCGGAACGCCGTTCGGTCGTTCGGAACGGAGTCACAGGAGAGACGGCAACGATTGTGGGGATCCCGTTGCCGTCTCGAAGCGTGGCAAACGACTGACCCTATTGGCTGTGCTGCAGCCGTGGTATAGTATGACAAACACCGCCTTGAATCCAGCGGCGTTTCGCAGTGCGTGACGTCGCCGAGCGGTCGGATCCCCCATTTCACGAATTTCGGGTGCGACTCCTCGCACGTCCGGACCATTTTTCGCGTCGGCGTAGACGCGGTATACACCGCTTCGTCGTCTCGAGTGATTTCGGATGGCCAGGTCGTGCGGATCGGTGATCGAGTCGACGGACGCGACACCGGGCCGATCGGGCAGCAGCGACCGTATACATTGGCCTGCGTGGGGTGAACCGCCTCGAGGTCACGCGGTTCGAGACGCCTTCGGCGCCTCGCCATCGAGCGAAACCGACGGTTCGCGGACGGGGCGATTCCGGAGGAATCGCTTACAGTCGGCGCAACGTTCCGACGACCTCACCGAGTCCGGTGGGACGTACGTCCCGCTTGTTTCGCTCCTCTCGTCACGAAAATGTTTGAGTTACAGAGCGTCCGAAACGAGAGAGGTCATAAACTGTATTTCGATATATCAATAGCTATAGCTCCCCCTCGAGGACGACTTCCGTCGCGAAGACTATATGCTCACGGTCGGCGTCCGTACTGTCGATTTCCGTGCCGGCGTATTCCTCGTTCCCGTACACCTGAGCGGCATCGGCGTGCCGATAGCGATCTCGAGGGCCACGAACGCCGCCTCCATCGGTAGCGATCGGGATCCGAGCAAATCTCGAACCCGACACCATGGGTTGTGCCACGATGGACGACGAATCTCGAGGGTGTGAAAGATATATTAAGCGAGATACGAATTGGACAGGTACGTGTCCGGTGCTTGCGGATCGTCTGCCGGCCCCGGGTTCTCGCTACCGAGCGTGGTTCACATGACATACAGGGCAGGTATTATCGGAACCGGCGGCATCGCGGGGATGGGAATCCTCGGAATGCACGACGAGGAGGTTATCGGGACGGAGAAAATCGAGGCCAGCCACGCCGGCGGGTACGACGCGACGGACGAGATCGAACTCGTCGCCGTCGCGGACGTCGACGAAGAGACCCTCGAGCAGTTCGGCGAGGCCTGGGGGATCCCGTCCGACCGACGGTACGTCGGCCACGAGGCGATGCTCGACGCGGAGGATCTCGACGTCGTCTCGATCTGTACCCCCTCGTATCTCCATCACGAACACACGATCGACGCCGCTCGGTCGGCCGCCGACCCCGACGCCATCTGGTGTGAGAAGCCAATCGCTTCACAGGTCAGCGCCGCCGAAGAGATGATCCGCGTCTGCGAGGAGACCGATACCGAGCTGATCGTCAATCACTCGTTCCGGTTTACGACCAAACTCCAGCGGCTTCGCGAGCTCGTCCGAGAGGAGAACATCCTCGGTGACGTCGTCTCGGTCAGCACGCAGTACCGCATGGAACTCATGCGTAACTCGACGCACGTGCTCGACACGTTGGTCTATCTGCTCGACGCGCGTGCAGAGCAGATCAGCGGCTACGTCACTGGTGAGAACGAAGCGGTCGAGTCGCTCGACGTGTCACAGGCGGTCGACGATGCCGGCGGCGGCGGACACATCGTTATGGACGACGGAACGTTCGTCACCGTTGACTGTACGATTCCCCGCGATATCTCGTCGATGACGCTCCAGTTCATCGGAACGGAGGGGAAATTGTACATGAACAACGACGACGGCGAATGGCGGTACTGGACGCTCGAGGACGGCGATCACGTCGAGACCGACCTCCCGGGAATCGACGGCTCTTGGACGTGGGACGACGACTACGAGCGCTCCTTCGCGAACGCTGCGCGCCACGTCGAAGACGTGCTGAACGGCGACGCAGAGAACATCTCGCCCGGTGTCGAGGCCGCGCGATCGCTCGAAATTATCGTCTCGTTCTACCTGTCGCATTACACCGGCGGGTCCATTGACGTCCCGCTCGCGGAGCCGCTGCGCGAGGTCACGATCACGTCCTGGTAGCGATTCCTTGCTCGCTCACATCTCGTTCGTACAGAGACATCAACACCACAGTTCAGACTGTTACGTCGAGGTTTCCGGTCGGTTAGGGAACCAGTACCGACGCGCTATCCAGAGACCGACGGCGAGGATGCCCGAGACGACCGCGGGCCATCGATCAGTACTGAGATAGAGGTCCAGGGAAGGTGGCCGATACGTACTAAACGGAAACGAGACGGCATACGCCCTCCCGGTGGCCGAGAGCAACGCGACGTCGAGGGCGTGATACAGACCGATAGCGCATACCTCCGTCTTCAGGCGGAGGTCAAGCGATAGGCATAGTGTGCCAATCCACGAGTCCCGCCATTACTGGATTTCCCACGCTTCATCGAAGGTGTTAATACACTAATAAATAATAGTGTGCAACACGGATGAAGACCACACGGCACGCGACCTACAACCTCAACTACCAGATAGTCTGGTTGCCGGAGTACCGCCAGTCGGTACTCGTCAACGAGGTCGCCGACCGTGTGCGAAACATCCTCTACGAAATCGCCGACGACAAGGGCGTAGAGATAATCGACCTGACCGTTCAACCCGACCACATCCACCTGTTCGTCAGTAGCCCACCGAAACACGCCCCCTCGCTTCTCGCCAACTGGGTCAAGGGGATTTCCTCGCGGAAATACAACCATCGCTACGCCGACAACGAGGGCGAGAAGGTTCGATGGGCGCGGGGCTACTACGCAGGAACGGCGGGACACGTCTCCAGTGAGACGGTGCAGGACTACATCCAGCGTCACGAGGAAGACGACCAATGACCGAACTTACGAAGACGCTAGAACTGAAACTGGTAGACCCGAACGCGCACAAACGGCGGAAACTCCGCGAGACGCAGGACGCCTACCAGCAGGCCCTTCAGGATGCGTTCGACGCTGGTTGTACCACCCAAACCGAAGCGAACGGCGTGGTGGTCACCTATGACCTGTCGGGGTACGCAAAAAACGCCCTCAAGAAGTACGTCCCGCAGTTGACGACGACGTACAACGCGGGCGACCTACACGACGATCACCCTGTTCGATTCACGAACGAGGGACTACGCCTCGACCACAAACCCGAGAACGCTATCGAGTGGTATGTCAAAATCCCACACCACGAGGACTACCATCTCTGGATGCCAGCACAGCCGAATCCCGAACAGCGGGACTGGTTGGAAGCGGTGAACGCTGGAGACGCGGAGATGGGTGAGAGTCGGCTGTTTCAGCGGGACGAGACGTGGTATCTGCACGTCACCGCGACCCGCGACGTGGAGGACTGTTCCGAGGCGTCCACCGATGAACGAACGCCTATCGGAGTGGACATCGGAGAAGCGTCACTCGTCACGGTGTGTCACCGCGACGGCCACGGTTCTCCGACCCGTCCCGAACTGTGGGCCGACGAGGGCAAAACCGTTCGTCGGCTACGCAAGACCTGCTTCACCGCTACGCGACGGCTTCAAAAACGCGGAAGCGACCGTATCGACGAGTCGTTCGGCGACGACCTGTGGAATCAGATAGACGACGTATTCCACCGTGTCACCAGCGAAGTCGTGGAATACGCTGAATCCGTCGAGAATCCCGTACTAGTTCTGGAAGACTTGACGTACATTCGGGAGTCGATGGACTACGGGGAATACATGAACCGCCGTCTTCACGGATGGGGGTTCGCCAAACTCCACGCGCAGATACGCTACAAGGCCGTCGAGAAGGGGATTCCCGTCGAGACGGTGAACCCGCGCAACACGTCGAAGGTGTGCCATGCGTGCGGTGACGTCGGGTATCGCTCGAAGCAGGCGACGTTCAAATGCACGAACGACGACTGCTGGATGAGCGGGTACCAAGCCGACGTAAACGGGGCGATAAACATCGCAGACCGCTACCTCAGTGGAGAGAGTCGTTCCAGAGAACACCCGAACGACGATGACTCGGCTGAGGATGGGGCGCGTTTGACCGCGCCACAAGACAGCCAAGCCAATGCTGAAACTCAGCAGTTGACGCTTGGAACGTATGCGTCTTGAAACCACAGGGCCGTTGCACTCGGCCTGAAATCCCGTGGTGGGATTCCCGCGTCTTCAGCCGCGGGAGGAGGTCAAGGGACACTGCGCCGAGAGCGAGGAGTGCGATCGCCTGCCGTCGATAGTCAGGCGCGACCGAGAGCGACCCGAAGAGGACGACGAGCAGGGTCCCGCCGAGAGTGTGTAACGGTGCCCACGAGAACGGAACACCGACCAGTCGCGCAACGAAGGCGTCCGGGATCAGCAGTCCGATCTTTCTGAGGTCCGGCGAGAGCGCACCGACCATGACGAGCGTTACCTGCGCCGGCCGAATCCGCTCGTCCCTGAACGAGAGGAGCGTCCCGATGCTGTAACCGACCAGTACGTGTGTGAGGAGGTCGGGCATCACCGATGACCGCCATCGTGGTGATGACCGGTATCCGGTCGCTTCCGGTGCTCCTCGCTCGAGCCGTCGACCGATTCGCCTCCCGGTGACGCGCTCCGAGCGGTCCCGCGGTGGCCGTCACCGGTCAGTGACTCGGTTCGGGGAACGAGCGCGAGCCGATCGCGATCGACGCGCCAGCCGCGAACGAGACGGGCGAGAACCCAGCAGCCGCCGATGAGCGAGACGATACCCATGTACAGGGAGCCCCACAGATCGTCGGTGACGGTCCGATCCGCGTCGAGGGTAGACTCGTCCTCGAGTGTACCGAAGGCGGTCACGCGGTCATCAGTCTCGAGGGAGGCTGTCGACTGCTGGAGGGTGTCGGCCGCGTTCGCCACGGTAAATCGACCGTCGCCACCGGTTCGTGTCGCGATCACGATGGGGTCGGTTTCGACGACCGTGCCGCTGAGAACGACGCGGTCGCCGATGTAGCCCTCGCGGTTCGCCGTCACGTCGTCTTCGGCCGGATACCCGCTCTCCAGCGGCTCGACGGCACGGCTCCCGTCCAGCACATGAGGCCGAGCAGGGCGACGCCGAGGATAGCCGCGCCGAAAAACCGGCCGGAGTGCCCGAATGAGTCGCAGAGAAACATCTATCTCGACTAAGAGACGCGTGAGACAATAGAGATTGGGCAGGTCGGAAGACGGACATCTATCGACACCATAGCGACCCGTGCGTCTCACCCTGTGACGAGCGACTGCAGGGGTACGGACACAGCGCGAGCGCGACGCTCGGCTATCCCGATCGATCCGCTATTCTTTTCTCTCCCTTGGACGTCCTCACGATCGATGCGTTACTTCGAGGACATCGAGATCGGCGCGACCGAGGAATTCGGCGAATATCACGTCACCAAGGAAGAAATAACCGAGTTCGCCGAGCAGTACGATCCGCAGCCGTTCCACACTGACGAGGCGGCGGCCGAAGAATCGGCGTTCGGCGAGCTCGTCGCGTCGGGGTGGCATACCGCCGCGATGTCGATGCGAATGCTCGTCGAGAACTACTTGGGGGAACAGGCGGGCATGGGCGGGCGCAGCGCGGACGAGCTGCGGTGGGAGCGGCCGGTCACGCCGGGCGATACGCTCTCTCTTCGCCTCGAGGTGACGGACAAGCACCGCTCCGAGAGCGACCCGCACCGAGGGTACGTGGATAACTACATCGAGGTTCTGAATCAGGACGACGATGTCGTGCTCTCGTATACCGTCACGGGGATGGTCGAGCGACGAAGTGCAAGCGAGTAGTCGGACGGTCGTCCGCTAATCGCCCGAAGACTGGATCGAAATCGAGCAGTTAGGACTCCGATTCGAAGCCCCAGGCCTCCAGCCGATCGACGACCTCGTCGACGTTGTGCATCGCCGCCTCGTAGGCCGCTTCCCGAACGTCGGTCTTCGAAACGTCGGTTCCGAGTTCGTCGCTGACTGCACCGACGAACTCGTCCTCCGCCTCGACCACGTAATCGCGGAGATAGAACTGGACCATTCCACGGTCCTGTTTGACGTTATCGCGCACATAGACCCAGGGAACGCCGTCGTCGCCAGCGCCGGCCTGTGGCGGGTCCTGAATCACTGCATCGTCCGCGTCGGACTCGCTGTCCTCGTCTCGATCGCTCCCGTCAGTGCCCTCCGCTCGAGCCGACGCCTCGTCCGGTACGGAGCCGTCCGGTTCGGAGTCGGACTCGTCATCGACGGGCGACGCCGCGGCGTCCTCGTCTCCCGAGTCCGCAAACGGATCGCTCCCGGATCCCTTCTTCATCGGTCGCTCACCTCCTCGATCTCCGCCGCCAGCCGATCGATCTTCTCGAGGGTTTCCATCTCGTGATCGCGTTGTCGGTCGCGGTACACCTCGACGTAGTGTCGCGGCGGACACTGTTGGTCCCAACAGCCTTCGAAGAGCGACGATCGCTCGCGGATCGCGACCGGTGCGGGATAGCCTCGATCGCGAATCTCCGTGAGGTATCGCTCCTGATCGGACGTTCGACCGACCCCGTTCGGAACGGCCGAGAGGACGCCGATTTCGGCCTCGAGTCGATCCTCGAGGCCGTCGACGAGTTCTTCCAAGCCGAGGACGCTTTGCATTCCCTTCCCCGTCGGCTCGACGGGAATTACCAGACTTCGCGTCGCCGAAACGGCGTTGTAGAGGTGGGGACCCGCAGTCGCCGGCGGATCCACGACGATCACGTCGTACTCGGCCGGAATACCGGATTCCAAGAGCACCCGTCGGAGCCGATCGTACGGATCGAAGTCGTCACCTTCGCCGAGATCGTCGGCCATCTGCTGTGCTCTGTTCAGAAGATCCTCGAGGTTCTCGAGCATGTTGTGGCTTGGGATGAGATCGAAGCCGTGCTCCGTTTCCCGGATGAGGTCCTCGAAGGATCCCTTCGGTCGATCGATCAGGTGGCGAACGATGTTGTCCGCCTGGCTGTCGTCTCGAGGCGCGTCGACGTCGAGGAGGTAGGTGAGCGAGCCGTTCTGTTGATCCATGTCGATCGCGAGCACGTCGAGTCCGTGATTGGCGTGAGCTTCGAGCAGCGCCGCACCGATCGTCGATTTCCCGACGCCGCCAGCCTCCGAGTAGGTCGTATATGTGAGCATACGAGTTGGTTAGTCTTTCCGAATATAATACTTTGGTATACGTACTCGAGAAGACAACTGGTTAGGCTAATCGGATAAGCCAATAGAATATCGGCTTAGGACCCAGTCTGCGACGGTCTCGTAAGGTTCGCCCGGCATCACCAATTGGATAGTCTAATCGGTTAGCCCAAATAGACTGCCGATTCAGTCTTGCGTTCCGGTGATCGCAGTAAACCGACTGGAGGGCGAGTGGCTCGAGGCACCGAAGGTGTCCCGTCATTGAGCGAAACCGACGGTTTCGCGGACAGGACGATTCCGGAGGTCGCTTGAGTCGGCACGAAATCGTTCGAAACGACGGAGCCGTTTCGTAATGTCGTAAATCTTCGATTTGTGAGCACGACGACGACCTCGCGGAGCCTGGCGGGACGTCCGTCCCGCTGACCTCGTGGAAACTTCGTTCCCGCGTCGCTTCGTTCCGTTCAGTCACGAAGATGTTCGATCTTCGATCGACCTTGAGGCACTCGGGCCCCCTCCGCCAACAGACATTCTGGATAGATGAGCTGAATAACCTAACCGATTAGCCTAATCATACTGGAGATCCAGTACCATTATACGGCCACAGTAGACGGACCGAAACGACCAATCGAATAGGCTAACCAGTTAGCCTAAATATACTGCTAGTTCAGTCCGCACCCCACGACGACCCCGGTAGACATACTGGAACAGCCAATCGTTCAGTCTAACTAAAGAGCCTATCCAAAGAGCCTAACTAGCATGCCGAGACAATAGGTCCTACTACAGCAGCCCAGACACCGATACCCGAGATATCGAACCGAATAGGGTCATCAACCACCCTAGCCGACTACAACGCAGAGTCGGCTGCAACTCGACCGGTCGAGATGGATAATCGATCATCCTAATCAAATAGCCTAGCTGATTAGATCAGCGATCGAGACTCGCTCGGGGGAGTACAGAGGTGACTACTGATTAGCCGAAGCAAATAGGTTATTCGGTTAGGCCAACCAGAAGGTCAAAATAGACGACCCAACGTGACGGGATACTCGTTCTACCCCGAAACTGAGTCGATTCAGATAATAGATCCAATCTAATGGAATAGGCTAACTCAATAGCATATTTATTTGACCTAATCAGACATATTACTGAGACACTCTCTGTTGAGCGAGACGGCTCACCGCAACGGATATACGACTGCCAAACCCCAAGTATAACGGAAGAGAATACCAGTATAGTCTAACCGAATAGGCTAACAGTATCCAGGAGACCGTGACCGGTTTCGGAGCAGCGATATCGGTCAGCCGACCGGGTCGAAGTCGATCGGCGGCCGGACGACGACGTCTCGTACCCGTTGGCCACCGGTCAGCGCGACCGGTCACTGCCGTCGGTCGTCTGACCCGAGTTCTCCACATCCGTGATAAACGATAGCGTTTTACTCACAGCGTCGGTAGCGATGACCATGTCGATATGCAGTAGCGGTACGGGCGGATTCGAGACATCTATTCGGAGCGTGATTGCGCGGCGGAAGTCACAACTGATCGCTCAGTCCGACCGCAACGATGTCCACGGAGACACCGAGACCGGACGAAAGCGTCGCCCGTCTGGAACCGACGAGGGAACCGAAACCGGGTCGAGTACCCAATGAGGGACTTCTCGAATCACTCGAGCACTCGACCCGCGGGACAGGACGTCGAAATCACCGGGATCGAATCGGCGGTCGTCGAGGGGAACTTCGAGTGGAACCTCGTGAAAGTCCACACCGACGCGGGCGTGACGGGGATCGGCGAGGCGTACCGCGGCGGCGGGATCCCGGAACTCGTCGAGTACACGAACCGATTTCTCGTCGGGGAGAACCCGCTGGATGTCGAACGACTGTTCCGGTATATCGTCCAGGAGATGTCGGGTCACGGGGGGACGACGGGGAAGGTCGTCACCGCCGCGTCGGGAATCGAAATCGCACTGTGGGACGCCGCCGGCAAGATTCTGGATCTACCGGTCTACCAGTTGCTCGGCTCCCGCTACCGCGACCGGGTCCGGATCTACTGTGATTGCCACGCCGGCGAAGCGTATTCGGTCGACGAAGGCGGGTTTACCGAGTACGCCGACGCCGAAGCGTACACGCCCGAGGCCTACGCTGCGGAGGCCGAACGCGTCGTCGACATGGGGTTCGACGCGATCAAGTTCGACCTCGACATGGAGGGAGACAACGACCCCGATCCGTACAACGGCCGGCTGACCAACGCCGCGTTAAATCGAAAAGTCGAGGTCGTCGACGCCGTCCGCGAGGCGGTCGGCGACGAGATCGATCTCGCCTTCGACTGCCACTGGGACTACACGGTCGAGAGCGCGGCCCGTCTCGCGAGCAAACTCGAGCCCTACGATCTCATGTGGCTCGAAGACGTCGTCCCGCCGGAGGAGACGGACGCGCAACGGGAAGTCGCCCGGCGGACCGAGACGCCGCTGGCCACGGGCGAAAACCGGTTCCGGATCCACGAACTGAGCGAACTGATCGACGAGTACGCGGTCGACGTGATCACGCCCGATCCGACGACCTGTGGCGGCCTCGCGGAGTCGAAGCGGATCGCTCAACGCGCCGAAGAGCGGTACGTTCCCTTCTCACCGCACAACGTCTGTAGCCCCGTCGGGACGATGGCCTGTGTCCACCTCTGTGCGGCCGTCCCCAACGCCGACGTGCTCGAATACCACGCCCTCGAGGTCGACTGGTGGGACGAGCTGCTCGAACGCGACGAGCCGCTGATCGAAGACGGCTACATCGACGTCCCGACCGAGCCGGGACTGGGCATCGAACTGGACGAAGCAGTCGTCGAGAATCGGTCGCTTCCCGGTACGGACGGGTTCGACTGACGACGCGATCGATACCCTCCGAACGGAACACGCTCGGATCGATGCGGACAGCGACTCTCGAGGAACGGCGGCACCGTACTCGAACATCGACCGATAGCAACTCGAGACCTCGATCTCACGGATCGCACAGTGGACAGTCGGAACCGCATCGATCGGTAGCTCGAGGCGATCGGCTTTCGGTCGGTTACTCCCGAAGACGGTCGCTGGGAGCGCCGACTCGAGTCGTCATTCGGAGGGATCGAAGGCTTCGACGCCCGCACTGGCGATCGCGACGTCTTCCGAAACGTCACCGCCGCTGGCACCGACCGCACCGACGACCTCACCGTCTCGCTCGATCGGAACGCCGCCACCGAACGTGACGACGCGATTGTCGTCCGTCGACTGGAGTCCGTATACGTCTCCGCCCGGTTCGGATCCTTCCTTCAGGTCCTCCGTCGGCTTCTTGACGGCAGCCGCAGTGTAGGCCTTGTCGCGTGCGATGCTCGCTGCGACGAGTTTCGCGCCGTCCATGCGACGGAACGCGAGGAGGTTCCCCTCGTTGTTCGTTACCGCGAGGTTCATCGGAACGCCGAGTTCGTTCGCTTTCGCTTCGGCAGCGTCGAGTAGTTCTTTCGATTCGTCTAACGAAACCGAATGCTGGGTCTGCATTTCGAGTAAAGAGTGTTCCGTCCAACTATAAATCAGCTTCGGATCGGTAGAGTTCGCGCGTTCGGACCGGAATAAATACCCGCGGGGTAGCGAACGCGTTAGTGACCTCGATCAGCGCAATCCTCGGGAAGTGGCTACCGATCTCACGAGCGGTTAGCGGACCAGCGAAATGCCCGTCTCGGCACCGAGTGACGTGATATCCGTCGACCCGCGCTGTATCACTCCGGCGGGGAGTCCCACGTTTCGCCGTTGTCCTGGGGGTCGTAGTCGATCGTCTCCCGGGCGTTTTCGATGCTGTACCAGCGGCGATCGTTATCGCTGACCCCGCTGTAGATGTCGAAGCCGGGATCGTCGGTCTGGAGACACCGGTCGATCATGTGTGCGAAGTCTCGGCGAGACTGCCACATGGCCTTCATCCGCGCGACCTGCTGTTCGTACTCGACGCTCCCGCGCTCGTAGTCGCCGGCCTCGACGCCGCTCTCGGCGTCACCGTAGGGGTGGTCGTACTCGGGCATCCGGACGCTACAGATCCGGATCGCGTGGGCTCGTTTCGGGTACTCGTAGTTCTCGACGTAGTATCGACAGAGGTCCTCGCCGAAGCTCTTCGAGACGCCGTAGTACGAGTCGGGTCGAACCGGATCCTCGTGGGAGAGTTGGAAGGGGGCCTCACTTCCGAGGTAGAGGTCGGGCGCGTTCTCGGACTCGTACATTCCCATCACGTGGTTCGTGGAGGCGAACACGACCGTCTCGAGTTCCTGGGTGCGGGCGGCCTCGAGAGCGTTCAGCGTCCCGATGATGTTGGGTTGATGAACGTCGTCCCACGTGCCGTCGGTGAAGGGGTAGCCGGCGAGGTGAATCATCGCGTCCTGGTCGGTGGCCGCGTTCTGAACGGCAGCCGCGTCCGCGACGTCGGCGACGACGGTATCGTAGGAGCCGTACTCCGCACCGTCGTCCGGATCCTCCAGATCGAGATAGGTGAAGTCGTAGTCGGGCTCGTCGTGAAGGTGATCGATAATGGCGGTACCACACCGTCCGTACGCACCGGTCAGTAGGACGTTCACACCTGTTCCGTCTGTCGTATGTGACTATAATTGTTCGGATGACGGACGGGGTTCGGAGCCGGGTTTCGACGCGGCGAATACGGGGTCCCCCACCGGACGATATCGGCGTCGGCGTCCGCGGCTCGGTGGGCCGCCGATCCGACGAACGGCAGTATCCGAGAGCGAGATCGACGGTCGTCTCGCCCTCCCATACCGAATCGGGAACGGGATGACGATACGTTTATCAGGTGGCTCTCCGATTTCGAATCATGGCGTCCGAGAAGCTACAGGACGGACTGCGGAGCGTCGCAGCCGGGCTGTTGACACCGTTCGACGACGACGGAGAGATCGACCACGAGAAACTCGCCGCAAACGCCGAGGCGCTCTCGAGCGACGGCCTCGGGACGTTCCTCGCGTGTGCGAACATCAGCGAGTATCACTCGCTGTCTCAGCAGGAACGTATCGATATCACCGAGACGAGCGTTTCGGCGCTGTCCGACGACGCGTGCGTACTCGCCGGCGTCGGAGGGAGCACGAAGTCCGCACGGGAGCTCATCGCCGCGTACGACCGAATCGGCGTCGACGCGATGATGATCATGCCGCCGGACCACACTTACGTTCACGAACAGGGGCTCCTCAAGTACTACGAGGCGCTCGCGGACGCGGCGGAGGCCGGAATCGTCCCGTACGTCCGCGGGTTCGAACCGTCCGTACCGTTCCTCGTATCGCTGACCGAGATCGAGGGCGTGGCCGGGATCAAGTACGCCATCCCAGACGCAGTGAAACTCGGCCAAGCGATCCCGGCCGGTGACGACGACGTCGTCTGGGTCGACGGAATGGCCGAACCGCACGCGCTGTCGTTCTGGATCCAGGGGGTCGAGGGGTTCACTGCCGGCGTGACGAACTTCGAACCGCGGCTCGGACTGGAACTGTTGACGGCACTGCGCGACGAAGACTGGGAGCGCGCTCGCGCACTGCAGAACGCGGCCGTCCCGTACCAGCAGTTCCGGAGCGAAACCGGCGAGGACAACACGCTCGCGGACGCGATTAGCGTCCCTGCGGTCAAATACGGACTCGAGCTCGCGGGCTACAACGGCGGTGCCGTCCGCGAACCGATCGTCGGTCTCTCGGAGGGCGACAAGCGACGGGCCGAAACGCTCTACGAGGAGCTCCAGTCCGATCTCGATCGGCTGCTCTGAAGCCCCACTACCGAGTATATCCTTTTTTCCGAAGTCGTGTCACCGACCCGCTCGCGTCTCGTACGTACGATCGGGAACGGGTTCGTCACGGGCAGTTTCGGTACGTCCGTTATGATCGGACGGATAGCCTGAACGGACGGAACTGGCGATAACCGCCGCTCGAAAGCCATCTCCGACACATTTCGGCGTGGAGCCGCGAGACACCGTCCGGGAGCACCGGAACCGTGTTCGGATAGAGGGGTTCGTCCGTCGTGGGAGTTACATTCATATGTTTGTAAACAGTAGCCGCTATTTCGGTAGCGGCTCGTTCGAGAAATCGAATTCTCCGATTTCAGGGGCAGCAGATGAGATTCTCGATTCGTCCGGTGCTGCCGGACCCATCGTGAGTGGTATTATCACGATAGCGGCTACCAAAGGAAGAGGGAACGCTGTCGCACAGCCGACAGTACCGATCATCGGGACGGCGCTCTAAGCCGTCGATAGCGGACGGCAGACGGCGCAACTACTTTGTATCCCGCTCGCCGTACGGTTCGTATGCATCAACTCGGTGACCGGTCTTCGTCACGGCCACGTTCGTCGGTGAAGATCGGCTATATCGGTGGCGGCAGCCACGGGTGGGCACACACGCTCATCAACGACCTGCTCCAGTGTGACGATCTCGCGGGGACGGTATCGCTCTACGACGTCAACTACGAAGCGGCCGAGAAGAACGCGAGGCTGGCGAACGGCCTCGCAGACCGGCCGGACGCCAACGGAGCGTGGACGTTCGAGGCGCGCCGGGACGTCGACGACGCGCTCGCGAACGCCGATTTCGTCATCTGCTCGATTCAGGACCCGGTCGAAGACACGTTCGTCCACGACATCGACGTCCCACAGGAGTACGGGATTTACCAGACCGTCGCGGACACGGTGGGTCCCGGCGGCGCCCTGCGCTCGCTGCGAGCGATCCCGCAGTACCGCGAGATCGCGGCGACGGTCCGCGAGCAGTGTCCCGACGCGTGGGTGATCAACTACACGAACCCGATGACGGTCTGTACGCGGGCGCTCTACGAGGAGTATCCCGATATCAACGCCATCGGGCTCTGTCACGAGGTGTTTGGAACCCAGCGGCTGCTGGCCGACATCGCCGAACGATATGTCGACGACGCCGACGACGTCACGGCCGACGAGATCGACGTGAACGTAAAGGGGATTAACCACTTCACGTGGGTCGACGAGGCGTACTGGCACGGCCACGACCTCTTCCAGTACCTCGATCGCGAACTCGAGGAGCGCAAACCGATTCCGGGGTTCGAACCCGGCGAACTGGACGACGAGTCCTACTGGACGAACCACCACCAGATCGCCTTCGATATCTACGATCGGTTCGGGCTGCTCGGCGCGGCGGGCGACCGTCACCTCGCCGAGTTCGTTCCCTGGTACCTCGACATCGACGAACCCGAGGAGATCCAGCGCTGGGGAATCCGGCTGACGCCCAGTTCCGCCCGCACCGGCGACAGCGAGGGGCCGGCGAAGATGGAGCGGTACCTGTCCGGCGACGAGGAGTTCGAGTTCACCGAGTCCGGCGAGGAGGTCGTCGATATCATGCGCGCGCTCTCGGGACTCGAGCCGATCAAGACCCACGTCAACCACCCGAATCGGGGGCAGACGCCCGACCTGCCGACGGGCGCCGTCGTCGAGACCAACGCCGTCATCACCGGCGGCGGCGTCGCGCCGATCACCGCCGGCGAACTCCCCCGCGAAGTGCGGTCGATGGTCCTGACGGCCGTGCACAACCAGGAGACGCTCGTCGAGGCAGGCTTCGCCGGCGATCTGGACCTCGCCTTCCAGGCGTTCCTCAACGAACCGCTGGTCACCGTCCAGCGCGACGCGGCCCGCGACCTGTTCGCCGACCTCGTCGATCTCGAGCGCGACTACCTCCAGGACTACGATCTCGAGAACGCCGACGTCCTCGAGGACTGACGACGGAACGGTCGCGGAGGGTCGAAGGCGGAGCCGAACGCCGCTTTGCGTTCGTCGCTCGAGCGGCGTTCACCGCTGCGATCGTCGGAGAGGGACTCGAGCGGACTCGAGAGAGTGGTACCCGTCGGACGGCCGTCAGTCGTGTTCGACCCACGCGCCGGCGTCGTCCCCGTAGTCACGCTCGTCGTCCCGTCCGGCGTTGAGGAGGCTGTCGAGGACGCCGGTAGAGAGTGCGGTATCCGGATCGAACGCCTCGGACGTGAGGTAGGACTCGAGACTGCGGCGGAACTGACGGACTGCGGGATCGTCCCCGGAGAGATCGAGCGTACAGACGGCGAGCGTTCCGTCGCCGACGGCGGTTTCGAAGTAGACGCCGAGTTTGTGGTTTCGGTAGATCGTGTCGATCATCTGTACAGTGGGTTCGAAGTCGGCGGGCGCGTCGTCGAGAACCATCGGCCGAGAGTGGCGTAGGAGCGGCCACCACTGCCAGTCGGCGTGGTCTTCGGTGGGAAAGGCGTCGAACAGCGGATGATCGGGGTTCGTCGTCATTCCGAGGGTCCCCGGCTTTCCGTTTTGCTTGAAGATTTCGTAGTTCCAAAAGTCCGGTTGGAACGAGCCCTTGAGACCGTATCGGAGTGCGCTCGGCTCCGGAAGGAGGAGGACCGTCTCACCGTTCTCCAGTCGCGTGCGGGTTCGCTCGTCGAAGCGTCGAGAAACGGTGATTTCACCACTTTCGGCGGCTATTTCGGGAGTCTCGGAATAGACCCAGATCGGGTAGGTCGTCCGCAGATCGACAGCGGAGCCGTCCTCGAGTTCCGCCCCCTCGATCGTGAGCGTCACCTCGACCCGTGCGGGCGCATCGACGGCATCGAGCGAGGCGTCGATCGTCCCGAGAGACGTCAGCTCCCCCTGCTCGAGGACGTCTCGCTCGAGGGTGCCGGAAGCGATTTCCGTGCCGTCGAGGTCGGCGATCGACCAGGTCGCGGTCGCGTCCGCGATCGGTCCGGGGCCGTAATTGGCGAGCAGCGACTCGGCTGTAAACGCGTCGTCGGTCGTGAAGGTGTACCGGTCGAACGACAGGAGCGGGACGCGTGCGCTACAGAAGCGACGCCACTCGTGGGGCTCGATCAGTCCCTTCGACTCCATGAAGGAGTCGAGGATTCCGACCATCGCGGTGCCCTGGCCGGGAAAGTCGTCGAGGCCGAGCAACTGAAAGCCGCCGAAGCCCGCCGTTCGGAACGCGGCCTCGATGTCTTCGCGGTAACAGGTGATCGCGAGCGCGCCGGACGCGGCCTGAAAGTCCGCGTCCGAGCCGTCCAGATAGTGATCGGCGAGCGAGCGCTCGAACCGCTCGAGGTTGCGAGCGCGGAGGACGCCGCGATACTTGCGCGTCTCGTCGTAGTCGGGGTGGATCTGGTACTGGCCGATCTCGTGACCGATGACGGGGAGATCGTAGGGTTCGAGTTCGTCCTCGTAGTCGACGGCCGTCGACGGCGGAGAATCGTTGACGTGTCCGGTCCCGCGGATGGGCGTGCGATCGACGTCCCAGTAACTGGCCGCGGCGTCTTCGGGAACGTTGGCGGTGATAAAGAAGTCGTCAGCGTCTCCCGGGTGCGGCGAGGTGGCCCCGTAGGCGTACAGCCGTCGGTCGTCGAGCGCTCGACAGTGGCGGACGAGTTCGGTCATTCGCTCCTCATCGCCTCGATTTTCGTTACCGAGGGTAAAGCAGACGAACGAGGGGTGGTTTCCGTAGGCGTCGAGAATTCGCTCGGCCTCCCGCTCGTAGTACTCGTAGTCGGCGACGTCGGCAAGCGAGGTGCCGTTGTTCCACTGCGAACACTCCGGTTGCAGGTATATCCCGACGCGGTCTGCCGCCTCGAAGGCCGCCTCCGGGGGACACCAGCTGTGGAACCGATAGTGGTTGATGCCGTACGCTTTGGCGGTCTCCATGTGATCGACCCATTCGGCGACCGTCGTCGGCGGGTACGCGGTGTCGGGGAAGACACAGCAGTCCGTCCGACCGCGCAGGAAGATCGTCGTCCCGTTGATCGAGAACTGCGTGCCGTCGGCTTCGAACTCGCGGAGGCCGAACGTGGTCTCGAACTCGTGGCCGGCGGCGTTCTCGTCCGCCGTCTCGAGCGAGAGGGTCAACTCGTAGACCGCAGGGGAGAACTCGTCCCAGGTGAGCGCGTCGGGTCCGAGATCGTACGTGAACTCGAAGGTCGTCCGACTCGGCGCCGATCCATCATCACCACCGACCGAGACGGAGCAGTCGGTGGTGTCCGCGACGTGGACCTCACCGGTGTTCACGCTTCGGGCAGCGACTGAGAGGGTCCCCCGAAAGTCGGCCTCCGTGGCGTTCTCGAGGATTATCTCGAGGTCGACCGCGTTATCGCTCGGGTCCGGGAACGGGTCGACGCTCTCGATCCGGACTCGCGGTGTCGCTTCCAACCGGAGGTCCCCGATGATGCCGTTCCAGTTGGTCTGCGTGTGTTCGGTGCTCGCGTGCGATCGGCTGACTCCCGATCGATCCATCGAGTCGTCGGCGTTATCGACTCGAACGGCGATTTCGTGCTCACCGGGACTGATCGCCTCGGTGAGGTCGTATACGTGCGGGGTGCTCAGGCACACTCGCGAGCCGACGCGCTCCCCGTCGACCCAAACCTCGGTCGGTCTGGTCCGCTCGAGCGTCAGCGTCACGCGTTTGTCCGCCCAGGACTCGGGGACGGAGACGGTGCGCTGGTACCACGCTGGCCCCTCGTACCGATGCGTCCGTTGGAGGTGGTCCCGCGGTCGATCGTCGACGGTCGTCCCGTAGCCGTATTCGTCGGTCGATCCGGGAAGGAAAATCGTCCCGTCGATGGTGTCGGCAGGCGGATCCACGACGTGTCGGTCGCGGTCGGGATCGAGCCGAAGGTCCCACGGTCCCGATACTGAGAGCGATTGCACGAGCATTCCTTTCTCCGGAGGACACATAGTATTGTTCACCGGTTCCGACAGTCCTCACTCGCTCGATCGAACGGAAACACGTCCTCTCCTGAAAGGGCGTTGTTCACGATTCGAGCCGATCGAGGGGGGCTACCAGCGCTGGACCGTCGAGTCGATCCGAGAACCGTACGCGTCGCTCGTATCGCACGAGCGTGAGTACGGACACGACCGCGACTCGAGCCACCAAATAGTTGATATGGGAGCGAGATAACGTGTCCGCTATGCACTACGACGGCATTCAGTTTCACAACGTCGGCGACGTGCGATCGATCGAGGGTCGAGACGGAGAGTTGCTGCAACGGGTGCCCGAGGCGGTCAGAACCGAACTCAACGACGGCGCGCAGTCGCGGATGCGCCACCCCGCGGGGGTCGAACTCCGGTTCGTCCCCGACGGCCCCGTACGAGTGACGCTCTCGACGGTTCCTGGCGGAAGTTCCGAGGAAGGGACCGTCCGGGTCTTCTGGGGGCCGATTCAGGGCTCGACCGAGGTCGTTATCGGCGACGAGCCGACGACGATCGAAGTCTCGACCCCGGAGAAGCTGACCGACCTCGAGCCGTCGGCCCGAGAGGACCTCGCGTTCGATCCGCGAGTCTGTCGGATCCAGTTGCCGGGAGAACACCGCGGCGGGCCGATGGCCTATCACGGCCTCGAGGGCGACGTCCGTCCGCCACGCGAGGACGAACTGCCCGACCGGCGCTACCTCGCCTACGGCACCTCGATCACCGAAGGCGAAGCGCCGCTGGGCGAGCACCTGACCTACGTCAGCCAGACGGCCCGTCGGCTCGACGCCGACCCGATCAACCTCGGTTCCTGTGGCACCGCCTACTGCGACGCCGCGATGGCCGACCACATCGCTGAGCGAGACGACTGGGACGTCGCGACGCTGTCGATCTCGGTGAACATGGTCGGGACCTTCTCCCCCGAGGAGTTCCGGGACCGCGCCGAACGGCTGATCGACCGGGTCGCGAGCGCTCACCCGGACGAACCGGTCGTCGCCATCACTATCTTCCGCAACTCCCGGGACGTCTGCCGGAGCGCCGATCCGGAGGGACTGTGCGAACGGTTTCGCGAGGAACTCCGCGAAGTCGTCGCCGAGACGCCCCACGAGAACGTCTCACTCCTCGAGGGGCCCGAACTACTGCCGACCATCGGTGGGCTCACCACCGATCTGGTCCACCCCGGCGACGACGCCATGATTACGATGGGCGAGAATCTCGCCGCTGAACTCGAGGCGCTGCTCGAGGACCGAGACCGGACCCAGCGGTAGTGGCCCCGGGTTCGATTCCGGCGGCCGCTGGGGTCGATACTGACGGTCCGACGGCGACTCGTTCGAACCGAATCCGACCGAAGTACACCGGCGAGGCGTCGTCTCGAGCCGGGTCCGTCCCGTCTACAGGCGGAACAGGCCGAGTGCCTCGGGGCTTGACCCCGAGGCTGTTCACTGCGTCGTCTCCACTGTGCGTCATTCGAGAGCGAACCGATAGGTCCCGGATTCGACGTCGATCTCGAGCCGTTCGCCGTCCCGAACGGCCGAGACGCCGTCGGGAAGCGCCGCCGGTTTCTCGCTGTTCCCGCCGTCCCCGTCGTCCCGGATCGGGTCGCCATCGACGGTCGCGACGGCGTCTCGATCGCCCGTCGGGAGCGCGACCGTCGCCGACGCGTTCCACGGGATCGTCGCCTCGAGTCGGAACGTCTCACTGGCGTCGTCCGTCCGAGTCCCCGCACGTTCGCCACCCCGCGTCCACGAGAGTTCGACGGTACCCCGTTCGGTCGGCACCCGCCCCGACGCCGACTCGAGCCCCGCTTCTGGCGGGCGAATCTCGACGTGCTCGCCCGCGACGCCGTCGGGGCGAACGCCCAGGAGCGTCCGGAGAATGTACACCAGCACCGTCGCGCCCATGGCGTGGGACTCGCTTCGATTCCGCCGGTGATCGTCCGGGAGGGACGGATCGCGACAGTGCCAGGTCTCCCAGATGAACGTGCCGCCCCGCTCGAGGATGTTCGCCCAGCCATCGTCCTCGGCGTTCGTCACCAGATCGACGATCGCGTCGGGACGGTCCGCGGTCTCGAGGGCCTCGAGCAGCCACGGGACCATCATCGGCCCCATCGACATCCCCTGCTCGGCCACGCGCTCGGCGACGGCGTCGGCGTGCGCGTCGGGGACGAGGTCGAACGCCAACGGGAGGGCGTTGGCGTGCTGAGAGGCAGACTCGCTCGCGTCCCTCGCGTCGCAGCCGTCGACGTAGCGATCCCCCCGCCGAAGGTGTTCGTCGATCGCCGTCTCGAGCGCGCGCTGGGCGTCGCGGTAGTGCGCTCGCTCGTGGTCGGGCCGGTCGAGCGCGGCCGCGATGTCGGCCGCCCGCGCGAGCGCGCTCGCACAGAGGACGTTGACCGTCGTCCTGACGGGCCAGTCCCGGTCGTAACCGTAGCGCATCTCGGGGGGCCAGTCGACGATCCCCTCCTCGTAGGGACCGCCCTCGCCGCCCGAGAGGTTCGTGATGAGTCCAGTATCGCTATCGACGTGGCGCTCGACGTACGCCGCGATTGCCGTGATGACAGGATAGGCGCACTCGAGCGTCGCCCGGTCGCCGGTCGTGCGGTAGTACCGCCAGACCCACTCGGGAAAGGAGACCGTGAAATCGGGGATATCACGCTTGCCGTCGCTGTTCGGGTAGACGGCGTTCAACCGGCCCTCGCCCGCCCAGTACCGGTAGTGTGAACGGAGGAACTCCGCGATCGCCTGTCGACTCAGGGCTCGTTCCCCGAATGCCCACGTCGTCGTCCGCGAGACGTTGAAGCCGTCCATCAGGAACTGGCCCTTCTCGCGGGTCGGCGTGTCGACGAACTGCCCCTGACAGCCGTACAGCGCCGAGTGGCGCGCGAGGTCGAAGACCGCGTCGACCGTCCCGTCGTCGGACTCGAACGCCGCCGCCCGCTCGTCGGGGACGGCGTTGCGCGTCGCCAGTAGCCGCACCTGTTCGGGCTCGAGTTCCTCGCCCGGATCGTCGACCTGCAGGTAGCGGACGCCGAGGTAGTTGAACGGCCGGAACCGTCCCTCGCCGTCGGGCTGGACGTACTCGTAGCGCATGTCGGTCCATTGGGTCCCCTCGGTGGCCGAAACCGTCCCGTCGTCCTCGAGCAGATAGCCCGCCCTGAGTTCGACTCGGTGCCCGTCGGTTCCGTCCGCGAAACGAACCTCGGGAAGCCCGGCGTAGACGCGCCCGAAGTCGACCACGTACGTCCCGTCCTCGAGTCGGTCCATCGAGACGGGTTCGATCGGCGATCGAACGACTTCGGAGCGCTGGGCGACGAGCCGTTCCCACGGCTCCGTCGGGTGGGTGCCGACGACGGCCGCGGGGTCCCACGCCACTGCGTCGAATCCCGGCTCGGCCCAGCCGAGCGGGGCCCGACGACCGTCGATGCGTTCGACCGGCTCCGCGATCTCGTCGTTTCGCAGCGGTGCGTCCGCCCGCCACTCGGCCTCGCGGACGCGCCACGACCCGTCAGTGACGACGGTGCGTTCGGTCCCGTCGGCGAACGTCACCTCGAGCTGGCAGACGAAGCCGGGTTCGGCGGCGGGTCGTCCCTGGCCGGCGCCGTTCCAGTTGCACAGCGCGCCGATCGCGTTCTCGCCCGTCGCGAGGTCGTCCGTGAGGTCGACGGTCTCGTAGTACTGGTAGTCCGGATAGGAAAACGACCCGTCGCAGTCGACGACGCGACCGTTGACCGAGAGTTCGTACTGGTGACTGGCGGAGACGTACGCGCGGGCGCGTTCGATCTCTCCCTCGAGGGAGAAATCGCGGCGCAGGTAGGTGAATCGACCACGCTCGAACGCACCCTCCTCCGGGCGGCGGATCCAGGACGCCGCCCAGTCATCGGGATCGAGGAGCCCCGTCTCCCATCGGGCCGGGTCGCTCCACGCGCTCGGCTCGTCGGACTCGTCCCACACTCGAACCGCCCAGTAGTATTCGCACCCGGACTCGAGAGCGGGGCCATCGTACGTTACTGCCGGCCGGGCCGACGCCCGCTTTCCGGTGTCCCAACGGTCGGCCTCGCCTGGCGAGAGCCGGTCCGGCGTCGACGCGACGAGCACTCTGAACGCGGTTTGCCGGGCTCCGCGGCGGTCGGCGTCGACCCGCCAGCGCAGGTCGGGCATCGGTTCGTCGATTCCGATCGGGTTCGAGGCGAACTCGGTTCGCAGATCTACCGGCTGGTTCCGTAGCATCGTCGATTTCGTCTGTCATCCCTCTCGGAGACCGTAAAAGAATACCGGCGCGGCCGCGCCGACCGTCGGTGTCCGGTATCGGTCAGTCGACTCTCGGTAGGCGTTTTCATCGCGACATACGGAATCGGGGAGACACGAGTCAACGGTGGCCGACTCGCCGCCGAGTTCGACCCGAGCGATCCCGGAGTCGGCCACCGTCGAAATCGATCGTACAGATATTTCGGATGCCTCGAGACAATCATATTTCCGTTTACAAAGTTTTTATATGATACGATGTGGACGGAGAAAGTGTGGTATGAGAGACAATGACTAATTCGAACATGAGTGACACACGACTTCGACGGTGCCGACGCGAGATTCTGAGCGGGATCGCAGCCGGAACGACGGCGGTCACAATGAGCGGCGCAGCGACCGCCGCGGGTCGGAACGGCCGATCCGGCGTCGGGAACGAAACCGGAACGGAAAAGAGCGGGTCGACGCGTCAGATGGAATCGCTCGACCGGGGACTCGTGGCCGTTCCGGTAGAAAACGGGGTACTCGTCCGATGGCGACTGCTCGGGACGGATCCCGCCGATCTGGGATTCCACGTGTTCCGCGACGGCGAACGGGTGAACGACAAACCGATCACCGACAGCACGAATTACCTCGACCCCGAGGGAACGACGGACTCGACGTACGCGGTTCGAGCAGTCGGAAACGGTCGAGCCAGCGGCAGGAAAGGCGACGGCCGGAAACCCGGTATGTCGGAGCCCGTCGAGGTGTGGGACGAGCAGTACAAGGAGATTCCGCTGAACAAGCCCGATCCGGTCGACGGCGAGAACGGGGAGACGGTCACGTACCACGCCAACGACGCGAGCGTGGCCGACCTCACCGGCGACGGCACGCTCGACATCGTACAGAAGTGGACGCCATCGAACGCGAAGGACAACGCCCAAGACGGTCACACGAGCGACGTCCTGCTCGACGGGTACACGATGGAGGGCGAGCACCTCTGGCGAATCAATCTCGGGCAGAATATCCGGGCCGGCGCGCACTACACGCCGTTCGTCGTCTACGACTTCGACGGCGACGGGAAGGCGGAACTGGCCGTACGGACGTCCGACGGTGCCACGGACGGCACCGGAACGGTCATCGGCGACCCGGACGCCGACTACGCAAACGAAACGGGACGGATCCTCGAGGGGCCGGAGTACCTCACCGTCTTCGACGGCGAGACGGGCGAGGAACTCGCGACGAAGGACTTCAAGCCTGCGCGCGGCGACATCTGCGACTGGGGCGACTGCTATGGGAACCGCGGCGACCGGTTCCTCGCCGGCGTCGCCTACCTCGACGGCGAGCGACCGAGCATCGTCATGACGCGGGGCTACTACGCGAAGTCGATGCTGGCCGCGTTCGACTTCCGTGACGGCGACCTCGAGACCCGGTGGCTCTTCGACAGCGACGACGGCAACGAGGAGTACGAGGCCCAGGGTAACCACCAGCTTGCCACCGCCGACGTCGACGGCGACGGCAAGGACGAGATCGTCTACGGCGCGTGCGTCATCGACCACGACGGCACCGGACTGTACTCGACCGGCTGGAACCACGGCGACGCCTTACACGTCGGCGACTTCGATCCCGGTCGGGACGGACTCGAGGTCTTCCAGCCCCACGAGTGGGGTCCGTACGGAATGACGTTCCGCGACGCCGAGACGGGCGAGTTACTGTGGGGCGAGGAAGGGGAAGGCGACATCGGTAGAGGGATGATCGCGGACATCGATCCCGACTACGACGGCGCGGAAGCGTGGGCGGGGATCCCGCTATCCGACGACGGGCTCGGCACGTGGACCGCAAGCGGCGAGCGGGTCAGCGAGGACACCGTCGACTCGATGAACTTCGGAATCTGGTGGACCGGCGATCTGCACCGGGAACTGCTGGACCACGATTTCCTCGGCTGGGATGCGGGGTACGGCGTCGGCTGGATCAAGAAGTGGAACCCCGAGACCCAGGAGCTGGACCTGTTGCAGTCCTTCGAGGGAACGCGTTCGAACAACTCGTCGAAGGGGACGCCGTGTCTCTCGGGAGATATCCTCGGCGATTGGCGCGAAGAAGTGATCTGGCGGACCGAAGACAGCGAGGCGCTGCGTCTGTACGCGACGCCGCACGAGACCGACCACCGGCTGTACACGCTGTTGCACGATCCGCAATACCGGACCGCGATCGCGTGGCAGAACGTCGGCTACAACCAGCCGCCGTGGCCGAGTTACTTCCTCGGACACGGGATGGACGAACCGCCGAAACCCGACATCGAACTCGTCTCTCCAGAGAACGACTGACGAGTATCGTAGCCACTGAAAGTCAGTGCACAGCTGATCGCACGATGACGTTGCGATCGGTATGTGAATCGTTTCAGTGGCTACGATAGGCGCAGACTCGTCACCGATTCGATGCAGGCCGCTGGGAGATATCGCACCCGATCGCGGTGTCTCCGTGATCGGACGTACTGGTACAGTTCGAGACCGTGATCGCCGACGTGGACGCGACGAGTATCGAGGCTTTCTCTCGATACGTAATCGGGCATGAATGTATTTCTACTCACAATAAATACTTACGAGAGGAAATAGTCAATCACTTTGTGGTACGAGATACCGAACCACGAGGAAGTAGCAACGCGAGTACACACGAAGCCGGCCCGACGTTCGATCGACGGACGATCCTCGGTCTGTTGGGCGCTGGCGGCCTCGCCGCGGCATACGGAAGCGGTACGGCGCGGGCCGACGGTGGTCAGCCTGCCGAGCAAAAGGGCAGTTCGGGACCGACACGCAAGTGGAATCAGGATATCGATGCACAGGGACACGACCTCTCGAATCTGGGTTCGATCGAGGTCGACCACGTCTACACGGCGGCGCGGAACGCGGACGTGATCGTCTGGAAGGATGATGACGGCGTCTTTCACGCCGACGGGACGGACGGTCACGTCGCGAGCGGCGAGGACGTGATCGAGGTCACCCAGGCGGCGGTCGACAGCCTGACCGACGGTCGCGACTGGAAGGAGACGGTCGCGGTGGTCTCGCCGAGTACCGTCGGTCCGGTCGAGGGAAGCGGCGACGTGCCGACCTACGAGAACTCGGACGACATCACGGGGATCGAACTGCCCAGCTACACCGTGCTGGATATGCCCGCGACGATGCGCGTCGAAGACGAGGGCGATCAGGCGCTCGTCGTTCCGGTCGAGGCCTACGATGCCGAGCACATCGAAATTCCGAACTTACGGGTGGTCGGCAACCCCCGGTTCGGGCTGTTCCTCCGGAGCGTTCAGAACCTCCGGCTCGGCAACGTCAGCGTCGAGATGACCGGCGACAGTCCCCGCGGCGGCATCGGCGTCCGCATCGACGGCTTCGCCCACGGCCGCGGCGAGGACACCGTTCGCTGTACGGATATTCAGGTAGATTCGGTGTACATCGAAAATTCGGGCGGCCACGCCTTCGAAACGTACGCGGTCGACCGAATCCAGGTCGGCCAGGTTATCGCGAACGGGGTCGAATCGGGGTGTGGCGTCCTGCTCAACGAAACCACCGATGCGACGGTCGGTTCCGTCATCGGGCGGGAGATCGACCCCGGCGGCGGCTACGCCGGCTTCCGCGTCGCAAACGGCACGCACGATGTCACCTGCGATCAGGTAATCGTCCGCGGCGGTGCCCGCGGTATTTTCGGCGTTTCGGGGTCCCACAACATCACTATCGGCGAGGTGAACATCGCCGAGATGCTCGGCGGAATCTTCATCGAGGACAACCAGAACTTCACCATCGAGGGCGGCGTCGTCAAGAACTGTGACTGGGAGGCCGTGCGCATCCACTCGCGGTCTGACTTCCAGCACGATCCAACGACCGGCGTCACGATCACGAACCTCCGTACCTACGACGATCGACCGGAAGAAGAGCGCGAGCAGAGCTACGGCATCTACGTCTCCGGTGGCCAGACGTCCAACGTCCGCATCATCGATTGTGACGTGCGGGGCGGTGGGACAGAACAGAACATCCGTGTCGACGCTGACGACACCGTTCTCCAGAACAACCACGGCGGCGGCCTCGCGAAGGGCACCGTCACGCTCGAGTCCGGGGCCGACCCCGCCGCGACCGTCGAGGGCGTCAGTCCGTTCGGCTACCAGCAGCCGTCGCTCCGGTCCGACCCCGTTGAGGCGTCGGGCGCGACGTTCGCCTACGATCAGTACTTCCTCTGGAACGCCGACAGCGAGGCGTGGGATCTCCACTTCGAGTGGAAGCACGATCCCGGCCAAAACGTGGACATCCAGTACATCGTGGACAATCCGCGAGCGAACCTCGGTACCCACGAGTCGATGGACGACGGGGGAGAGCTAACGGAACTCGAGGGGGGGACCTACCGACTCACCGCGGCGCTCAACGGCGACGAGATCGTGATGAGCGTCGACGGCGACCTCGCCGACGGCGCGAACGTCTACAACGACACCTGGGGCGAGGCGAACGGCCAGGTCTGGGAGGTCACAGAACTCGAGGACGGCGTCTTCCGCATTAGCCCGGCCGACGCCGACGGGCTCGCGCTCGAGGCGTCCGACGGCGGGACCGACACCGGCACGAACCTCGAACTGGGCGCGTGGGAGGACGCCGACTACCAGAAGTTCGAGGCGAACCCGGTCGCGCCGGATAACTACACCCTCGAGCCGACCCACGCCGACGACCTCGCGGTCGACGTCTGGGAGGTCGACCCCGATCCGGGTGCCGACCTGCGCCACTGGAACGTGAGCAACGGGGAGAACCAGCTCTGGGCGTTCCAGGATCCCAACGACGGATAGCCGCGCTGATCTAGCCCGTCATAGAATCGTTCTCCTGTTTTCGTGTCGGTCGGGCAGTACCGTACAGCCGTTTCGACCGTATCGTGATCGTCCAGCCGGACTCGGTATCGACGGCGACGACGCCCGCTTCGGGGCGACCAGAGTCGATGCGTTCTCCGTCGACGAAGACGTCGTACTTCGCTCCGTTGCTACCGGTTCACACCTGGAAACGGTCTCCGGCCTCGGACTCGATTGTTGCCGCGTCGAGCGTCCCGGCACTCCACGTCGGATCGACCTCGTTCGTGGCGGCCGACCACTTTCGGACGAGACAGCTGTTACCTCTCTGTCCCGTCGAACGTCGGTAAACCGTCGAGATTGTCGGGTATATCGACGATATAGACGTCGCTGCCGGAGCCACCCCGAGAGCTATCGAAGACGACGCGATCGCCGTTCGGACTCAGCCGCGAGTGAGGGTGGACGTCGTCGTCGCCGCTCCAGCCGTGGGCGGCCAGCTTTCGCGGTGAGCGGTACTCGTCGGCGTCGTCGTCCCACTCCCAGAGCAGGTCGACGGGCGCGCCGCGGTAGGTTCCGTCCCCGACGACCAGCTCTCGCGAATTGCTGTGAAAGTGCGTGTAGATATCCGGTGCCGGCCACTCGTTCCGTTTCGTCCCGTCGTATCTAACGTGGCCGAAGAACGGGTCCGGGTCGTCGCGGCCGCCCCGCCAGCCGTGGTAGCCGATCGTCTCGCCGTCGGCGAGCCAGTACTCGTGGCCGACGGCCTCGTCCGCGTCCGTCGGTCGGACCGCCCACGTCTCGTTCGTCTCGAGGTTCAGCGCCCAGATCCGATCGACCGCCTCCCACGGCCCCTCCTCGCAGTACGTGACGAGTTCGGGCCGAGTCGGCGACGCGTTGACGTGGTTGAGCCATCGGTCGTCCTCGACGTGGATCGTCGGATCGCCGCCCGAAAGCGGAACTGAGAGCACCTTGGAGTGCGGTCCAGCGTTCATCCGATCGGCGATCCACTGCTCGCGGTCGTTCGATCGCCCGTCGATATCGAGCCGTTCGGAAATCGCCGTGACGACCCGCGTGCCGTCGGCCGTCCCGGCAGCGACGCTCCCGTCGTACCCGTCCGGTATCTTATATAGGGTCTGTATCTCGAGTCCCTCGAGGTCGAGCGCGACGAGCCGGTCGTCACACCAGAATAGCGCCGTCGGTTCGGTCGCGATGCGGGTGACGCCGCTGATCGCCGCCGGGAGGTCGGTCAACTGCCGTATCTCGCCCGACTCGAGCGCGACCGAGTAGAGTTGCCGCGTTCCGTCGCGGTCCGAGCGAACGAGCAGCCGATCGTCCGCGTCGTCCCACCCCGGTTCGGTGAAGTACAGATGTCGACTGTCGGCGTCTGGATCGCTCGTCAACCGCGTAACGCGCGCGCCCGTCTCCGGGTCCTCGTATCGTTCGCGCTCGGGCGGTAGCGTTCGGCCCGCATTCGGCCCCTGTCGTAACTCGTCTCCCATTCGATCCGTGAGACGGCCCCGCAGGACAAAAAGATACCCGATGGCGCGATCGGCACCGGCCGGCATACCGTCACTCCGCGCGATTCGTGGTCGCGATCTCGCCCGCCCGGCACTCGAGGAGTCGGTCGCCGTCGGCCGTCTCGATCGCGACGCGGTCGTCGTCGGCAGTCACGAGTTCCGGCGTCCGGTCGAAATCGACCGGCCCCTCGGCCGTCGCTCGGACGGCAGTGGCCAGCCAGTGTTCACCGGCGTCGTACTGCTTTCGGAGCGTCGGGACGACCGTACGCGGGTGCATGAGGTTCGTGTTCGGTTCCTCGGGGACGATCTCCGGGTTTCGGTCGGCACGCAGATCGGTGACGACGCTCGTCCCGTTCGGATACGCGGCGCGGGCGGTCGCTCCCTCGGTCCCGTGGGTGAACTGCGTCGGATCGTCGTCGCCCGTCCGATCGAGCGCGAATCCGCCCTCCTCGCTGTGAAGCGGTCGCGACGTCTCGAGGCGGTGGACCCGGACGTGCCAGGGGAGCGCCGGCGCCAGCCAGGTTTCGACGCGGACGTCGTCCCACGGGGACCACAGCGATTTGAGGGTCGTCTCGTCGACTTCGGTCGCGGCGACCGACTCGGAGGCGGGGGTCTTGTACCGGTCGCCGTCCGGGCTGAGCGCGAGCGTGCTGTCGTGTCCCGCCTCCCCGAGGCCCACGTTCTGCCCGGCCATGGAGAACCCGAAGGTCGCGGAGTAGGCGAACTTCCCGTACTTCTCCGGCCCGTAGATGCTGTTCTGGGCGAGCGAGAGCGCGAACAGGTGGTCGTCGTCCCGACAGATGACTTTCCGAGGCTCGGACTGGACGACCGTCTCGGGTCGGTCGGGAAGCGGTTCCTCGTCGGCCTGCCAGAACGGATGCGTCGGCTCGAGCGCGAGCGGCAGGAACGCCTTCGTCGCCCAGTACGGCGAGTTCGGCGAGTTGTACACCTCAGACGTCTTCAGCGTCGGATATCGGTAGCCGACCGACAGCAGGCCCCCGTCCGTGAAGATCGGCTGGTTCAGCCACCAGCGGACGTTCCGCGCCCAGAGCCCTCTGAGGACACCCCACGGGAGCGGGTTCAGGTCGGCGAACGCGAGCGCGCCCCAGAACCCGGCCTGCGCGAAGCGGTAGGTGAGGCTTCGACCGTAGGGGAGCGCGCGTCCCTCGTCGTCGAACCAGTGGACGTGCTCGGTCGCGAACTCGGCGGCCCGCTCGCGAAACCGGCTGGCCCGCTCCGGATCCTCGTCGCCGCAGACGGCTGCGTAGACGAGTCCGTAGAAGTGCATCGCCCACGGCAGGTAGTAGTCGATCGGACTTCCATCCCCCACCGGGCCGTCGGTGTACCAGCCCCCGCCCTGATAGAACGACTCGAGTCGATCCAGCGACGACTGCGTGCCCTCCCAGTCGTGGTCGGCCCCGACCGATCGGAGCCCCATGTTGACCATGACCCGGAAGAACAGCCAGTTACAGTCGTGGAGGTCGGCGTCGTTGATCTGGTTCAGCCAGCGGACGAGTCGCTCCCGCTCCGGTTCGGAGAGCGGGTCCCAGATTCGGTCGGGAGTCAACGCGAGTCCGAGCCCGATCGCGGCCATCTCGACGTGTTTCTGGGAGTAGTCGTCCGCCTCGCCCCAGTACTCGTCGTGGCTCGGGTCCGTGCCGTTGACGAGGCCGCGTCGAACGAGATCCCACTGCTCGGACGTCCCGTGGACGCTCAGCGGAACGAGCCCCCACAGCGGTCGCGCGAACCCCTCGAGTTCGGCGGCGACGGCGGGGAAGTGAGCGCCGGTCGCCATCGGTCGCACTCGCGCACCACTGGGGCTGGCGTGATCGTACAACGGGTCGACGAGGTCCTCGACGGCTCGTTCGAAATCGGCTCGCGTCCGGAGCGAATTCTCCGCGACTGGGTTCATGGCTGAGTTATACTGACACGGGTCTAAAACGATTGCCCTACTGGATCCGTTTTGCTTCGAACCCGTGTCACGCTCGAGGCGACGGACTCGGCCCGTCCCGACCGAGGATTGATGATGGTTCGTCGAACACTAGCGGTCGATGACTCGAGACTGGGCCGATCCGGAGACGGTCGGTCGAAATCGGATCGATCCGCACGCGTATCTCCTCCCGTACGCGGCGACGAGGAACGCGACCGTCGGGAACCGGGGGGCGTCGCCCTGGATCTCGGTGCTGAACGGGGAGTGGCGATTTCAGTTGTCGGAGACGCCGGCTGCCGCTCCGGAATCGTTTCACGAGCCGACCGCGGACGTGAGCGACTGGGACCGGATCGAGGTACCCCAGCACTGGCAGACGGCCGGCTACGGCGCGCCCCACTATACGAACGTGGTCTATCCGTTCCCCCTCGATCCACCGCACGTCCCCACCGAGAACCCGACGGCCTCGTATCGTCGCACCGTCCACGTCCCCGACGACTGGGACGACCGGCAGCTCCGACTCCGATTCGGCGGCGTCGACTCCGCGTTCCACCTCTGGGTCAATGGGGAAGAAGTCGGGTACAGCGAGGGCAGCCGACTCCCGTCGGAGTTCGACGTGACCGACTACCTCTCTCCCGGTGAGAACACGCTTGCCGTCCGTGTCTACAAGTGGTCGACCGGGAGCTACCTCGAGGACCAGGACATGTGGTGGCTCAGTGGGATCTTTCGCGACGTCACCCTCTACGCGAAGCCGATGGTGCAGGTCGCCGACGTCGACGTTCGGACCGAACTCGACGAGCGGTACGAGGACGCCGTCCTGCGGGCGTCCGTCGAGGTACGCAACGTCGGCGACGACGGCGGGCAGACCCAAATCGAGCCGACGCTGCGCGACGCGGACGGAGCGCCGGTCTCGACGACCCTCGAGGCGCAGTCCGTCGCGCTCGAGGCCGGCGAGGCGACGACCCTCGAGTTCGAGACGACCGTCGAGGAGCCCCGCACGTGGACCGCGGAGATGCCCGACTGCTACGATTTCGTCCTCGGCGTCTCTCAAGTCGAGGGCGACGACGAGACGGTCCTCGCGCAGACGGTCGGCTTCCGCGAAATCGAGATCGTCGACGGGCAGTTGCTGGTCAACGGCGAGCCGGTGACGATCCGCGGCGTCAACCGCCACGATTTCCATCCCGACCGCGGCCGCGCCGTCCCGCTCGAGACGATGCGGGAGGACGTCGAGATGATGAAACGGCACAACATAAACGCGGTTCGGACGGCTCACTACCCGAACGATCCGCGGTTTTACGAGCTCTGTAACGAGTACGGGCTCTACGTGCTCGACGAGACCGACCTTGAGTGCCACGGGATGGTCCACGCGGAGACGACCGAGCACGTAAGCGACGACCCCGACTGGGAAGCCGCGTACGTCGACCGGATGGTTCGGATGGTCGAACGCGACAAGAACCACCCCAGCGTCATCGTCTGGTCGCTGGGCAACGAGTCGGACCTCGGAACCCACCACAAACGGATGGCAGCGGCGACGCGCGAGCGCGATCCGATGCGGCCGATCCACTACGAACCCGACACCGACCAGACGGTCTCCGACATCATCGGGCCGATGTATCCGCCGTTCGAGCAACTCGAGGAGTGGGCCGAGACCGACCTCGAGCATCCGGTCGTGCTCTGCGAGTACGCCCACGCGATGGGGAACGGGCCGGGGAACCTCCGTGAGTTCTGGGACCTCTTTGACGAGCACGAGGGCCTGCAGGGCGGTTTCGTCTGGGACTGGATCGACCAGGGACTCCGGCGAACGGCCGACGACGGGACGGAGTGGTTCGCCTACGGCGGCGACTTCGGCGACGAGCCGAACGACGCGAACTTCAACATCAACGGGCTCGTCTTCCCCGATCGGGAGCCCTCACCCGGACTCACCGAGTACAAAAAGGTCATCGAGCCGGTCGTCCTGCGCGAGGCCGATCTCGAGCGGGGAGAGCTCACCGTCGAGAACCGGTACGATTTCCGGTCGCTCGAGCACCTCCGTGCCTCCTGGCGCGTGCTGTCCGACGGCCGTGTCGTCCGGAGCGGGCGGCTGCCGTTGCCCGCTGTCGAGGCCGGCGACGCCGCGACGGTCACGGTTCCCGTCGACGCGGACGGACTCGATATAGATGGGTTCGACGCGGACGCCGAGCGCGTCCTCAGCGTCGACGTCTCGCTCGCTCGCGAGACGGCGTGGGCGCCGGAGGGGCACACGGTTGCGACCGGCGAGTTCGAACTTCCGGAAAATGGATCCGGGGCCGGCTCCGCTTCGCGGCCGACGACCGGCGTCACCGCGCCGCTGACGTGTGACGCGGCCGGGGAGGAGATCCGCGTTTCGAACGGGCAGTTCGAACTGGTCTTCGATCGCACGTTCGGCGTCATCGACTCGTTCACGTACCGGAATCGGTCGCTACTGGAGAGCGGTCCCTCGGTCGGGATCTGGCGCGCGCCGACGGACAACGACGGGGGACTCCCGCTCTCGCGAACGCTGCTATCGCAATTTACCGAACGCTACGAGAACGAGGAACTCGTTCAGGCCGGGGATCTCGCGACCGTCGGATTCGAGCAGCTCTGGCGGGAGCACGGGCTCGATCGACTGCAGTTCCGCACCGACGACATCACGTATGCGCAGGGCGAGCGAGACACCGATCCCGTCACGATCACCGTCGAGGGTCGACTCGCGCCGCCGATATACGACCACGGGTTCGCAGTGGAGCAGACCTACGCGATCGGGAACACCGGCGCGATAACCGTCGACACCGCCCTCGAGCCCGACGGAGACCTGTCGCTGCTGCCCTCGCTCCCTCGAGTCGGGCTCGACCTCACGCTCGCGGACGACCTCGAGCAGGTCACGTGGTACGGGCGGGGACCGGGCGAGTCGTACGTCGACAGCAAGGAGGCCGCTCTCCTCGGCCGTTACAGCCGTTCGGTCGCCGATCTACAGACGCCTTACGTCGCTCCACAGGAGAGCGGGAACCGAACGGACACCCGCTGGGTGACGTTCACCGACCAGCGCGGGGTCGGTCTCTTCGTCACCGGCGAGACGTCCTTCGATTTCAGCGCACACCCCTTCAGTACCGCCGATCTCGACGAGGCCGAGCACACCCACGAACTCCCGGATCGGGACGGCGTCTGGGTCTCGCTCGACGACGACCACTGTGGGCTCGGGACCGGAAGTTGCGGGCCGTCGACGCTCGAGGAGTACCGACTCGAGCCAGAGCCGACCGCGTTCCGTATGGAGCTACACCCGTTCGCTGCGGACGAACTCGTGGCGACCGATCAGTACTGACGCCCCGCGGTTCGGCCTGCCGATTTCGGTGCGACGAACGACAGTGTGGATCGCCGACAGCCTGACGGGAACGGTGGCTTTATGCTCCGATGCGACGCACTGTGCGCCACCATGGCACGCACACCGGACGCACTGGTAGCAGCGACCGCGGATCACGGCCTTCCGGAGCGCTACACCGAACGGTCGGGAGTCGACCGAGCGGCGTTAGACGAGGCGCTATCGGTCGCTATCGACCGGGTCGATGACACGCTCGACGAGTTCTACGATCGGTTCCCGTCCCCGTCGAGTCGAGATCTGGTGTACGACGCGACGGACAACATGGACGGCTGGACCGCGTCCTTCTGGACGGGGCTGTGTTGGCTCGCGTACGAAGTCACGGGAAAGCGCCGGTTTCGGGACGCCGCCGAGACCCAACTCGAGACGTTCGAGCGCCGACTGAACGAGGGGAACGTCGACACACACGACCTCGGCTTTCTCTACACGCTGTCTGCGGTCGCCGGCCACCGTCTCTCCGGAAACGAACGGTACCGATCGATGGCGCTCTCGGCCGCGGATCTCCTCGCCGATCGGTTCCTGGAAGCGCCTGGACTCATTCAGGCGTGGGGCGACCACGAGGCCACCGAGGAATCCTGGGAACGGGGCCGAATGATCGTCGACACCATGATGAATCTCCCGCTGTTGTTCTGGGCGAGCGAGGAAACGGGCGACCCGCGGTACGCCGCGATCGCGGAGACGCACGCTCGGACGACCGCCCAACACATCGTTCGGCCCGACGGGTCGACCTACCACACGTTCAAGTGCGACGTCGAGAACGGGACGCCGATCGGCGGCGACACGGCCCAAGGGTACGACGCGGACTCCTGTTGGTCGCGGGGACAGGCGTGGGCGATCTACGGCTACGCGATCGCCGGGGACTACGCCGACGAGGGCGCGTACGCACGGCTCTCGGCGACGCTCGCTAACTACTACCTCTCGCACCTCGAGGACGACAGCGTCCCGCGGTGGGACTTCGACGCGCCGGCCGAGCAAGATCACCGGGATACCTCGGCCGCTGCGATCGCGGCCTGCGGCCTCGACGAACTCGCCCGGCAACTGCCGCTCGCGGACGACCGCGTTCGCGGCTACCGGAACGCCGCCCGCACGACGCTCGGGAGCCTCGCGGAAAACTACTCGACGGTGGGAACCGACTCGAACGGGTTGCTCACGGACGGGGCGTACGACGTGGCGAACGGGGACTACGACGAGTGTTGCATCTGGGGCGATTACTTCTACGTCGAGGGGCTCGTCCGGGCGACCGAACACTGGTCCCGATACTGGTGAGAGTAGCTCACTGCGGACGACACGGACAGTACACTTATTTGGGTGACTCATCAAAGCGGTGGCATGGATCATGCACTCGTCGTTATCGACGACACTGAGACGCATCGAGCGCTCCTCGCGGAAGCCGGACAGTTAGCCCGCGACACCGACGCGAAATTGACCGTACTCGCGTGGATAACGCCGGATCAGGCCGACGAGACGGCCGATAGCCTGGAAGTGATCGAACAGGTCGAGGGGACGTCGTACGGCGAACCCGACTCGAACTCCGCGGCGCGGCAGTTCGCACAGCAGTTCGCGGACGACGTCTTCGAATCGGACGACGATTCGATCGAGTTCACGGCCGATGGAATCGTCATCGAGGACGGCGACCGCGCCGACGAGATCATCGCCGCCGCGGAGCGCCTCGACTGCGATCACATCTTTCTCGTCGGTCGACAGCGGTCGCCGACCGGAAAGGCGATCTTCGGCGACGTCGCTCAGCGGATCCTGCTCAACTTCGACGGCACCGTGACGCTCAAAATGGACTGAATCAGGCGACGTCGAACCCGTCGGCGTCCGCTCCCGTCAACGCCAGTTCAACACTGTCGCCATCGCCTCGTCGGAATCGCCGATCGGCGAGAACTCGCAGCCGACGTAGCCGTCGTAGCCCGTCTCATCGATCGCCGCGAAGATCGTCTCGTAGTCGAGTTCACCGGTACCGGGATCGTGTCGCCCGGGAACGGCGGCCACGTGAAAGTGGCCGATACGGTCGATGTTCTCGGTGATATTTCGAATAACGTCGCCCTCGGTGATCTGCTGGTGATAGACGTCGTACAGCAGCCTGACGTTCGGCGAGTCGACCGCGTCGATGATCTCGTAGCCCTCCGCGGACGTCTCGAGGTAGTAATCGGGATGATCGACCGCCGCGTTCAGCGGTTCCAGAACGATCGTCACGCCCGCCGCTTCGGCGTCCGGCGCAACCCGCGAAAGGACGTCGACGATGGCGTCGTGCTGGGTCGGCCGATCCAAACCCTCCTGGTCCGGACCGGTCGTCGCGATGAGCGAGGGAATGCCGAGATCGGCTGCCGTTTCAATCGACTCGCGGATCGTCTCAACGGCGTCGTCGGCCGCATCGGGATCGGTAAGCGTCCCACCCGCGACGCAGCCGATGATCGGGATCCCCGCGTCCGCCGCGGCGCTCTCGATCCGGTCGAGGTCCTTTCCGCGCCAGTCCCAGAACTCGACCGCATCAGCCCCGACCTCGGCGGCCCGCGAGATCCGCTCGTGAAACGGCTCGTCGTCGTATACCATCTCCACGCAGACGGAGATCTTCGGCATTCACTCGTCCTCCGTCGTCGGGACGGGCGACAGGTCGCCGGACTCGACCATCGCCTCGAGCGGGTTGTCGTCGATGGTCAGCGGGAGATCGACCTGGCCGCGTCGGCGAGCGGACTCCCACGTGGCGAAGATGAGTTCGGTCGCGTTCAGTGCGTTCGCCGCGCCGAGTTCCGGCTCCTCGTCCGCCTCGAGGCAGCGAACGTTGTCGGCGATCGCGCGGTCGATGAATTCCCAACTGTGCAGGCCGTCGTCGGTCTCGACGGCCGCCCACTCCTCGTCGCCGGCACGGCGGATCCGCAACGTCGGCAGTTCCTCGTCGTCCTCGCCGGACGGACCGAGTTCGATCGTACCGCGGGTGCCGATCAGTCGGTGGTGACACTCGACGGCGCTCGTCGGGCCGCCGTCGTCGGCGCTGTCGCTCGTTCCGAGGCCGCTGACGCCGTTCTCGTACTCCCAGAGCACGACGGCCTGGTTCTCGTTGTGCGCACCGAAGTGGACGTTCTCCTCGCTGTACTCGATCTGGCCGAGCGCCCAGTCGGCGGGAACCTCGTCGTTGAAGTAGTTACAGAGGTCGAAGGAGTGCGATCCGTAATCGAAGATGCCGATCGGTGCGGCGAACTCGATCCGCTCGAGGTCGCCGATTTCGCCGTCGTCGAGCAACGCCTTCGCCGTTCTGACCGCGTCGCTGAACCGCCGCTGGTGGTTGAACGTCAACTGAACGTCGTGCCGACTCGCCTCCTGGGTCATCATGCGCGCCCCGCCGTAACTGTCGGCCATCGGCTTCTCGCAGTGGATCGCCTCCACGACGCCCGATCGGATACAGTCGATCGCGATCGTATCGTGGATCGCGGGTGGCACGCACAGCGAGACGATATCGGGTTCGACCGCCTCGAGCAGTTCGTCGTACTCCTCGAAGACGTTCTCGTCGGCGATATCGAACTCGTCGGCGAACGCAGCGGCGTTCTCGGGGACGATGTCCGCACACCCGACGAGATCGCATTCGGGGTGGTTCTCGTAGGCAGTCGCGTGGTGATACGCCATCGCGTAGCCGTCTCCGTCGGGATTGTCCGGGTCCGCGCCGGTACCGATCACGGCAACTCGGTGAGGCATACGGTTCGGTTCCGGAGAGTGAAACATAATAGTTAGCACTGTGAAACCGCGTCGGATCGGTACCGTCGAGACGTGCTTCGCGAACGGCCGGCCGTGGTCTTTTTCTCTGCTCGGGACGAGTAGCCGAACCGATGGGTATGATAACTGACGGGCCGCCAGACGGCGGCGTCCCGATCGTGTACGAGGACGCGGTCGCCGATATTTACGTCGCCGAGGGCGATCACGAGGTCGCGAGGATCGCGGCGACCGACCTCGGCGACGACGTCGAGCGCGTCACCGGACGCCGTCCCGCGGTCACCGGGTCGCTCGACGACCTCGCTTCGTCCGCCGTGATCGTCGGGACGGTCGGTCGCTCCGAGGGCGTCGAGCGGTGTCTCCGGGCGAGCGACGTCGACGTCGCGACGCTGACGGACGAACGGGAGAGTTTCGTCATCGAGACGGTCGAAGAGCCGCTTCCCGGCCTCGAGTCGTGCGTGCTGATCGCCGGGAGCGATCGCCGCGGGACGGCCTACGGCGCGTACGAACTGTCTGAGCGGATCGGCGTCTCGCCGTGGTACTGGTGGGCCGACGTGCCACCCGAGAAGCGCGACGCGGTCGTCGTCGAGTCGGGGACGTACGAGTTCGGTCCTCCCTCGGTGACTCATCGGGGGATCTTCCTCAACGACGAGGATTTCGGGTTGCGGCCGTGGGCGTCGGAGACGTTCGCCCCGGCGGAGGCCGACGATCGGCCCGGGATCGGGCCGACGACGTACGAGCGGATTTTCGAACTGCTGTTGCGTCTCAAGGCGAACACCGTCTGGCCGGCGATGCATCCCGGGACGAAGGCGTTCTACCGGTATCCGGAGAATTCGGCCGTCGCCGACGACTACGCGATCATCGTGGGAACGTCGCACTGCGAACCGATGCACAGAAACAACGTCGACGAGTGGAACGACGCCGACGGTGAGTGGAACTACGCGACCAACCGCGAGCGGATACTGGCGTACTGGCGGTCGCGCGTCGAAGCCGTGGCGGACTCCGAGAACGTCTTTACGCTTGGAATGCGCGGCATCCACGACGCCGGCATGCCAGGCGGGGAGACGCGAGCGGAGACGGCCGAGTTGCTCCAGCGGGTGATCGACGATCAGCGGCGACTGCTGGACGAGGCCCACGACCGGCCCGTCGAGGAGATCCCGCAAGTGTTCTGCCCGTACAAGGAGGTCCTCGACGTGTATCGCGAGGGAATCGACGTCCCCGAGGACGTCTGTCTACTGTGGCCGGACGACAACCACGGCTACGTCCGGGAACTGCCGACCGACACCGAGCAGCAGCGTGAGGGCGGGTCGGGGCTGTACTATCACCTCTCCTACTGGGGCCGTCCGCACGATTATCTCTGGCTGTCGAGCGTCCCGTTGGGCCTCGTTCGATCCGAACTGACGAAAGCGTACGACGCCGGCGCTCGCGACTACTGGGTCGTGAACGTCGGCGATATCAAACCGACCGAGACGGAGTTGGAGTTCGCTCTCGATCTCGCGTGGGACGTCGAGGCGACCCGCTCCGTCTCGAGCGCTGAGTGGCTGCGCGACTGGGCCGCCCGCGAGTTCGGCGAGACCCACGCCGACGATATCGCCGAGCTTCTCGCCGAGTACTACCGGCTGGCGCTCGCCCGAAAGCCCGAACACATGGGGTGGTCGTCGGTGTATCCGGACACGCCACCGGACGAGCCCGCGTTCAGTTTCGTCCGCGAGGGCGACGAAGCGCGCCGCCGAGTCGACGCGTTCGAACGCCTCGTCGAACGAGCGGAGGCGGTCAGCGAGGCCCTTCCGCCGGAGCGACGACCGAGCTTCTATCAGTTGGTGCTGTATCAGGTGCGCTGTGCCGCAGCGATGGCGGAGAAGTACCTCCACGCGGCCCGAAGCCGGCTGTACGCCGGACAGGGCCGCACGAGTGCCAATCGCTACGCCGACCTGGCCGAGCGCGCTCACCGGCGGATCGAAGGCGAGACGCGATACTACAACGAGATCCTCGCTGACGGCAAGTGGGAGGGGATGCTCTCACACCGGCCTCGAGACCTGCCAGTGTTCGACGCACCCGCGACGGCGAATCTCACGCCGCGGGAGGGCGCTGCGCTCGGCGTCGCCGCGGAGGGCCGTCGGACGCCGATCCGCGGGGACGAGCGCACGCTGCCGGCGTTGCCGACGTTCGATCCGGGAGTCGACCCGGACCGCTTCGTCGACGTGTTCACTCGCGGCGACGACCCCGTCGAGTGGTCCGCGACGCCGAGCGACGAGTGGATCGACGTCGACGCCACCGAGGGAGTCGTCGAGGACGAACGCCGATTGTGGGTCGGGGTCGATTGGGACGCCGTCCCGGATCAGGGGGCGACCGGCGACGTGACGATCGAGGGGGCGGGCGTCGAAAAGACCGTTCGCGTCGACGCGGCGGCGCCGCGAGGCGACCCCTGCAGTGATTTCGTCGAGACGAACGGCGCCGTCGCCATCGAGGCGGAGCGGTACAGCAGCGCCCGCGACGGCGATCCGGGCGTCTGGACCCGGTGTGACGTCCCGGGGCGCGTTTCGGGAACGACCGTCGCCGTAGAGCCGTCGATCTTCTCGAGCCACGATCCGGGGAGCGACGACGCCCCGCTGTTGGAGTACGACATCGAGCTGTCCGCGACCGGCTCCGTCGACGTCGAGGTCCAGTGCATTCCGACACAGGCGCTCAACGAGCGGCGGGATCTGCGGTACGAAGTAGCCATCGACGGCGGCGAGAGCGCGGTCGTCTCGATCGATCCCGACGGCGGCGAGCACGACCCCCAATGGCAAGCGAACGTCCTCCGCGGAGCCGCGATCGGGACGACGACACACGAGATCGAGACGGCGAGGACGCACACCCTCCAACTACACGCGTTGGATCCCGGTCTCATCGTGGACCGGATCGTCGTCTACACCGACGGCGAGCGGAAGACGTACCTCGGCCCGCGAGAATCGGCCATCGAACGGTGATCGGCACCCCTACCGGAGGCGCGTTCGGAAGCGATCACAGTCGATCGAAGCGGAACTGCTGATTGAGAGTCCCGTCGAAGGACCGCTGCGTTATCCTCGTTCCGGGAGCCCGCCCCCATTCGGCGACGGTGGCGGCCCGACCGCTGTGCACCGCTTCGATGCGGTACCGGCCGCCGAGGAGCGGGGTGATCTCCCACCGCTGATGGGGCGCACCGACGTCTTCACCGACGGACAGTACCGCGCCCTCCTCGCTCGAGGCGTCGGCGACCTCGAGAACGCGTCCGTCGTCGGCCGCGATCCGATAGGTGCCGTCGGCGAGCCGGTCGACGGTCCACCGCTGCTCCGTGGCGGCCGACCACTCGTCCTGGACCACGTCCGATCCGTCGACTGCCAGCGAGAGATCGGTGTGTCGAGCCCTGATGCGATAGGTCCCGGTAGTGACGGGAGACGCGTCCGCCTCGGTGAGCGGCCCAGCGGTGCCTCGCGTCCGGTCGACGATGTAGTGCAACTCGAGGTCGTCGTCGGGGACGGTCTCCCACTCGACGACGAGGTCCCAGGCGTCGCCGGTCCACTCGAAGCGATGGGTCCAGGCGACCGGACCGGTCGGGGCGGCCGCGAACTCGGCGCGCAGCGACAGTGATCCTGCATATTCGTCCGAGACGTCCGCGACGCGCGCGGCCGGGATAGATCCGGACTCGAGGGTGACGGTCCCGGAGTCGACGCCGTCGCCCACGTTATCGCGGACAATCGTATCCGGCGAATCAGCCTCGATGAGCCCCTTGGCACCGCCGTTCCGGACGTCGTTGTCGACGAAGCGGCCGTTCGTGCCCTCGGAGACGATCGCGTAGGTTTGATCGCACGCCGTCGGCGGCCGGTCGTCGGTGATTCGGACGTCGCTGACCGAGACGCCGTCGCCGGTAGAGAGGATCGCTTCCTTCGTGACGTTCTTGATGAGGCCGCCCTGCAGCGTCACGTTCTCGACGTCGTCGATCTTGACTCCTCTGTCTTTGGCACCGATAACGGTGGCCCGTCCGATGGTGACATCGTTCGAATCGGTCGTGATGTGAATTCCGCGGGGCGCGTCTCGACTGACGATCTGGCCGACGGTGACGTTTCTGCAGCCGTTTGCACACCGAAACGTCGCGTATAGCGACGGGGAAGACGGATTGTCACCGACGACGCTATCGACCGTGGCGTCGGTCGTCCCGTTGAGCAGGACGGAGGATCCGCCGTGGCCGGTCGCGAGGACTCGACCGATCTGGACGCGACGCGTGTCGTACGTTTCGACGGCGTGATGTCGCGCGTTCTCGACGTAGGCGGACCGCAGCTGAATGTCTTCGGCGTCTGCCTCGCGCGCCCGTCCCGAGAGGCGAATTCCCTCGTTGATCTGCCCGACGTGAACGGGATCGGCCAACTGCTCGTCCCGCGTTCGGTCCGGATCGTGTGACGGCGGAAAGCTGTCGGGCGGATCGAAGTCGGGATGGTCCTCGTACGGATCCAGCGCGTCGAGGTCCCGGAACCGGACGCGAACGTCCCCGAGCGTGACCCGGTCGCAGTTCTGGAGGACGAGACCGAACCGAGGGTTCCCCGCTATCGAGAGGCGCGGTATCTCGATGTCCGTTTCGCCGAGCGCGCGGAAGGGAATGACCAGCGATTCGCCCTCGTCTTCGACGGTGATCTGTGCCGGGACATCGACAACGGTGTGACTCGGCAGCACGACCTGCGTGAGCTCGTCGACGGGGCCCACCGTTCCGGCCGATGCGACGAGAACGCGTTCTTTCGTCGTACGGTCGTCGCTCAGACCGTCGACGGCCGCCTGAATGACGTCGAGCATGGCGGTTCCGCTGGCGATACGCTCGTCGGTCCCGTCCGCGTGGAAGACGCCGTCGTCGTCTTTCCACACGACGACGTCGGCCTCGCGCGCAGACGTGTGAACGTGATCGACGTCTACTCCGCCGAGATTCGCCAGATCGACCCCGCCAGCGTCGATATTCGTCTCCCACTCGGCACCCGAAAACCGGCCGTTCGACTCGTCGCGTTCGTTCCGCGTTGCTCTATCGTTCATGCGTAACTGTGGTATTCGTTCACTCTATGTGAATCCCTGAGATGTTCGGTTCGAAGACCATCTCCGCGTCTCGAGCGCGCGTCGGAGTCAGTCTCGCGCCGAGTCGACGGCATCGACCATTCGGCGTGCGTTCTCGGAGATCGTCGCGTAGTCCCCGGCAGCGACGGCCTCGTCGTCGACGATCGAACTGCCGGCACCGACTGCGACGGCTCCCGCCTCGAGATACGCCGTGACGTTCGACGGGCCGACACCGCCGGTCGGCACGAGCGGGATCTGTGAGAGCGGACCGCCTATCGCGGCGACGTGTTCGGGCCCGCCGGTCTTCGCCGGGAATATCTTCACGAACTCCGCACCGGCTTCGGCGGCTCGAAGCGCTTCGGTCGGCGTGAACGCACCCGATGCGACGGGCGTTCCGTAGCGGTTGCCCATTTCGATGACAGCAGGGTTGACGGTCGGCGTGACCAGGAACTCCGCACCGGCGAGTTGGACGGCCCGTGCGGTTTCGGCGTCTAAGACGGTTCCCGCGCCGACGAGCACGTCGTCGAAGCGGTCGGAAAGCGTATCGATCGTTTCGGTGACGTTGGGTGTGTCGGCCGTGACTTCGAGTGCCGTTACGCCCCCGTCGACGATTGCGGAGGCTACGTCGACCGCGGACTCCGTATCGACGCCTCGGAGTATCGCAATGACACCGCTATCGACGATCCGATCCATCCGTTGCGTAGGCATACGAACAGCCGACACACCGGGCCTACTAAATTGGACCGGTGCCGGTCAGCGTTCCCGGTGTACCGAACTATAGTAGCCACTGAACGTCATGCACAACTGATCGCACGACAGCGTTGCGATCAGTATGTCAATCGTTTCGGTGGCTACTATATCTGTTACTACTCGAGTCCCCGTCGACTGACCGCTTCGACCTCGGGTTCGGAGATTCCCGCCAGACCGCCCCTGATGGTTCACTTCAGCGCTGCCGCCGCTCCCGCTCTAGTGCGTCGGTCGCGGATTCGTCGCGGCCGTACCGCGAGAGGAACGCACCGACGAACGCGTCGTCGGAGCCTCCGCTCTCACTCTCTCGAACTGGCGAAGCGGCGATTCGTCTCGAGGTGGCCAGAGATCGACGCCGCGAGAACCCGCCGCTGTCGTCGCGGCGTGAAATCGGGAACTCGACTCTCGGCCCGGTTTTTCGTACAGATTGTGGCGAATGTCATTCGTCGCGGTCCTGCGAACTGGTCCCAGTTCCCTCGCCGTATTTTCTCTGCTTATAGAGATTGTTTCGTGAATCCGAACGATACGCTATTATAGAGAATTACGTTCGTAATTTCGAAACAGAGTTATTACATTCATACGGTTGTAATCTTTCCGTGTCCGGTACGAGTACGTATTCAGGCAGAAGGAAATAATTCGTCGGATATAGCGGTCAACAGTCTCGAATAGAGCGTTTCGAGATTTCCAACGAGGGAACTCGAGTTCCAAATAGAGATAGATGTAAAAGAGAATATTGTTCCAGAACTGAGAACACTACATAATCCCCGACGGCTCGGAGACGCCACCGACGAAGTACGTCTCCGACCCTCTAGAGTCGTTCGAGTGTCAGCAGTGCGGGTGCGAGAACCACGCGGATTACGACGCTGCGAAGAATAGTGGGTTGCAGTCTCGCCGGCAGGCAAAACACAGGTGATGGAGGCGCACCCGTAGATGTGTGCTTGAATCGCGGGACGCTGAACGTGAGCGGGGAGTACGTACCCCTGCCTCGATCGGGACATAGAACGGGGTCTACGCGAAAGCCTCGGGGTCGTTCGGAAGGTTCTGGATCTTCCGTGATCAAGGGAATCCGTCGGATTCGCGGACCTCGCCGGAGCGAAGCTCCCGCTTAGTGACGAGACGGCGAAGGCGTCTCGAACCACGTGACCTCGAGGCTGTTCACGAACCGTACTGATACCAGACGCGATACGCGACGTATCCGACGACCGTGGTGGCGAAGAGCGAAAGGCCCCACAGCCCGAGCACGCCTGCCATCGGGCCGTCGAAGAAGAGCATACCGGTGAGTATCAGCGCGATCGCGATCCCGATCGATATCCACAACACCGGACTACCGGGAAGGGACACCGATCGACGTCGTCTGGTGTTCGACTCGCTGGACGTTTCCATACTGGTATTGTCGGTCATATCGGACATATCTATTTCGTCGGAACGGCCTCTCACGGGGAGTCAACTGGCGGCTCATCCGTTATCTCGGGGCTGTTCCAGTACTCGTGGGTCTCGTCCGCCCGGAAGCACCGAGCGTAGTTCTCTTCGTTGCCGTTCGCGTGGATCCGTCCCGGATGCTGGCGTTTGCACACTTCTCGAGCGTTCGGACAGCGCGGGTGGAAGTGACAGCCGGAGGGGAGATCCGTCGGATCAGGGACGTCGATTTTCCGCAAGGGGAACTCCTCGTCGTCTTCGTCCTCGTAGAGGTTCGCCGTCGCCCACTGCAGCGCTTTCGTGTAAGGGTGTTGTGGGTTTTCGACGATTTCCTCGACTGTTCCGATCTCGACGATCTCGCCGAGGTACATCACGGCGATCCGTCCGCCGGACTTTTCCGCGATGTACCGCGCGTTCGAGAGATCGTGCGAGATGAACAGGTACGAGGTCTGGAACAGGTCCTGCAGCTCGAGCATGAGATCCATCATCTCGACGCGCAGGGAGACGTCGAGCGCGCTGATCGCCTCATCGGCCAAGATCAGATCGGGATCCAACAACAGCGCCCGAACGAGGACCGCACGCTGTGTCTCTCCGCCGCTCAACTGGTGTGGGTACCGGTTGAGGTAATCGCCGGGCGGTGACATTCCGACGCGTTCGAACAGCGTGTGGATGCGCTCTTCTCGCTCGTCGCGGCCGAGGTCGGGGTACCACTTCTTCAACGGTAGCATCAGCGAGGTGAGGATCCGCTGATTCGGATTGAGCGCGCTCCCCGGATCCTGATGAATGATCTGGAGCGAGTGGCGGATCTCGTCGAACGAGATCGACGCGTCGCGGGGACTGTTTCGCGCTTCCCAGACGTCCTGTCCGCGATACCTGACCGTCCCGCTGGTCGGCTTCTGAGCGCCGATCGCCGTCTTCCCGAGCGTCGATTTGCCGCAGCCGCTCTCGCCGATCAGCGTGAGCGTCTCTTCTTCGCCGAGCTCGAGGGAGACGTCGTTGACCGCGCGGACCGTCTCCGAATCGCCGAAGAGATCGAGCAGCCCGCCGTCGTTGGTGAACTCGACGGAGACGCCGTCCATCGAAATTATCGGTTCGGACGGCGCCATCAGTTCTCACCTCCGTCGGTCGCGGCGCTTCGACCGGACGTCGGGGGGGAGTCGGGCGCGGCGCTGATCGGTACCGCGTCCGCGGCCTCCTCGTGGTAGAAACACGCCGACTCGTGGGAGTCGCTCACCGTCATCATCGGCGGGTCGTCGGATCGACAGCGGTCATCGGCCATCGGACACCGGGGGTGGTACGAACAGCCCGGAATGTGGTCGACGGGATCCGGTTTGCTCCCTTCGATGATGTTCATCTCATCGACCGGCACGTTCAGATCCGGCGTCGTGTCGAGGAGCGCGCGCGTGTACGGGTGCGACGCGTCGTAGAGTAGATCGTCGGTCGTCCCGATCTCGACGATGTTGAACGCGTACATCACGGCGATGCGGTCGGCGAGCTTGGTCAACAGCGGGAGGTCGTGCGTGATGAACACGAGCGTCAGATCGTACTCCTCCTGAAGTTCGCGCAGGAGCGTGACGATCGAGCGCTGCATCAGCAGGTCAAGCGCGGCCGTCGGCTCGTCGAGAACGAGGACGTCCGGCTCGAGCACCAGTGAGAGTGCGATGAGTGCGCGCTGTTTCATGCCGCCCGAGAGCTCGTGTGCGTAGGAATCGAGGATCCGATCCGGATCGAGGTAGACGCTCTCCAAGAGTTCACGCGCGCGATCCATGCCGGCGGGAATGTCGCGGTCGTGATCCTGCAGGGTCTCCCTGAAGTGCGTTCGAATCTTCGTGACGGGGTTGAACGAACTCATCGCCCCCTGGAAGACCATGGCGACTTCCTCCCAGCGGAACCGATTCAGTTCGGACTCGGAGAGCTCCAGCACGGAGACCGGGTCGCCGTCCTCCGGGTGGTACGTGACCTCGCCGGTCGAGACGCCGGGTTCGACGACGGCGTTGAGAAACGACGAGGCGAGCATGGACTTGCCGCTCCCGCTTTCGCCGATGATGCCGAGCGTCTCGTTGCGAGCGACGTCGAGATCGGCGTCCCGGACGACGCGCGACTGTCCACGATTCATCTGGAACGTGACGTTGAGGTCGCGGACCTCCACGATCGTATCTGTGTTACTCATTCGTTGTCTTGTCGGAGTGAATTGCGGACAGTAGTATAGTACTACCGTTACATATTCTAATTGATGGTTTCATGGTTCGGGACCTCCGTCGTCGTCGATCGTCGACGAGTGACGCGCCCTGAGTCGGACGTTGAACACGCTGTCCATCCCCTGGGAGAACAACACGAGCCCGAACGACATCAGGAAGATGGTCAGTAACGGGAACGCGAGGAAGTGGTACATGCTCGGCCGACTCAGTGCGCCACCCTCGTAGGCGACGTTCATCATGACGCCCCAGTTGAACGTCGTGAACGGGAGGATCCCGAGGAAGTACAGCCCGACGGACTCGAAGATGATGCGTCGGGACGCCAGCGCCGAGTTCACCGTGATGTAGGGCATCAGCTGGGCGAGGACGTCCCGGCGGAGGATCGTCCCCGTCGAGATGCCCATGATCTGCGACGCCTCCACGTACGACTCCTCACGGATACTGAGCACTTGCGAACGCACGGTCCTCGCCAGCCCGGGCCAGTTGTCGAGCCCGAGCAGGACGCCGATGACGTACGGACTCTCGGGCCGGAAGATCGCGATCAGAACGATGACCAGCGGGAGTCCGGGGATCGTGATGATGATGTCGGTGATCGACATCAGTATCGTGTCGATCTTCGACCCCCGGAGGAACCCCGAAACGATGCCGACCAGCGCCGCGAACCCGATGCTCACGACCGCCCCGGCGAACACCATTCGGAACATATCCGGCGTCGCGTGGATTAGTTGCGCCCCGATCGGCTGCCCGAAGGTGTCCGTCCCGAGAATGTAGTTGAGGTTCTGGAACGGCGGTGCGAGAACGGGCGCGTCGCCGCTCGTCGGTCTGTCGACGAGCCAGACGCCGACGGTTCCCATCAGGAAGAATATCGTGATGATCGCCGTCCCGACGATGGCTCGCCAGTCGGTCATCGCCACCCGGGCGGGAGCAACGACATACAGGTCGAACTGTCGCTTGAGCCGCTGCGACCGCGGCGTCGGTTCTCGATCGATATCCGCGTCGAAGAGCGTCTCGAGGTCGTCGTCGGGTCGTTCGTTACTCATTGGTACCTCCGGACGAGATTCGTGGATCGATGAAGCCGTACGTCAGATCAGCGATCAGGATCGCGACGATCGTCACGAGCGTAAAGACGATGAGCGATCCCATGAGGACGGGGTAGTTGCGCACCTGAATGGCGTCGTACACCAGCAGTCCCACGCCCGGGTAAGAGAAGATCTCCTCGACGATGACGGAGCTGCTGAGCACGCCGGCGATACCGATCATGAACTGCGTGTACATCGGCAAGATGGCGTTTCGGCCCACGTACTGGGTCGCGATACGGGAGTTTCGCAGTCCGCGAAGTTCCGCGACGCGAAGGTAGTCCTCCCCGAGGACGCGGACGGAGTTGCCCCGCATCGTCAGCGCCGTCCCGAGTCCGAGGACGCTCATCGACAGTATCGGGAGCGCGGCGTGGAGCGCGATACTCTGCATGAACGCCAGGTTGAATCCCGCTTCGATACCGAGTCCGACCCGTCCGCCCGTCGGGAAGACCTTGTATCGAATGCTGAAAAAGAAGATAAAGAGGATCCCCGCAACGTAGTACGGCGTGGAGTTGAGGCCGATGACGACGACGGACGACACCGAGTCGAATCGGGATTTCTCCTTGAACGCCATCACCGCCCCGAGCACGATGCTCACGGAGTAGCCGATGACCATCGCGTAGACGCTGATGAGCATCGACCACGGGAGTCGTTCGGCGAGTAGCTCCGTCACGGCGGCGTCCTCGTAGAGTGACTCGCCGAGATCGCCCTCGAGGAAGACGCTGCTCATGTACTGGACGTACTGCACGTAAATCGGTGCGTCACTCTCTAGGTTCGTATAGTTCGCGATTAGCTGTTCGATCTGCTCCGGATTAATCGTATTCGACGACCCCATCTGCTGGGCGAGGATCTGGTTTCGAAGCGCCTGGGCAGGGCCACCTGGCATCATCTGATACAGAACGAACGTCAGCGTCACTGTCGCGAAAAACGTCAGCAGCGCCTGTCCAACTCGTTTGGCGAAATAATTCGCTTCCATGACTATATCCTGTTGTGTAAGGGGGTTGTGATCGGGAGACGCTCAGTTCGTCGAAATACGCCCTCTCATCAACGCGTACGGGCCCGGATTCGGACGGTCCATCCGGAACTCGTCCTCGCTCGGGAAGTCGAAGTTCTCCACGTCACCGGCGAAGCCGCGGTTCTCCTGCAAGTGAATGATCGCGGGCAGGTCGAAGTTGACCCACTGAACGAGCGTTCGCGTGATCTCGATCGTTTCCTCCTCGGAGGACGCCGCCTCGAGGTCGACCATGAGCTGTGCCGGATTGATCTCGACGCCGTTGTTCCCGATCTCCCTTGCGCCGACTTCCTCGGGGATCTCGAGCGAGAACGGTACGCCGGTCGGGCCGGTGTCGCTATCGCTGTTGACGTCGCCGGCGAGGAGGCCGTAGAAGTTGTTCGAGAAGTACGCCATGGGATGCCAGTACGGGAGGGCGACGTGCCACATCCAGGCGATGTCGAACTCCCACTCCTGGACCCGCGAGTAGTAATCCTGCCCGACGGCCTCCATCTCCGCGTTCAGCCCGAACTCGTTGAGGTGGTCGGTGAAGACTTTCGTCGGCTGGGACTGCGAAACGGCGGACTGCGTGATGACAGTGAAGTCAGTCGTGTTGCCGTCGGGACTGACCCATTCACCGTCTTCCCTCGAGTAGCCGGCGTCTTCCATATGGGCGATCGCCGCCTCCTCGTCGGCCTCGACGGGGTAGTTGATGAGCTGGTCGACGAAGTCCTCGCCGAGGTACTGATCTTCGATGGTCTCCCGGATCCCCGTCTGGACCTCCGTCGCGCTCGCGAGCATTCCCGTCTGCGTCGCGGCGTCGATGATCGAGGGGATATCGATCGCGGAGATAATTGCCCGGCGAACCGATCGGTTCGCGAGGTGCTCGTTGTTCCAGTTCAACATGTACTTCTGACAGTTGTAGTGACTCAGTTCGTAGATGTTCTCGATGTTGTCCGGGTATTCCGGCCGCTGACTCTCGGTGATGTACTGAGTCATGTCGAGCTCGTTGCTCTTCTCGAGTTGCTCGACCTGCGTCCCCGATTCGACGTTCGGAAGGACCCGAATCTGCTCAATATCCGTCTCGTCCGCCCACGGATGGTCCTCCCATTTGGTCGCCAGCGTCTCGGAGGAGTTGAAGTCCTCGATGCGGAACAGCGAGCTTCCGTATCCCTCCTCAACGAACTCCTCGGTGTCGATCGTCATCTGGAGGAGATCCTCGGTGACCGCCTGACGGCCGCTTTCTCCGCCCGCATCCTCGTAGCGCTCGTAGTACTCTCGGAAGACCGATTTCGGGGCGGTCGTCCCGCCGCCCGCGTTCGATCTCGCGATGACCGGCGAAACCTCGTCCTTGTATATTCGCTTGACGGTGTAGTCGTCGACCAGTTCGTGACCTTCGAACGGCGAGGCCTCTGGGTTCTGGTAGCGCCAGATCTCGGCCGAGATCAAGTAGTCTTCGGCGGTGATGTCGTTTCCGTTCCAGTAACTCCACTGGTCCGAGAACTCGATCGTGACCTCGTTGCCGTCGACACTGACATTCTCGAAGAAATCCGTGGACACCGTTCCGTCGGAATGCGTCACGAGCGTTTCCTGGAGCCAGTAGATACTGTACGTCTGAGCGTAGTTCGACGCGTTCCACGGATTGAACTGGACTTCCGTCGGCGGGCGACCGCCTTCGAACGCCGTGACGAACTCCGTATTGTTGTCGCTGCCACCGACACACCCAGCGAGCGTCGCGGCAAGCGTCCCAGCGCTGGCCCCGACAAAGTTACGTCTGCTTAAATGACTGTGGTCATTGATCATCTTTCCCACGAGGTATCGGTTAGCATGCATACTTATGTAACTTTTGGTAAGATACCATGGGTGTTATAACACACAGTAGGAGACCAGTTGCCAAGCCATTCCGACGGGTCGAGCGGACGGGCGACCGACAGTACGTCGTGCCAATTTCACCGCACGAGTTCATCCCAGCGTACGCCGTCTCGTCGCAGGACGCGCCCAAGATGACCGCCGACGATCAGTCGCTTCGGCGCCCACAAACGACCATCATCCCGAACGAGAGCGATCCGATCACGAGGAACGTGACGATCTGTAGCACCGTGATAACGTACGTGCTGGTTCCCCTCTCGATGGCCGTTAGCGCCGCCCCGAGTACGAGTAACGACAGCGCCGAAACCATAAACAGGAGGCGGAAGTGGTGTCGGAACCGACAGAGCACGTCGACAAACGTCTCTTCTGGCATCTCGTTCGTAGTTCTCGCTCATCCATCACAAAGGTTACTGTGGGACCCCCGTGGGGGCTATCGCCCGTGCGGCCGGGACGTGAGACGTCTCGACGGTATCGCGTTGCGAATGGCAGCATCGAAGTCAGAGTCAGTCGGCCCGCTCGGAGGATCGGCGATGATGGATCGGAGACGGCCGGACCACTATCGACGGTCCGCTGGAAGACCGGTATCAACGGTGCCGCTTGAAGACCAGTACCGACGGACCGCCGCTAGAAAAACGGTATCCGACGCCACAGACGACATCCGGATTTCCGCGGCCGCGGCCGAATGGAACGCTGACGAGACGAGTCCCCCCGAAACTGGTACATGATAACATTTACAAAGACTGACGTGAACACTAATCCATGTCAATAGGGGTATGTTACTTCCCGGAGCACTGGCCGCGCGAACAGTGGGAGACGGACGTTCGGCAGATGGCCGACGCAGGTATCGAGTACGTACGCGTGGCCGAGTTCTCGTGGCGCGTGCTCGAGCCGGCACGCGGCGAGTTCGACTTCGAGTGGCTCGACGAGATCGTCGCCCTGATCGGCGAGAACGGGATGCAGGCCGTTCTGTGTACGCCGACGGCGGCACCGCCGCGGTGGCTCGTCGAGGAACGGCCCGAGATCCGCCAGCGGGACCGCGACGGGACCGTCAGGGACGTCGGGAGCCGACGCCACTACTGTTTCAACTCCGCGGCCTATCGCGAGGAGACCGAGCGCATCGTCCGGGCGATGGCGGGCCGCTATGCCGACGATCCGCGCGTCGTCGGCTGGCAGACCGACAACGAGTACGGCTGTCACGGCACGACGCGCTGTTACTGCGACGACTGCGCCGCCGCGTTCCGGGACTGGGTCCGCGAGGAGTACGGGACCGTCGACGCGCTCAACGAGGCGTGGGGGACGACCTTCTGGAGTCAGCAGTACGACGACCTCGAGCAGGTCGACGTCCCGCGTCCGACGCCCGCGCAGGATCACCCGTCGATGATGCTCGATTTCGCCCGGTTCTCGAGCGACAGCGTCGTCGAGTACAACCGGCTGCAGGCGGACCTGCTTCGCGAGGCGAACGATGAGTGGTTCGTCACGCACAACTTCATGAACCTATTCGAGTCGGTGGACACCTACGACTTCGACGGCGACCTCGATCTGATTTCGTGGGACTCGTACCCGACGGGTCACGTCCAGCAGGCCGGCGGCGAGACGACGACCGACGAACTGCGCGCGGGGAACCCAGATCTGCTCTCGTTCAACCACGACCTCTACCGGAGCGTGCTCGACCGACCGTTCTGGGTGATGGAACAGCAGCCGGGCGACGTCAACTGGCCGCCCCACTCCACGCAGCCCGCGGAGGGGGCGATGCGCCTGTGGGCACACCACGCGACCGCCCACGGCGCCGACGCCGTCGTCTACTTCCGCTGGCGGCGCTGCCTCGAGGGCCAGGAGCAGTACCACGCCGGCCTCCGCAAGCAGGACGGGTCGCCGGATCGGGGGTATCGCGACGCGACGCGGGCCGCCGAGGAGCTGTTCGACGTCGACGACGTCGACGCGCCCGTCGCTCTCCTTCACGACTACGAGAACGCGTGGGCGCTCGGCGAACAGTCCCACGCGCCCGATTTCGACTACTGGCAGCTGTTGCAGTCGTTCTACGCGGCGCTCCGAGCGCGCGGCGTGCAGGTCGACATCGTGCATCCCGAGAGCGATCTCGACTCGTACGACGCGGTCGTCGCGCCGACGCTCCACCTGGTGACCGAATCGCTGGCCGATCAGTTGACCGCGTACGTCGAGTCCGGCGGCGAACTGCTGCTCGGCCCGCGGACGGGCGTCAAAGACGAGTCCAATAAACTCCGACCCGAACCCCAGCCCGGTCCGCTGTCTGATCTCGTCGGCGCGAGAATCGATCAGCACGAGACGCTTCCGGCGCAGTTCGATCCGGCCGTCGTCCGACCCGACGAAACGGACACTGATTACGCGTTCCGGACGTGGGCCGAGTGGCTCGACGCTGATGCGGCCGAACCGGTGCTCGAGTACGCGGGCGACGATATCGAAGCCGGCCGAACGGCGGCCGTTCGAAACGCGGTCGGTGACGGCCGCGTCGTCTACTGCGGCGTCTGGCCCGAGGCCGAGCTCGCGACCGAACTCGTCGGATCCCTCCTCGACCGCGCCGGCGTCCGCCGTGCGGAGCCGCTCCCCGAGGGCGTTCGCGTCGCCTGCCGTGACGGCCACACGTGGGTGATGAACTTCAGAAGCGAGCCGGTCGCGGTGACGGTCGAGGAGGAGACGTCGTGGCGGCTGGGCGGCTCGGAGATCGATCCGTTCGACGTCGCGATCGCCGAGACCGACGTTGTCGATGGCCTTTCAGCCCGGATTCTGACGTAACGGTGAGACGATAGTCGGACCGAGAGACGGTCGACCCGATCGATGCCATCCGCGCGGAAGCGACCTCGAGAAACGGATCGCCGGACCGAATCGATTTCGATTTTTCCGCCTCCGATCGCAACGGACGCCGTCTGTCCGGTGATGTCGGACAATATCTCGATTCGAATCGCAATTCTCCTCGAAGGGCGTCCCAACGCGGCCTCGACGGAGAGCCAGCGACACCGACGACCCAGCGGAGGTCGACTCGACGGCATCGGCCGACGTGGGGCCCTGAAGTGCTCCGAAACGACTAAACGAAAGTCGCTCGGAGTGAGAACACAGATGACCGAAATCGTCGACTACGAACTGTTCGCGGTGCCGCCCCGATGGCTGTTCCTCCGTCTCGAGACGGACGACGGAACGGTCGGCTGGGGCGAGCCGATCGTGGAGGGGCGTGCGAAGACCGTTCGAACCGCGGTGGAGGAGCTCATGGACAACTACCTGCTGGGGGAGGATCCGACCCGGATCGAGGATCACTGGCAGACGATGTACCGCGGCGGCTTCTATCGAGGCGGCCCCGTGTTGATGAGCGCGATCGCAGGCATCGATCAGGCCCTGTGGGATATCAAGGGCAAGCGACTGGGCGTCCCGGTCCACGAACTCCTCGGCGGGCCGGTCCGGGATCGGATCCGAGTCTATCAGTGGATCGGCGGTGACCGCCCCGCCGACGTGGCCGAACAGGCCCGAAAGCAGGTCGAGGCGGGCTTTACGGCGCTCAAGATGAACGCGACGGAAGAGGTCGAGCGCGTCGACGATCCCGCGACGATCGAGGCCGCCGTCACTCGGCTCCGCGAGGTCCGCGAGGCGGTCGGCGACGACGTCGACATCGGCGTCGACTTCCACGGTCGCGTGTCGAAACCGATGGCGAAGCGGCTCGTCAAAGAGCTGGAACCGCACGAACCGATGTTCGTCGAGGAGCCGGTCCTGCCGGAACACAACGATGCGCTGCCGGCGATCGCGTCCCACACCACGACTCCGATCGCCACGGGCGAACGGATGTTCTCCCGGTGGGACTTCAAGGAGGTCTTCGAGAGCGGGGCGGTCGACGTGATCCAGCCGGACCTCAGCCACGCCGGCGGAATCACCGAGGTCGCGAAGATCGCCTCGATGGCCGAAGCGTACGACGTGGCGATGGCTCCCCACTGCCCCCTCGGACCGCTTGCGCTCGCGTCCTGTCTCCAGGTCGACGCCTGCTCGCACAACGCGCTCATTCAGGAACAGAGCCTCAACATCCACTACAACGAGACCAGCGACGTACTCGAGTACCTGGCCGATCCGTCCGTGTTCGACTACGAGGACGGCTACGTCGAGATCCCGGACGAGCCGGGCCTCGGCGTCGAGATCGACGAGGATCACGTCCGAAGCCAGGCCGAACTCGAGCACGACTGGCACAACCCCGTCTGGCGACACGACGACGGCAGCGTCGCCGAGTGGTAACCTGACTCTCGGAGCGACTCCGCTGTAAGTCGACCACCACTCAGACTCCGACGCCGGTTCGAGGGGAACACGTCACTACCCGTACTGATTTAGCCGTTCTGCAAGAAGAACGAGTATGAGTCGAAGTACCAGTGCTACCGTCCGCGTCGGCGTTCGAACGCGGTCTCTCTCGGACCGGAGATTGCGATACATGCGTCAGCTCGGTGCGACCGATATCTTCGTCGATCACGCCGATACGGAGGAGGAACCCGACGAATTCAACGATCGCGATGTAAGCGATACGATCGCAGTCGATCCGAACCAGATCCCGTCAGTCTCGGAACTCACGGCCGCTTGAGATCGTGCTGCCGGTCGCAGAGAAGGCCGGCGTCGACCTCGCACTCCACCCGGTCGACCCTCCGAGTCTCGAGTCGCTCGGGGGCATTCCGCGTCTGTTCCGGAGCGTCGAGAACTTCGAGAAGGCCATGGAGCTCGTTCCGAGCGACAATCACGGGTTGAAGCTCTGTCTCGGCTGTTTCTCACAGATGGGCGAGGACGTGACCGAGGTCATCCGCCGCTTCGGCGAGCGTGACCAGATCGGTTTCGTTCACTTCCGTGACGTCGTCGGAACGGTACCGAAGTTTCACGAGACGTTCGTCGATACGGGGAACTTCGACACCGCAGAGGCAGTCAGAACGCTCCACGACGTCGGGTACGAGGGGACGGTCATTCCCAACCACGTGCCGAAGATGGAAGGTGACGACGATTGGCGGCATCGATCGCGAGGGTTCACCGTCGGCTACCTTCGCGGCGTCATCGATACGGTGCGGTCGGAATCGACGCGGACGACGCGAGTGACGGAGACCGAATAGGCCGGTCCTCCGATACTGCCGGTTCGAAGCGACCGTCGCTTCTTCCTCGAAGCGGTCGAAACCCGATCCCTTCCGCAGAAGAAGATCGGAGTCCCGTCCTCGTCACCGTCGAGCGCCCGCTGGGAGAGCAGCGACGATCGGCGCGGCGAGGTCGTCTCTGTGACGCAGAACGGTTCTCACCCGGATGGTGAGCGGCGTGACCGGTTACGACCCGTCGGCGAACTGCGACGCGGCGAGGAGGAAGAATCCCTGCCCGTACGACGTCGACGTCAGCGGTGCGCCCGGGCCGCCCGGCGGACCGGCGACCCGGCGGACAGCGCCCTCGTCGTCGACGAGACCGATCGCGACTTCCATCGCGTCTCGCGCCGCCCGCTCGTATTTCTCGTCCTCGACGATACCCAGTTCGAGGGCGCGCTTGAACGCGTAGGTGTACATGAGCGTGCCCGAACTCTCGAGGGGCGTGTGGGGGTCGTCGACGATGTTGTACCACATCCCGCTGTCGTCCTGACGTTCGACGACCGCCGAGGAAACGTCGCGGAAGATTTCGATCAGTTCGTCGCGGTCGGGATGGTCGTCGGGAAGGTACTCCAGGACGTCCACGATTGCCGCCTGAATCCAGCCGTTCCCGCGGGCCCAGAAGGTGCTCTGCGGGTAGCTGTTGGGCTGTTCGTGCCAGATGTGACGGAACAGTCCCGTGTGTAGGTCCTGAAGGTGTTTCGCGTGGACGATGATTTGCTTGGCAGCTTCGTCGAACGCCTCGGGCTCGTCGGCGGCCGCTCCGTACCGCGCGAAGAACGGACACATCATATAGACCGAGTCGATCCAGAGGCCCTTCACGCCGGACAGCTCCGGAACGTGGTGGGGGATACCGCCGTCCTCGGTCCGTTCGACCGACTGGAGATTGTCGTACTCGCCGCGGGCGGCCTCGAGGTACCGCTCCTCACCGGTTCGGCGATAGAAGTCGAGGACGCCGTGGCCGATCGAGGTCGTGTTGTTCGTGTTCATCGCCTTCCGCTCATCGATCTCCCAGTGGGCGTCGTACTCCTTGCCGTGCTGAAAGACCTCAATCGGGTAGCTCGGGCCGTAGGAGAGTTGCCCGTTGCTGTCCTGGGTCTCGACCGCACGGTCGACGAGCGCCCGTGCGGCCTCGGTGCAGTCGTCGCGGTCGGCGGCGAGCAGGCCGTTTATCGCGACGCCTTTCTGCCAGACCTCGTTTTCCATGTCCTTGTCGATAGTATACGCTGCGACAGCCGCGATCGTCTCTTCGAGGGACGGTATCATAGTGACGATAGCTAAATCTCCGCGGGATCGCTGATAAATCTTCCTGACGGGACGGACGCGGCTGTCCTTGCAGCTCCAGACTGACGGTGGTACGGCCGACCGCGCGTCCGTCCCGATCGGATCGGTCTCGAATGTCCGACGCCACCGGAAAGGGCCGAACGGGGACTCGAACGAGTGATAGTCGAATTCCCGAACGGATCCCGAACACTCTCCGACAAACGGTTGTACGGATCCGTCCGGCAAAGCCGGAAATATAGCTAGGGCTTCTGAACAGACGTCGCTTCCGATTACAACCATACGTTCGTAAATGTCGCACGGGATTCCGAGACGAAGGGCCGGCAATCCGAGCAGGAACGGAGCGAGAACGCTCGAGAGCCGAATAGAATAGCTTTCCGGCGATACCGGATGGAGTGTGCGGGGGATTGGCACGAATGGGGTCGCCGAGAGGGACGACCGATCGGACAGCGTGGCGCTACTGGCCCTCGGCGACGATCAAAAGGAGTCGAATACTCGGGCGGCGATCGACCGCGTCGCGGTACGCCCGTTAGATCATTCGGTAGACTTCGTCCATCCACTGATCGGAGTCGTCCTCGACGACGATTCCGTCCATCTCCTCGGCCCACCGAGCCTGCGCATCGCTCGTGTCCATTACCTCTTGGATCGCTTCCGGATCGTCGAGCTCTAAGAACCCAAAGACGTGGCCATCCGACTCGAACACGCTATAGGTCTCGAGGCCGGCATCGGACTCGAGATAGGCCTCCTCGAGCCACTCGGGAACGTTCTCGTGTGCGTCGCGGTACGCCTCGCGCTGTCCGTCGGCGATCTCCAGATGGAACGCAATCCGTGCCATACGAGAGACGAATCGAACGGCAGTCCTATAGCTATTCCCCTGTGTCCGCCCGGTGGTCACTCGAGTCGGTTCCGGTCGACGGCCGTGCCGTCGCGACTCTCCGATCGACGTCTCTCGGCCCGGACGGAGAACAGTAAAGCGAAGCGGGAGCCGAAAAACGCGACGATGATCGGTGGCAACGAACGCGCTATCGGAACTGCGGCATCACTTCATCGGCAAACAGTTCCATCCCGTCGGTGTCGGGGAAGTCGATAAACCAGCCCTGGAACTTCGTCACGCCGGCGTCGATCCGGCGCTCGATCGCCTCGGCGCACTCCTCGGGCGTGCCCATGACGAAGTAGTCGCGGGCGTCGGCCTCCGTCTCAATGTCGGCCTGGTCGATGTACTCCTCCTCGAACTGGATCGGGAGCATCAGGTCGAGCAGGCGCTCGAGTTTCTCCTCGTCGCGCGTACAGATGACGTGGCCGTCCCACGAGTACTCAATCTCGTCGGAGTCGCGGCCGACCGTCTCGCAGTGGTCCTCAATAACGCCGATCTTGTGCTCCAAGGTCTCCGGCGTCCCGTTGAACACATCCGTGTTCCAGATGTCGGCGTGTTTCGCGACGAGTTTCAGCGTCACCTCTTCGCCCTGTCCGCCGACGAGGATCGGCGGATGCGGGTCCTGGACCGGGCCGGGCTCGCAGTAGGCGCCGTCGATCTCGTAGCGCTCGCCCGAGAACGAGGCGGCCTCGCCGGGATCGGTGGCCCACAGCTCCTTCATCAGGCGGATGCTCTCGTCTAACCGCATCAGCCGCTCGAAGCCATCGCGGTACTCCCAGCCGTAGGCCTCGTACTCGGGTTCGTGCCAGCCGGCGCCGAGTCCGAGCTCGAGGCGGCCGTCGGAGATGACGTCCAGCGTTGCGGCCATCTTCGCGACGAGCGCGGGGTTGCGGTAGTCGTTACAGAGGACGAGCGAGCCGAGGTTGATGTCGTCGGTGAGGCCGGCCAGTGCGGACAGCAGCGTCCAGCACTCGTACTCGGCGTGATCGCGCCCGAGCATGAGGTGGTCCGGCGCCCACGCGGCGTCGAAGCCCAGTTCCTCAGCTTTCAGGACGCCCTCCTTCGTGGTCTCCCAGTCGAGTCGTTCGTAACACGGCGTGTCGCGGTGGACGGGATCCGTTCCCGACTCCGGCGCGCCCGCGAACACCGGCACGTTGTACTCGAAGGTGACGTCGGCCATGGATTACTTCACGCTGTAGTGCTCGAGAGCCTCGGGATTGGTCTCCGAACTCAGCCCGACGGTGTCGGGCAGCGGGATGGTCCCGTTCTCGGCGTTCGGCGGGTTGGCGTAGATGGCGTCGGCGTAGGTCGACTCCTGTTCGCCCTGGCGCTCCTGATACCACTCGGGGATCGGGAAGTACTCCGCCATCGGCGCGTTGGTCGACGCGGCGATGAAGTGCAGGGTCGGGTTCGTGCCGGAGTGGGGGATCACCGGCACGTCGCGGGCGCTGGCCATCGAGTCGATCTTCAGCAACTCCGTCAGCCCGCCACAGCGGTGGACGTCGGGCTGGAGGATGTCGACGGCCTCGCGCTCGAGCAGTTCCTTGTGCCCCCAGCGGGTGAACTCGTGTTCTCCGCCGGAGATCGGCACGTTCGAGGCCTCGCGGACCTCGGCGTAGCCGTCGATGTCGTCGGGGATGACCGGCTCCTCGACCCACTCCATGTCGTAGCGCTCGAGGCGCTTGAGCATCTTCTTGGCGTACCGAACGTTCCAGCCCATGTAGGCGTCGCCGGCGATCGCGAGTTCGTCGCCGACGGCGTCCCGGACCGTCTCGACGATCTTCTCGTTCTCTTTCATCCCCTCGCGACCCGCTTCCGGTCCGTACCGGAACCGGAGTTTCATCGCATCGAACCCCTGTTCCGCGTAGTTCTGGGCCTCTCGAGCGAGTTTCTCGTGGTCGACGGGATGGAGGTTGCTCGCGTAGCAGGGAATCTCGTCCGTGACCGGTCCACCGAGGAGTTCGTACACCGGCTTCTCGGCTTCCTTGCCGGCGATGTCCCAGAGCGCGAGGTCGACGGCGCTGATGGCCTCGATGGCCGCACCCTTCCGACCAAACGGGATCGTCGCTCGGTACATCATGTCCCACAGTCGTTCGCGTTGGTGGGGGTCCTCGCCGATGACGAGCTTCGAGAGCGTCTCGTTGACGATCGTCTCGATCGAGCCCGTCGCCCAGTTGCCGACGCCGACGCCGGTGATGCCCGCGTCCGTTTCGACTTCCACGACGACGTCGCCGACCGGCCCCATCCACTTCCGACGGGCCTCCGGATTGTCGCCGTCGGCGTTGTTGTACTCGTCGAACTTGCTCATGACGGTGACGAGCGGGAACTCGACGAACTCTCCCCAGGAATCGGTACTTACCTTCGTGACGTTGATATTCGTTATCTCCATGTGTCTAAAGTCACTTCCAACGGACTCAGTCCGACGTGTGTTCAACAGCCACATAAGTGTTTATAGTACCCGCACGCCCGAACCACGAGACGACCGCTTCGGACCGTCTCTCTCCGAGTTCCGTTCGTTCGCCACTCGAGACGAGACGCGGAAACCGTCGGCCGCCGTTGACGCGAGTTCCGACCACCGGCGAGACCATCACTGCTCTCGCTCGAACGGGCCGACCGCGGTATCGATATCGAACGGGGATGACAACGAGCGGTCCCAGTGGTGAGTAGCCGTCCGACCGACGATATCTCACACCTAAAGTTATATGTAGGTGAGTCCCCCACATATTGATAGCTCGACCAGAGCGAGGTAACCCTACATGAAGGCCATAGTACATACCGGACCGAAATCCATCGAGATCCGCGAACGTGAGCGGGCAGTTCCCGACGACGACGAAGTATTAGTTCGCGTTCACTCGGCGGGCCTGTGCGGAAGCGATGCGCACGCATACAAGTACGAGGACGGCTACGAGTGGATCCCGATTCCGCGAATTATGGGCCACGAGTACTCCGGCGAGGTCGTCGAAGTCGGCGACGACGTCACCGACTTCGCGGTCGGCGACCACGTCGTCGAGGAGCCGATCCACGACTGCGGCTCGTGTTTCCAGTGTAAGAACGGGCAGCCGAACGTCTGCCAGAACTTCGAGATCACGGGCATGCACAACGACGGTGCCTACACCGAGTACACGACGGTGCACCCGAAAGATCTGCACCTGATTCCGGACGACGTCCCGCTCGGACACGCGAGCATCACCGAACCGCTCAGCATCGCGACGCGCGCAGTGTTCGATCAGTCCCACGTGACGCCGGGCGACACCGTCCTCGTGGAGGGTCCCGGCCCGATCGGCGTGCTCGTCGCGGCCGTCGCGGACTCGATGGGTGCCAACGTCTTCGTCTCGGGACTGGGCAAGGACACCGAGTATCGACTGCCGCTGGTCGAACGGCTCGGGATCGAGACGATCGATATCGAGACGAACGACCTCTCGGACGTCGTCGACGAGCGAACCGACGGCGTCGGCTTCGACGCGGTGTTCGATACGACCGGCCACTCGAGCGGCGTCGAGATGGCCATCGACCACGTCCGGAAGGGCGGACAGGTTATCGTCGTCGGTCTCCCCGGCTCCCCCAGCGAAGTGTTCATGACGCCGGTCGTTCGCGGCGAGGTCGACGTGAACACGTCCTACGGCTCGACCTGGCAGAACTTCGAGCAGGCCATTCGACTCCTCTCGGCCGGTGCGATCGACGCCGACGCGATCATCGACCGCTCGTTCAGCGTCGACGACCCGACCGCCGCGTTCGAGGCGTTCCTCGAGTCGGAGACCTGTAAGCCGGTCTTCTCGTTTTCAGATCAATAAGAAGCGCCGGATCGGTTCGCGGAAAGGTGCTCGACCACCGAGAACGGTTTTTCGTCGGGAGGACAGTTGTGAAACGTTCGCTAGTCGCACGCTCGAGGTCGTCGCTGGTGCTCGGCGTGGGACCGCTCGGCAGGTCGGCTGCCTCCGAGCGAGCGTCAGAGATCGATCGGGTGCGTTCGGACCGTCGGACGGATGCTGCGATCACCGATTCCAGGATAAGACCAGTAGAGTACTAGTCAATAAATAATATATAGTCGTCTCTGTAACAGAGTGATTGCCACGCACGGTGGCAAATACCTATGACAGGAGACGAGACTCCGTCCGACGGAGAGGAATCGAACGTGACGATGGCCCGGCGCGGGGCGCTCGGGCTGCTCGGTACCGCTGGGCTCGGGACCGTACTCGCCGGCACCGCATCGGCACAGGGGAAGGGCAACCAGCCATGGCACGAGTGGGACGCTGACGTCAACGCCAACGGCCACAGTCTCACCGAGCTGGGCGCACTCGCGACGGTCGCAAACGACGCGCCGATCGCGGACTTCGCGGGGGAGAACCTAAATGTGGACGATGACGGCGTCCTCAACGCCGAGGGATCGCCCGAATCGATCCACGTGGTCACCGAGTATCCCGGCGACACGCTCGACCAGAAACTGGAGAACGTCCTCGACGCGCTCCCGGAGGGCGACGACATCCCGAACAAGCAGCCGGGCCACAAGATCGTGATCCCCGCGCCCGATCCGGACGATCCGGCAGCGGCCGACGGCCTGCCGGCCTGGCGGTTCGAGTCCCCGGTCGAGATCGACGACAACACCGGCAAACTGGTGTTCGAGATGGGATGGACCCTGATCTACGCCACGGAGTCGATCGAGAGCTTCTTCGTCATCGGACCGGACGAGAAGACCGAGAACATCAACCTCTACGGCGGGATGTTCTACGCTAAAGGGAACGTAGAGCGGTCGTTCATCGATATTCAGGGGGTCGGCCACATGCACATCTCCCGGCTGTACCTCCAGAACCTGGCGGAGCGAAACAGCGTACCGGCTGGGATCCGACTTGCGGACTACCACGGCTCGAGCGAACTGACGATCAAAGACACTGAAGTGACTGGCTGTCGCGACGGCTTCCTCGCCGAGTACGGGAGCGACGACGTCCCGTACGGTCCGTCGTTCGACCTCGATATCTCCAACTGGCGCGCGGGCGGCGGCGAGCACAGTATCCGGATCGACGGCGGCGCGTCGATCACGCTGGACTCGATCCAGGTCGGCGGCCACCCGCTCCAGTCGGTGAGCGAGGACATCATCAGACTAGAGAACTCCGTCAACGAGACTCGGAGCGTGTCGATCTCGAACGTCCACGAGCGCCACAACGCGATGGACTACAACAGCGGCGTCAAGGTCGTCGACGTGACCGACGGCGAGGGGCCCCGCCACAACGGGATCATCGTCGAGAACGTCGACCTGTTCCACGCCGAGTACAGCACCGATATCGAATACGCGTCGTACTTCGATCAGCAGAACCTGCGTCCCGCGCCGAAAGTGAACGACGACGCGGCCGGGTCCACGCGCTGGTTCGACGATGGCGTCCAGAAACACGAGACCTACAGTTCCCACGAGTTCCACGCCGGCGGGTCGCCCACGCTCGCCGTCGGCGAGGACGACGTCAGAATCGACGGCGCCGGCAACGGGGCCGTCCTCACGACGCCTGACGGCCAGAGTCGGTATCGCGTCCGGGTCGACAACGACGGGAACCTGATCACCGAAGAAATCGAGGACGGTGACGATCGGACGGGAATCATCGAGAGCTTCGAGGACGGCGACCTCGCCGAGTACGAGGGCGAGACGGACGCCTACGCGATCGACGACTCGGCGCCGGTCGGCCACGGCGACGCCAGCCTCAAGAACACCTCCGGCGGCACCGCCGTCATCGTCTCGACGAGCGGGCTAGCACAGTACCCGCGGGCCGGGGACGCGTTCGCCGCGCAGGCGGCCCGGACCGAGACGAACGCCAATCTCGGCATCGCCTTCGGGGCACAGGACACGGACAACTTCTACTTCGCTCGGATCTATCCCGAGAGCAACGGCGACCGTCTCCAACTGTACAAGCGCGTCGACGGGGAGTACACCGAACTCGCCAAGGCGAACGTTTCAGTCGAACGAGACACGCTGTACGACTTCGTCGTCGACTGGGGCGAGTTCGGCGAGATAGACGTCGAGGTCCGAGACCCGTCCGGCGACGCGATCGGGTCGGTCACCGCCACGGACGAGACGTTCACCGAGGGCGGTATCGGCGTCCGCAGCACCGGCGCCCTCGACAACGTTCGATTCCGCTGAGACCGACGCGTCCGCTCGGCGACGGATCGGTCACGGGTGAGTGTGTGAGAACGAATCGAATCGAACGGAACCCATAGCAACCCCCATTTCCGCGCGTCGCGGGCGCAATCTCTCGGTCGATCTGACGACTCACTCCCGTGGCCGACCGGGCGCTTCCTCGATTTCGTCTCGCGTTCAACACAACGTTTAGTATCGCCCGATGCGACGCTTTCCGCACACGATGGTGCTGGATACCCACACGCACGCGTGGACGCGACCGACTCGAGCGCAGCCCTGGATCAACGGACCGCTCGTCGACACCGTCGACGAGTTCGACGTCGACACCGTCTACACCGCCGAGAAGCTCCTCGCAGATATGGACGACGTCGGCGTCGACGAGGCGGTCGTCGTCGGCTACCCGATCTGCGAGTGGACCGACAACCGATACACGATCCACTGCGTCGAGGAGCACGACGCGCTCTCGGGAATCGTGATGCTCGATCAGTTCGCCGACGACGCGGCCGACAGGCTGCGCGACGGGATGGCCGTCGACGGGATTCTCGGGTTCCGTCTCGGTGCGATCTGCCCGTACGATCGCATGTGGGAGACGTTCGATCCCAGCGTAGACTGGCTGCGTGAGGCGATCGACGAGACCGCGTTCTGGGAGGCCGCCCGCGAGACCGACGCGCTGGTCCAGCTCCTGGCCCACGTCGACCAGCTCGACCAGGTGATCGAGCTCGTCGAGACCTACCCCGATCTCACTTACGCGCTCGATCACTTCTGTCACGCCGGCCCCGACGTCCCGCCCGAAGACGCGCTCGGCGCGCTCGAGCCCCTCGCCGGCGATGAGTACGACGTCGCCGTGAAGATCTCCGAAGTCGTCCACCGCTCCGAGGAGGGCTTCCCCTACCGGGATATGCACGACCACGTCCGCTGGCTGCTCGAGACGTTCGGCCGCGAGCGCGTCGTCTGGGGGTCGGACTTTCCGAACGTCAGCGACGAGGCGACCTACGAGGAGAGTCTGCGGTGGCTCGAGCACGTCGACTGTCTCTCGAAGAACGACCGCGAGTGGATTACCGGGCGGTCGTTCGAGGATCTGGCCGGCATCTGAGGAGCGACTCACCCCGCGTTCAGTTCTCTCGTCGGCGTTCGAACGCGTAGGTTCCGGCACCGATTTCGGCGACGAACTCTCCGTCCTCGAGTCGAACGGAACTGACGCCGTTCGGAAGCGCATCGGCCGGTTCTCCCTCCCAGAGCCGCTCGCCGCCCTCGTCGACGACCGCGTCCTCGTCGGCGGGGAGTCGAACCGTCGCCGTCGTGTTCCAGGGTACCTCCGCCTCGAGAACGAGCCCATCGTCGGTTCGCTCCCAGTGCGAGGCGAGCGTTCCGTTGACGGTCTCGATTTCGCCGGCGGCCCACTCGAGATCGTCGACGATCGCGGGAGCGATTTCGACCGAGCCGCGGCCGTGCATCGAGTCGTCGAACCGGAGCCCGGCCAGCGCGGTGTAGAACCACTCGGAGACGAAGTTGAGCGGGGAGTGATTGAAGGAGTTCATCCCGTCACCGATGTGATCGTCGGCGTCCCAGCGCTCCCACATCGTGGTCGCGCCCTGGCGGGACATGTACACCCAGCCGGGGCGTTCGGGCTGACTGACGACCTCGTAGGCGACCTCTTCGTGGCCGAAATCGACGAGCGCGTGGACGAGCGGCCGGGTCCCCAGGAAGCCGGTCCGGAGTTTGCCGCCGTCCGCCCGCACCGTCTCGGCGAGATTGGCGGCGACGGCCTCGGCGTGTTCGTCGGGCACGAGGCCGACGAACAGCGGGACCGCGTACGAGGACTGCGTTCCCGGCCCGTACCGACCGGCGTCGACGTCGAAGAATGCCTCGTTGAACGTCGCTGCGATCGACTCGGCGCGGGCGGCGTAGCGCTCGGCGTCGTCCGTGCGGTCGAGAACGGCGGCGATCTTCGCGAACAGGTTCGTCGTGTGGTAGTGGAAGGCGGTATTGTACAGATCGAACGGGAGCCCGCGACGGCCGTCCGCGTTCTCGAAGGTCAACCAGTCGCCGTAGTTGCCGTACTCGCCGGACACCAGTCCGTCGTCGGACTCGGAATGCCAGTACTCCAGGTATTGACGCATCCCTTCGTAGTGGCGCTCGAGGACGCCGACGTCGCCGTAGTGACGGTAGAGGTGCCAGGGGATCGTCACCTGCGTGATCCCCCAAGTCCGATCCTCGGGGATCGTTCCGTAGCCGTAGGGGACGGTGTCGGCGATGTAGCCGTGCTCGGAGCGAACGTCCGCGTGGTCGTCCATCCACTTGCGATAGAACCGGTCGGCGTCGAAGTTGTAGCACAGCGCCCGCGCGGCGATGTGGTTGTCGCCGGTCCAGGCGAAGCGCTCGTCGCGCTGCGGGCAGTCGGTGAGCACGCCGTGGGCGTTCCCGCGCAGGCCCCACTCGGCGTTCCGCTGAACCCGTGAGAGCTCCTCGTTCGAGCAGTCGAACGCGCCGATCGGATCGAGGTCGGTGTGGACCACCTTCGCGGTGACGCGTTCGGGCTCGAGGTCGCCAGGATACCCCGTCACCTGCACGTACCGGAACCCGTGGTAGGTGAAGCGCGGCTCGTAGGTCTCGACGGGCGCACCGTTCGCGACGTAGGTGTCGGTCGCGTCGGCCGACCGAAGGTCCGCAAGCGCGAGGCTCCCGTCCTCGAGCAGCGTTTCGGCGTGGCGGAGTTCGATCTCGTCGCCCGCCGACGCGCCCTCGACGGTCAACTCGACCCAGCCGACGAGATTCCGCCCGAAGTCGAGGATCGTCCCCTCGTCGTGCTCGAGGACCGCCTCGGGCTCGACCGTCTCGGTGACTCGGATTGGCGGCGTCTGCTGGGGGACGAGGTCACCGCCCGGCCCGTCGACGACCGTCGCGGGCTCCCAGCCGGCGTCGTCGAAGCCGAGATCGGCCCACCCCTCGTACTCCTCGCGTGCGTCGTATCTCTCGCCGTCGTAGAGGTCGTTCTCGAGTACGGGACTCGAGGCCGCCCGCCAGGAGCCGTCCGTCGAGACGGTGCGCGTGGTGCCGTCTCCGTACTCGATCTCGAGTTGGAGGAGCCCCCGCGGGGCGCCGAAGCCGGTCCAGTTCTGGACGTTCTTTCCGAACCAGCCGCGGCCGAGCCAGAGTCCGACGGCGTTCGCGCCGGCCTCGAGGTGGTCGGTGACGTCGTAGGTGCTGTAGACCGCCCGCTCGTCGTACTGGGTCCAGTCCGGGTTCAACGCGTCGTCGCCGACCCGCTCGCCGTTTACGTAGAACTCGCCGTAGCCGAGCCCGCAGACGTGTGCGCTGGCGCGGGCCACGTCGGTCTCGAGATCGACTTCGGTCCGCAACAGCGGCGATCCGGGGGCGGTACGAGACTCCTCGTGGCCGTCCACTAACTTCTCTCGTCCCCAGGTAGCGGTCTCGACGCTCGAGGACGCCGCGACCGGCTGCTCCGCCGCGATGTCCGCGCCGGTCTCGTCCCGGACGACGAGTGCGGCCAGCGCGAACACCTGCCAGGCGCGGCGCTCCTCGCGGATGTGCTCGGGATCGAACTTCGGGTGGCTGGACGGCGGCGAGGCGGGATCGAACTCGTAGGGATCGGACGCGACGACGCGGACGTACCGCGCCTCGCCGTCCGCATCGACGGTCACACCGTCGGGAGCGGGGTTTTCCGCATCGGTCCGCTCGAGGACGGTTCGCGCGTCTTCGAACGCGTGATCGTCGGCGACTTCGATCCGGTAGTCCGACGGAAACCCGAATCCGGCAGGGCCGTTCGTGACGGCGTCCGACTCCGCCTCGTGGCTGTAGCGTTCCGATACCGCCGTTCCGTCGGGCGTCGTCGGTCCGTCGAACGGATCGGCCGGGTGGAGTTCGATCCGTTCGAATCGGCGAACGTCGCCCAGATCGACCTGTACCCACTCCGCGACGTCCGCATCGGCGGGGTGCCAGTGGCTCCGGTAGCCGTTCGAATCGCCGCCGTCGGGACGGTAGCCGATCCACTCGCCCTCCCACTCGGACTCGCCCGCGAGCGTCGTCGAGAACCGGGCCGGTTCGGCCCACTCCGAGGGCTCGTCGGTTTCGTCCCAAACGCGGACGGTCCAGTAGTAGTCGGTCGCCGACTCGAGCGGGACGCCGTCGTAGGGGACGCACGTCGAATCCGGAACGGCCACCTTCCCGGAATCCCAGCAGTCGCCGCGTCCGTCCTCGAGCGCCGCCTCGGATCGGGCGACGAGGATCCGATAGGCGGTCTGGCGCGCGCCGCGATCGGGAGACGCGACTCGCCACGAGAAATCGGGCGTCTCCGGTGCGACGGTACTGGGTGCGGGCTCGTAATCGACCCGGAGGGTGACGGGTCTGGTGGGATGGCGGTCCCTCACGTATGTTGTCACATACCGGGATTGGAGCAACCGACGCTTATAGATTCGGGTGCGGCGGGTCGTGGCTCGAGACGCGAGTGCGACCCGAACCGCGAAAATCGAAGGAGAACTCTAACGTGGCCGAAATCGATGCCGTTACTCGCCGACGACGTGGTTCTCGAGCGTGCCGATGCCCTCGACCTCGGCTTCGACCGTGTCGCCCGGTGAGAGCAGTTCCGGCGGATCGCGGAAGATGCCGACGCCGCCCGGCGTGCCGGTCGAAATGACGGTGCCCGGCTGCAGGGTCATTCTGTGACTGAGGTACTCGATGGCGTCGCCGACGTCAAAGATGAACTCCGCGGTCGAGGACTCCTGTTTCACCTCGCCGTTGACCCGAAGTTCGACGTCGGCGTCGTTGGCGTCGATCGCTTCGGGTGCGGTCAGGGCCGGCCCCATCGGTGCGAACGTGTCGTAGCTCTTACCCCGGAAGAACTGGCCGTCCTCGAACTGGGCGTCGCGCGCGCTGACGTCGTTGACGACCGTGTAGCCCGCGACGTACTCCTCGGCCTCGTCGGCCGAGACGTCGCAGGCGGTCCGACCGATGACGACGCCGAGTTCGACCTCGTAGTCGACCTGCTCGACGTCCTCGGGATGGACGATCGGCGCGTCGGGATCGGTGACGCTCGAGGGCGATTTCGCGAAGAGCATCGGCTTGTCCGGGATCTCCTCGTCCTGCTCTTCGGCGTGATCGAAGTAGTTCAGCCCGATACAGATGATCTGCTCGACCGACGGGATCGGGGCCAGCCGGTCCTCGGGCTCGTCGATTTCCGGGAGTTCCCCCGTCTCGACGGCGCGGCGGACGCGGCGACGGTAGCCCGGCGTCGCGAGGTCCTCGATCGTCGGTTCTCCGAAACGGTCCAGCGCGTACGACTGGTCGTCGACGGTAACGCCCCAGCGGACGCCACCGCTGGTCGCGAATCGAACGAATTGCATCACCTCAGAATTCCTGTCCTGGATCTTGAATCTTTCTCTCGGGTCGCGGGGACGGACCGCACCCGCCCGATCACTCGGACTCGTCCGGTGCGACGAGCGAGATCGGGTGGCGCGGCCGACGGGCGAGGAGCCCGTCCAGTTGCTCGAGACACGACGTCCCGCTCGCGACGACCGTTCGATCGGCGGCGTCTGGCGACTCGAACTGCTCTCTGAGTCGGTCGCCGACGTCCATACTCAGTTCGTAGTACTCGCTCTTGTAGCCGAAGCTCCCCGCCATGCCACAGCACTCGACGTCGGAGGTGAGGACGTCGTACCCCAATCGGTCGAGGACGTCCGTCGTGTAGGCCTCGAGTTCGAGCGTTCGTTGCTGGCAGTGGGAGTGGTACGCGATGTCGGCTCCGACGCCGCCCGCGTCGACGCCACGCAACGGGGCCGGATCGGCCCCGTTCTCGAGGAGGCCGTAAACGTACTCGAAGACCTCGTAGCTGCGCTCGGCGAGGGCCTCGTAGCGGTCCGCGTCGAGGAGTCGCTCGTACTCGCCGCGGAACATGGCGAGGTCGCTGGGTTCGATCACGACGACGTCGTAGCCCGCCTCGAGGTGGGACTCGAGGTCGGCGGCGACGTCGCGAGCGTGGTCTTCAGCGGTGGCGATCATCCCTTGGGAGAGCGGCGCGCGACCGGATGAGGCGACGTCGGGGACTTCGACCGCGACGCCCAGCGCCTCGAGCGTTCGGACGGCCGCCTTCCCGCGGTCGGTCCGGATGTAGTTCGTGTAGAGGTCGGGGTAGACGACGGCGTGGTAGTCGGCGTCGACAGGCCGGGGCTCGTCCCGGTTCCGGAACCACTCGACGAACGTCTCGCGCTCGAATTCGGGCAGGTCACGGCGGCGGTCGACGCCGATGACCCGTTCCATGAGCGCTCGCGAGGGCAGCGTGTCCGCGACCCAGTTCGATACGGGTGCGGTCGCGGATCCGAGTTTCGCGAGCGTCGAGAAGTTACCGAAGAAGCGCTTTTGCAGGTCGAGGCCTGCGGGCTCCTCGTCCGGAGTGAGTCCCTCGACCAGGAAGTCGAGCTCTCCGCCTTCGGCCCCGCGATTGCGCCGATCCCGGACGACCGTGTTGATCCACGGGATGTCGATCTTCACCGGACACTGGTTGACACACCGCGAGCAGCCGGTACAGAGGTCGTTGAACTCGTCGGCCGACTCCTGACCGTGGACGCCGGCCTCCCAGCCGGTCGCGATCCCGCCCGAATAGGTCTCGCCGCCGAAGACGTGGCCGCCGACGGACTGGAAGTTCGCACACGAGTTCGCACAGGCGGAACACCGGATACAGTAGAGGGTCTCCCGGAGCTGGTCGTCGTCGCGCATATCCATCCGGCCGTTGTCCAGCAAGACGAGATGGAAGTCCCGCTCGGCCGGATCGTCGGCGATCGGCTCGTCGTCATCGAAATCGACCGGCGGCGTCGAGACCGGCGGCGAGAAGAGAGAGACGTAGGAGGTGATGTCCTGTCCCGTCCCCGAGCGCGCGATCAGTTCGACGAACGGCTGGAGGTCCTCGAACGTCGGGATTACCTTCTCGACGCCCGCCACCGCGACGTGCGTGTCGGGCACGGCGACGGTCTTGCGGGCGTTGCCCTCGCTGGTTACCAGCGCCATCGTCCCCGTGTCCGCCGTCACGAAGTTCGCGCCGGTCACGCCGATGTCCGCGTCCTCGATCCGCTCGCCGAGGTACTCCCGCGCGAACGCGGTCAGCTCCTCGGCCGTCTCGAGTTCCTCCTCGGGTTCGAAGTACTCGTTGAACAGGGCGGCGATCTCCTCGCGCGACTGGTGGATCGCCGGCGCGACGAGGTGACTGGGCGCTTCGTCGGCCACCTGCAGAACGAACTCGCCCAGATCGGTCTCCCAGACCTCGCAGTCCTCGGCCTCTAGGTGCTCGTTGAGGTCGATCTCCTCGGTCGTCATCGATTTCGACTTGACGACGGTCTCGGCCGCCCGCTCGCGGGCGAGTTCGCGGACGTACCGGTTCGCGTCGGCGGCATCGTCGGCAACGTAGACAGTCCCGCCGTTCGCCTCGACCGCCTCGCGCACCTGCTCGATCAGCTCGGGAAGGCGTTCGATCGCGTCTTCCTTGATAGCCCGCGCTCGGTCCTTGTACGCGTCGTAGTCCTCGAGTCGGGCGACGGACTCGTATCGCCCCTCGTTGAATCCGCGGGCGTTGCGCTCGACGCTGTCGCCCTCCGTTTCCATGACGTGCCGGATCCGATCGGCTTTCCGGGATCGCTCGCTCGCCATTATTCCTCCACGATGACCGCGTGCGTCTCTCGCGGGCCGTGCACGCCGTAGACGAGTTCGCCCATGTCGGCGGTCGCGCTCGGACCGGTCGCGATGACGGCGTCTCCGTTGCCGTTTCGGAACCGGTCGCCCAAGCGCTCGAACGCCGACGCCATATCGGGGACGAGATCCCGCTCCCGAACGACGATCACGTGCCGGTCGGGAAAGAGACCGGCGAGTTCGGCACCCGCCGGCGTCGACTCGAGGACGACCGAGCCGTAGTCGGCGACGCCGAGCGCGGCGGGGGTCACACCGCAGGCAGCCTCGCGGAGCTGGTCGGGCGTCGGATCGAGGACGATGTCCGTTCCCTCGAGCGTGATCTCCTCGAAGGGGAGCGAGGCGCCGATCGCGGGCTCGTCGACGACGTCGGCGAGCGCGTCCTGAAACGCGGCCGGTGAGGTCCGAGTAACGGCGGTCCGGACGTTTCCGAGGTTCGTTTCGAACGTTTCTAGCTGTGTCTCCATTGCGTGAGCGTGACTAACTGATGCCACGGATTTGGATCTTGTCATTGGCCACCACGTCGGCGCGGGGACGCGAGCGCGAAACTGAGCGGTCGACCCGTCGACTCGCCGGCGGCGGCACTGGCAGCGACGAGAGCGGTAGACCTCAACACCGCGCCGAGGGGGAGGACGCTGTCTCGACGCCGGAATCAGAGCGGCGGGACGTTGCCCGCGGTCCGGTAGCCGCAGTCGCCGTCGATCGGCGTCTCGGCGGCAGTGCAATCGTTGTTCGCGAACAGGCGGTCGTCGTCGCAGTCCCTCGCAGAGAGGAAGGTCCGGGTCCCCGGACTCGCCCGGCAGTTCCTGATCGTACTCGTCGTCGTTCCCCGGAGCGAGATCGCTGCGGCCGTCGTGACCGACCCCGTCTCTGCCGTCCCCGCGGTTGACGCCGTCGCTTCCGGCCGTGCCTGCCGTCCCGCGAACCCGTCGATCGCGAGCCTCTCGACGTCGACACAGCGGATCCCGTGGGCGAAGTAGTCCGGAAGCTCGTCGCCCCACTTGAGAGCCACGTCGGACAGCGCGAGATCGGTGACGCGCTCGCAGTGGAGCCCGGAGATATCGGACTCGTAAATCGGGGCCGTTACCGCGGTCGGTTGGAGATCGACGTTCCCGCCGACGCGGTCCGCATAGCGGCCGCCCTCGATCGACAGCGAGACTGCATCGAGGCGGATCTCCTCGAGCGTCGCGTCCGCGTGTCCGTAGAGGAGCGCACCGTTCTCCGCGTCGGCGACGACGTTCGCGAACCGGACGTCTCTGACCGCACCGAGATCAGTGTCGTCGTCGCGCGGGACCGACGTCACGTAGATCGGCTCGGCTTTCCCCCACCACGGCCCCGGAAGCAGGTGCGTCTCGACGGTGATGTTCGAGAACAGGACGTGCTCGATCAAGCCGCCGTCGCGGTGCTGGATCCCCAGCCCCCGGTTCGAGCCGTAGACGACGCAGTTATCGAACGTACAGTGGCGGATATCGCCGCCGGTCTCGGAGCCGAATTTGATCGCACACGCGCTCGAGGCGAGCGTGCAGTTGGTGACGGTCACGTGCTCGCAGGGCCGTTTTCGGTCGTCGTGAGAGACGAGCGTAATCGCGTCGTCGCAGGCCTCGATCGCGCAGTCGGCGACCCGAACGTTGCGGGAGTTGCCGATCGCGATCCCGTCACAGTTCGGGATCCGCATGTGGTTGCGGATCGTGACGCCGCGGATATCGACATCGACGCAGTCATCGAGGCTGAGCGTCCACGCGGGCATGTCTCGTAGCGTGATATCGCGGATCGAAACCCCCTCACAGTCGACGAGGTGAATCATCGGTCCGGGCCGAAACGACGGCTTCGCGACCGGCCACTCGTCGATCGCTCCCGACCAATCGAGGTAGTCATCGCCCTGTCGGGCGCGATGGGGCGCGTTCGAGACGAGCGGATGTCCCTCGCTCTCGCCGGAGTGCTGACGGATCGGTTCGTCCGTGTCCATGATCTCGGTCCCCCGTCCGTCGATCGTCCCCTCGCCGACGACGGCGACGTTCTCGACGCCCTCAGCGAGGACGAACGGCCGCTCGCCGTCGGGGCCGACGTGGCGGTCGACGTACGCCGACTCCGACTCGGCGGGGCGCAGACGTGCCCCCGCCTCGAGGCGGAGCGTCACGTCACTGCGGAGATGGACGGTTCCGAGGACGTACTCGCCGCTCGAGACGGTAACGGTACCGCCGCCGTCGTCGCGGCAGGCGTCGATCGTGCGCTGAAAGCGTTCGGTCGCGAGGTCGTCCGTCGACTCCGCGTCTCGGTTCGATTCGGCAGGCGGTTCGATCCGAAACGACGCAGTCGGCTCCGTGGGCTCGGTCATCTCGTCCGGGTCATCGGGACGAACGGTCTAAATCCCTCCGCTCACTGGCGTGTTATCCGGTCGGTCCGCCGTCTCGCTGCGATATGCACGCCGGTACCGACGTCCATCCCAGAAATCGAGTCGCACTGCCACAGTACTATTCGCTTTACTGATGTGTTACTGCCGGATATCGGCAACTCGTGGCGAAGAAACGGTCTTAGCCGTCGGTTTCGACCTCCCGGTCCACCGTCTGTCACGATCGGTGTAACGAAGAAACGGAGGGCTCCACGGTCGAAAGCGGCCGTATCACTGTCCACGGAGACGGACGGGAGGTTTCGAAACGGCGACGAAAACCGACGCCGGTCCGAGACGGAAGGACGCCTAGATGTACTCTTCCGGATCGGGACGGTGGGCCCGTTCATCGTCGCGCAGGTACGTCCGTGCGGCCGGGAGGAACCGGTACCGCAGATCGAAGTAGAACGAGACGATCCCGTAGATCCAGAAGAAAAACAGGATGACGGCGGACACGATGAACAGGATACCGGTAGTCGTCACCATCGTTCGATCACCCCTGAATCTCTTCGGACGAGCCGGCCTCGGCTTCCATCGAAACCCGGTCGACGAGCGAGTGTGCGATCGCGTCGCCCGTGGATCCCTTGAAGAGGTGCACCTTGTCTCGATCGAGGACGACTTCGACCGTCTCGTCCTCTTCGATGACGGTATCGGGATCGATAGTCACGAGCAACTCCGCGGCGTCCCCGCCCATGACTTCCGTTTCGTCCGACGCGGCGGTCTGGGGAACCAGGTAGGCGTACGTCTGATCGCCGACCGGCTCGAGCACGTCGACGACGGCCTCGAAGGGGTCACTCGGCGTCGCGGGGTCGTCCGGGCTCGAGACGAGGTAGACGTCTTCCGGACGGATGCCGACCCTGACGTCAGTGCCGTCGCGTTCGGTACCGAGCTCGTGACGGAGCTGGAAGTGCTCGAGGTCGATCGTCTCCCCGCTCATGGCTCCGTCGAAGATGTTCATCGACGGGCTCCCGATGAAGCTCGCAACGAACTCGTTGACCGGCTGATTGTAACACTCGAGAGGCGGGGCGCACTGCTGCAGGTTCCCCTTATTGATGATGGCGATACGGTCCGCCATCGTCATCGCTTCCTCCTGGTCGTGGGTCACGTATACCGTCGTGATTCCCAGGTTCTTCTGTAGCCGCTGGATCGCGGTCCGCATGTGGACGCGAAGCTTCGCGTCGAGGTTCGCGAGGGGTTCGTCCATGAGGAACACTTCCGGTTCGCGGACGATCGCGCGGGCGATCCCGACGCGCTGTTGTTGCCCGCCGGAGAGTTCGCTCGGGCTGCGATCGAGCATTCCCTGAAGCTGGACGGTCTTCGCCGCCTTCTCGACGCGGCGGTCGATCTCGTCTTGCTCGAAGTTTCGCAGCCGAAGCCCGAAGCTGATGTTCTCGTAGACGTCCATGTGCGGGAACAGCGCGATGTTCTGGAAGACCATCGAAATGTTCCGATCCTTGGGCGGTTCGTTCGTCACGTCCTCGCCGGCGATCTCGACCGTGCCGTCCGACGGGAGCGTGAGTCCTGAAATCATTTCCAGCGTCGTCGATTTTCCACAGCCCGACGGGCCGACGAGACAGAGGAACTCGCCGTCCTCGATCTCGAGGTTCATTTCGTCGACTGCAACGACGGAGTCGTACCGTTTCGTCGTGTCGTTGAGATTAACGTGTCCCATGTTGTCACTCCTTTAAGCCGCCTTGAGTTAAGCCTCTAACGATGTGTTTCTGCGCGAAGACGACGACCAGTGCAACGGGGATGATCCCCACGATGCTCGCCGCCGCCATCATGTTGTACAGCTGTCCGCTCTGTTGTTCGAACTCGAGGATCCCGTAGACGAGGACCGCCCAGTTGTCGGCTTCACCGTCGGTCATCATGAACGAGAAGAAGAACTCACGGTAGACGCTGATGAAGACGATGATCGCGGCCGTCGTGACGCCGGGGGCCGACAGCGGAAGGATGACCCGGAATAGCGCTCCGAGTCGCGTCGTCCCTTCGACCCTGGCAGCGTCTTCCAGTCCGTCGGGGATCTGGCTGAAGAACGTCGTCAAGATGAAGATCGTGAGCGGGAGGGTCAACATCGTGAACGGGAAGGCCATCGACCACGGCGTGTTGTAGAGGTCCGGCGTCATGAACGGACCGATGGTTAGCGTGCCCGTCAGCATCTCGTAGAGCGGAATCAGATACGCGATCCCGGGGAAGTACGAGACGACGAGCAAGAGCAACATTAGCGGTCCCTTGCCCCGGAAATCGACACGCCCGAACGCGTATCCCGCGAGACTGCCGAGCAACAGGCAGATCACGACGGTGATCGACGCGATGACGACGCTATTGAAGATGTAGTGGTGGATCGGGTACTGTTGGAATATTTCGATGAACACCCCGACGTTGGTCCCTTCGGGAAGGATCCCCATCCCGTAGAGCTGATCGCTGGGCGTGATCGCGAGGACGAACAACCAATAGAATGGGAACAACGTAACGATGATGAACGACGTCAGCCCTACGTAGAATAGGATCCTGTAGGTATCGTACGGGTTGTTGATGAGCAGATCGACGAACTGGCCGACGCGGCTTCGGGACTCATCTTGAACTGGATTACTCACTGGTAGTCACCTCGTTGCGGAATTGGACGAGATACACCATCACGATGAGTGCGATGATGAGCGCCGTCAGGAAGGCGATCGCGGACGCAGTCGCCCACCGCTGCATTCGGAACGTGTCGACGACGAGGCACGTCAGCGTCGGAACCGTACCACAGCCCGCAGACGCCTCCACGACACCGTAGACCTTCATCGAACTGATCGTGTAGAAGATCATGCCGATGAAGACGACGGGTTTGATCAGTGGGAACGTGATCAGTTTGAACTCCTGCCACTTCGAGGCACCGGCGACCTTCGCCACGTCATAGAGGCTCTGATCCACGCTCGCGAGACCGGCGAGGATAATGAGCGCGATGAACGGCACCCGCCGCCAGACGTCGACTAGAATAACGACGATGATCGAATCGCGCGTACTGACGAGCGGATTCGCCGAGAACAGTCCGAGGCTGTGCAGCGGCTCGACGAGGAAGCTGATCGACGGCTGGAACAGCAGGTAGAAGATCATGCCCTGAATGACGATCGGGATCGACCACGGGAGGAGAACGACCATCCGTGCGACCGCGCGGCCGCGAAACCCCTTGTTAAGAAGTAACGCCATTCCGAGACCGAGAACGGTCCCCAGAGTGACGCTCACGGCCGTAATGAGGAGCGTGATGACGAGCGCACTCGAAAGCGGATTGCTCAGGCTGAAAAACGGGTCGCTGAGAATGATGTTGGCGTCTCCGCTGAGAATCGCGGCGTACGTATCGAAGCCGTTGAATGCTCCGACCGGATGTGAACCGTAGAGATCATCGCTGTGGAGCGAGACCCACAACGTCCGAAGAAGCGGATAAAATGCGAGAACCGAGAGGACGAGGATCATGGGTCCGATAAGGAGATACCCGTACTTGTCCTCGTCTAACCGTTCAATCCTGTATAGGATGGGCGATACAGCGCGGTATACGTTCTCTAACATTGTAGTGGCCTATTGCACACAAGATTCGCGAACAATCTTGTAAGTTTCGTTCTCCCTGTTCGAATGGTGGCCGTCAGGGCGACTAGAGGTTGGAGTTTTCGATTTCTTCGACGGCTTCCTGTGCCGACGTAACGGCCTCTTCAGGCGACTGCTCCTGGTTGAGACATGCGTGGAACTCGTCGGCGATCGCATCCTTCTGCGAGTCCCAGATCTGGTTGATCGGGTGGACCCATTGATTCTCCGATTGGAGCTGGAGCGTGTCGAGATAGCGGCTCATCACCGAGACGTTCTGCGCCTGATCTGACTCGTACAGGGCTGGCTTCGGTGGTGTCGACCCGGTGTACTCGAAGATATCGAGATAGAACTCGTCAGACGTCATCGCCTTCAGCACTTCGACGGCCGCGGGGAGGTTCTCGGAGTTCGGGTTCAGCGAGAGGTGCCAGCCGCCGAGCGTCGCGTTTGTTCCGCCGGTCCCGTCGTACTCCGCTTCGTCCTTGCTCACGCCGTAGGGGAACGGCATGAGGCCGATGTTGTCCCCGAACGCGTCCTCGCCCGCGAACTGTGCGATCGCGTACGACCAGTTCCGGTGGAAGACCGCTTCGCCAGCAGCGAACGATTCCTGGGACGGTTGCGTGTCCCAGCCGAGCGCCTCGGATGGGAGGATATCCCCGGTCATCCCGTCCAGAGCATGTTCGTCGTCGGACCCGTGCATGAACGTTCGCAGTAATTGGAGCGCCTCGATCACCGGCTCGTCGTCGATCGTGATTGGCCGGTCCCCGATGGGTCCGTGCTGGTTTTCCATGTCACCGAAGTAGTTCCCGCCCATCGTGACGACCTTCTCGTAGCCGGTCTGGTGACCGATCGTCCGCTGATTAAGCGTCGTCGTGTAGGCGTGATCGACGTCGTTCGCCTCTCTCGCATCGCGAGCGATTTCAGCGAACTGCTCCCACTGCATCGGCTCTGTCGCCCAGTTTTCGCCCTCCGGATCGTAGCCGGCGTTCTCGACGTAATCTTTGCGGTAGAGGATCGCCGGAATGTCGACGAACTGCGGAACGCCGTACAGGCCACCATCCCACCGCATCGAATCGACCATCACCTGATGATAGTCGCTCTCGATCTCGTCGAGTTTCTCCTCGGGGAGTGCCTCGTTCAGATCGACTAACCATCCCCGCGGCGCGAACGAGGACGTGTACGAGAAGTTGGTTAGCATAATGTCCGGCGTGCTTCGGCCGGCCTGGAGGATCTGGTTGTACCGATCCTCCTGATCGTCCGCGCCCCAGACGCCAGTCGAAAACTCGACGTCGATGTTTTCGTGGAGGCCAGCGTTTCGCATCGACTCCTTCAGCTGGTCTTTGATGTCTCCGAAGAGCGGCGCAGTACTGTACTCGACCGTTGCTTCCTCGCCGTCGTACTCCGAGAAATCTAATTCGTTATCCTCACTGCCGCCGATACAGCCTGCGGTTCCAACGACCCCAGCGACACCGGCCGCCGAAAGAAATCGTCGTCGTGAGACCGAACTATCGGTTTGCATTCTACCCGTGAATCTATGGTTGACCCTATCTGCCATGGTTACCCAATGAGTAGACCATTATATAAACATAACTATTTATCCTACACACAAATCGGATACATTGCAAGTCAAGGCCGTCCCGTCAACTAAAACAGGAAAGCGATGCGATTCGAAGACCTCTCGAATCGTCTCTCTCGAGTGCGATTCACGTCTCAGTCGGACGTGTCGAAGCCAGTTGCCCTCACAGAACGGTCGGCGATCGCTCCTCGTTGACGACTGCGACAGTATCGCGAAAATGTCCGGCCACGCCGGATAACTATTATATAGAACCGGTCTATACTAGGGAGATATGACCGACGATTCACGCTACCCGGTCCAAGCCGCTGCGACGACGTTCAGAATCATCGAAACGCTTCACGAACTCAATGGAGCGGGCGTTACCGAACTCTCCGCCGAACTCGGAATGGCGAATAGCACGGTTCACGATCACCTCCGGACGCTCGCCGAAGCCGAATACCTCGTCAATGAGGGAGGAACCTATCACATCGGTGCGCGATTTCTCGAACTCGGCGGGTTCGCCCGCAGTCAGATGAAACTCTACCAGATCGCCTCCCCCGAAATCAAGAAACTGGCGGAAGAAACGGGTGAGCACGCGAATCTCATGATCGAGGAACACGGCAAGGGGATCTTCCTTAACAAGGCTAAAGGACCGGACGCGGTGAATCTCGATACGCACATCGGCAAGCGAGTACATCTCCACACCACCGCAATGGGAAAGGCGATTCTCTCGAGGCTCTCCGAAGCGGACGTCGACGAAATTATCGATCGACACGGACTTCCCGGGGTGACCGAGAAGACGATTACTGAGGTCGATGAACTGAAACGCCACTTGACGAAGGTTCGCGACCAAGGATACGCGATCGACGACGAAGAACGGGTCGCCGGAATGCGGTGTGTCGCAGCGCCGATCTGTGACGACAACGAAGAACCGATGGGCGCGATCAGCGTTTCCGGACCGACGAACCGGTTCGACGACGAAATGTTTGCGACCGAAATTCCAAAGACCGTCCTGAGCACTGCGAACGTTATCGAAGTGAACATGACTTATTCGTAATTCATCCGGTATCGCCGGATCGAACGAAGAGCGTGGAATCGATATAAGTCTCTCCATAGTTCCGTCTCGGACTGGGGAACGAGGATGAGAGGTAGCCCGTCACTCCAGTGGTTCGCAGATTCGGAGACGAGATAACGTACGGCCGGCCCGAGTAATTCGTTTGGGAACATATACGGGACGGTCGGTGATCAAGACTATACAAGCATACGAATGTAATAGGAGTCTCGAGAGCGAAGGACAGGCGTTTCCGGTATTACCGAATTTATCCGTGTAAACCGATAACAGGAACCTTAAATCAGACGGAACGTTCATGATGAGGACATCGTCCGGACGTCTCTACTCAGTCCCAACGAGGGATTCGTCAAGGAGTACTAGTCGGTTTAAGCCGCTAATCCCGCAGTATCAGGTGACTACAGAGCGTGGGAGAATCGATCGTTTCGTTCGGCATTACATAATTGTAGGTGGAAACGCCACGAGCGGTCTCGAACCGGATACAGTGGTGCAAGTACGTGACCGTCCCTTACCGGTTACCGATCCGAGTTAGTTTCAATAGGGCGTTTGTGACTGGATCCAGACGCCACAGTTGAGCGCGTTCTGCGTCATACTCGAGATCTCGAGACGAAGCTATCGATCGGGTCCTGAACTCGCTATCGATCCACACCCGGTGTCCGTTCCCTTCACAGATTCCGTGCCCCTCATACGCTCGACTGCGCCTCAATCGTCCTCTCAGGGGAGTTCGTAGCTCGGGTCGTTCGCGAAGCGATCAAGGGCCGTCGACAGCGATAGTTGCAAGCCGCTCAGGAGCGATACCCGAATCGTGTTCGACTCGAGGTACCCCCGGTCGCCCTCGAACAGAACGGCATTCTCTGCGGCGATCGTCGGACCAATACCGACGTGGTGCCAGCCGCCTCACGGCCAGCCGTAGTAGCCGCCGAACCACTTGCCACCGGTGTACTCCACAGTCTCGCCCGAGCGGCCGACGTTGTCGGGATGATCCCGCCGTTTTCGGCGGTACGCTCGCGCCTCTCAAAATAGTCGGTGAACCACTCCCGGTACCGGTTGTCGCCGGTGTGGAGATAGGCATTGGTAATCAAGTTCATAACGGTGAGATTCAGCGGGGAGTCGCCCTTCGCACACCGTTCGTTGAGGACAGAGAACAGTCGCGCCTCATTGTCGGGGTCGAGCAGCTCCGTTGCCTCGTCGAACTCAAGGTTCCGCCATGGGAGTCCGTAGCTCGCCCAGCGGTAGTCCGCGCCGTAGGAGTGGTGTTCGTACGCCGATAAGTCACAGAAGTCCGGCCACCATGCTTCCGCTCATCGGCCCGCGGACGAGTCGGTTCTCGCCATCGTAGTTGTTCACGTCCGCGTCGTCGAAATAGAGGCGTTCGAACCGCTCAGCTCGTTCGACGACGAATCCGATCACGGACGCGAAACGCTGTCTCGACAATTTTCCTGCGACTACGCGTCGAGATTCCCTTTCGACTCCCAGATTTCGAGGAGGAGGTCGACGAACAGCGACGTCCGTTTGGGATAGCCGTCGGCAGTCGTCTCGTCGATCGAGCAGTTCTCGAGATTTGCGACGAATTCCTCGGTGTGAGGCATCTCCCCTACAACTTCGCGGGTATCGAACGTGATCGTATTGTCGTCGTCCGTCGCTAACCACGCGGCTGCGCTTTGCTGATCGGTGTATTCGAGCGTATACGTTTCGCCGCCGACCAACTCGACGATGCTGGCCATCGGGCCGACCTCGAGACGACGTTGTCCGCGTTCCAGATAGAGCGTCTCGTCCTCAATCCGGGGTTCGTATCGAGGGTTATCCGTCATCATGTATTACTTGACGGCACAGTCTACGCAAATATAAATGATGTGCTCTCCGTTCCGTCACGCGTCTCGGACGCCGGACGAGCGAAAGAACTAGCAACTGCTATAGAATCGTTCCGTCCCATTGTTCACGCGTGCCGAAAGAGATGCCTAGCAAGATTTATTTACTATGGAGAATATTTTGAGGTAGGATATGAATGTAGACTGGCCAGTGGAGGGGATCCGGGGTGAGTAGTGAAAGCTCGATCGGGGGACGACTTATTCGAACGATCACTCCGTCCGTCATTCGGCAGCGGTTTGCGTACAAGTTGGGCGTATTGCTGCTCATCTTCGTCATTATACTCGCGCTCGTGGGAGGCGTCGGCTACGTCCGCGCCAACAACTCCGTCGAGAACAACGCCGACCAACAGATGCGGTCAGTGGCGTCGATCCAGAGCAACGGAGTCGGCGACTGGATCCAGGAGATGAAACGTCAGACGAGCGCGGTGGCCACTGACGATGAACTCAAAGGCGACGACCCCGAAATCATCGAGGGGCAGCTGATTTCTCGATCGAATAACATGCCCCAAACGGTCCGGGAAGTCCACGTGATCGACCGTACCAACGGGACGCTCATCGCCTCCCATTCCAAGGGCTCGAGCGGCGAAACCCTCGAGGATATCGATGAACCGTGGGCGGACGCCTCGCAGTATCAGGACATCAGCGACTCGGTGTACCAGGTGGACATGAGCGAACGGTCCTACGAGGCCGCCGACGGTCGCGCCGTCTACTTCTCCACGCCGGTGATGGGCGACGAGGACAGGGTCGTCGTCCTCGTCGGCGGCATCAAAGAGCAGGTGCTGGGACTCCACCAGCCGTTCGACGAACAAGAAACGACGATCGTCACCGCTGACAACGCCTCGGTGGTGGCCGGGGCCGAGAACGCGCCACTCCCGTCGGAGATACGTAACGGCGAGGCGGACCTGGGTATCGAGTCGATCGAAACGCTCGAAAGCGACTCGCACGTCCACGCGGCCACGATGATCTCCGGCACCGCCCCTGGTACCGACTGGCTGCTGGTCACGACGGTCCCGAGATCGGTCGCGTTTCAAACCGCGAACATCGTCGGTCAGTCCATGCTCGGCGTCGTGGGCGTCGGACTGATAGCGGTGCTCGGGATCACGTTCGTCATCGGACGGCAGACCTCGGGGCCGCTCAGGCAGCTGCGGGACAAGGCCCAGACGATGGAGGAGGGGAAGCTCGACGTGGACCTCCAGACGTCTCGGGTCGACGAGATCGGACAGCTTTACGACAGGTTCGGATCGATGCGTGACGCGTTACGCGACCACATCCATGAGACCGAAACGGCCCGACAGACGGCCGAAGAGGCGAAACAGGAGACCCAACGCACCAACGAGCATCTCGAACGCAAGGCCGACGAGTTCAGTCAGGTCATGCGCGAGTGCGCGCAGGGTGATCTCACGCAGCGGATGGATCCCGACAGCGACAACGACGCGATGGAGTCGATCGCCCTAGAGTTCAACGAGATGATCGGTGCCATCGAGGAGACGACCGCGCACGTCAAACAGTTCGCCACCGAGGTCGCGGCCGCGAGCGAGGAGGTGACCGCCAGTTCCGAAGAGGTCAGGAACGCGAGCGAGCAGGTCTCCGAGTCCGTCCAGCGGATCTCCGACGGCGCGGAGCGCCAGCACGAATACGTCGAGGAGGCGACCGGCGAACTGAACACGCTCTCGTCGACGACCGAGGAGATCGCGTCGTCCTCGAATGCAGTGGCGGACATCGCCGAACGGACCGCCACGGCTGGCGAGCGCGGACGGGAGGCGGCCAATCAGGCCGCCGAGGAGATGACCATCGTCGCTGACGACACCGACGACGTCGTCGAGCAGTTCGAGCGCCTCGAGCGGGAAGTCGAGCAGATCGACGACCTGATCGAGTTCATCGACGAAATCGCCGAGCAGACCAACATGCTCGCGCTCAACGCCAATATCGAGGCCTCGAGAACCCACGACGACGGCGGCGACGGGTTCGGTGCCGTCGCCAAAGAGGTGAAGCAACTGTCACAGGAGACCAGGGAGGCGACCGAGCAGATCGAACAGCAGTTGACGAGCGTGCAGGCGGCGGCCGACGACGCCGCCACGGTCGTCGGACGGACGAGCGAGCAGGTCACCAAGAGCGTCGACACCGTCGAGGAGGCCGTCGAGGCGCTCGAGGAGATCGCCACGTACGCGGAGCGAACCAACGAGGGTGTCCAGGAGATCAGCACGGCCACCGACGATCAGGCCGTCGCCGTCAACGAGACGGCCGAGGTGGTCGACGACGTCGCGACGATCAGCAGACAGACGTCCAAAGAGACGGAGTCCGTCGCCGCGTCCGCCGAGGAGCAGACGTCGGCGCTGACCCAGGTGTCGCACAACGCCAGCCGACTGGCCGAGCAGGCCGGGCAGTTGAGCAACACCCTCGACCGGTTCGACACGGCGGTCGACGTGGAGGGCGACGGGGTCGTCGCCGACGAACTGGAAGACGTCGATACCGACGTCGATGTCGACGAGGCGAGCGACGACCTCGCGGACGGATCCGAGGCCGAGGACAACGTGTTCGAGTACGTCTCCGACGACGCGTCCGGAGATGTCGACACCGATCGGGAGGGGCAGTCGCGTCCCGCCCCCGACGAGTAAGCGACCCGCCGGACGAGTCGGTTCCGGTGCAACCAAGGCCCGCCCGCTCGTTTCGTTCGACCGTGACTCGACGGCGTTCGCAGCTGACGTTCGTCTGTTCGGCCGGAAGCGACGTCGACGGCATCGTCACCGTGGAGATACCGCCCGACGGGACGCCGACCGAACGCGCACGCATACCCGCACCGAACCCGATGTTTCTGGCGATCCGCCCCGACGGCGAAACCCTCTACGCGGTCGAGCGCGTCGAGGGCGGGTGCGGTCGGCATACCGAATCGACGCCGAGAGCGGCCGACTCACGCGGCTCAACGGTCGCTCGAGCGAGGGCGACGGCCCCTGTCACGTCAGCGTCGACGCGACCGGCCGCTACGCGTTCGTCGCAAACTATCAGGGCGCGACCGTGGCGGCGTACCCGCTCGCGGACGACGGCCGACTCGGCGAGGCCGCCGACGTCGTCGCCCACGAGGGCTCCGGCCCCGACCCGGAGCGGCAAGCGGCCCCGCATCCGCACGCGATCGCACCCGGCCCGGAGAATCGGTTCTGTTACGTCCCGGACCTCGGAACGGACCGCATCGAGATCTATCGCCCCGACGAGTCCAGCGCGCTCCGGCCGACCGAGGCCGAGCCGGTGACCGCCCGTCCGGGCGCGGGACCGCGTCACATCGCCTTCCATCCGACCGAGCCCTACTGTTACGTCGTCGAGGAACTCGAGTCGACGGTGAGCGCGTACAAGCGCGACCCTCGGACCGGCGGGCTCGTATCGATCGACCGGACGAGTACCCTGCCGGCCGCGTTCGACGGGGACAACGAGTCCGCCGACGTCCACGTCCATCCGTCCGGTCGGTGGGTGTACGTCTCCAACCGAGGCCACGACAGCGTCGGCGTCTTCGCGGTCGACGCGGCGACGGGCCGCCTCGAATCTGTCGACCACGAACCGACGCGCGGGGAGACGCCCCGCGACATCGCGCTCGCTCCCGACGGCTCGGTGCTCCTCGCCTGCAATCAACACGGCGACTCGGTCGTGAGCTTCGCGATCGACGGGGCCGGACGCCTCGAGTTCGTCGCGGCGCTCGACGTCCCGAAACCGGTCTGTGCGACGTTCCTCGAGTCGGCGTGACGTCGGCTTACTGACCGCCCGTCAGGTGTGGTCCTGCAGATCGCGCACCTCGTCGACGCGGACGGGGCGATCGAGGTCCGCCGAGGCGTAGGCGGCGAGGACGACCTCGACGGCCTCGCGCGCCTCTCGACCGGTGACGATCGGATCGCGGTCCTCGCGGACCGCCCCGACGAAGTCCCGGACCTGCCCCTCGAGTCCCGTCCCGCAGGGCGGGTCGGCGAGTTCGGGGTCGACCTCCTCGTCTCCGAGGACGAACGTCCCCGAGTTGTACGAGCCTTCGGTGCCGTTCAGTTCGACGCGCTCGCGCCCGCCGCGGACGCCCGTCGTCGCCTCGATCGTGCCGCGCGCGCCGTTCTCGAATCGGAGGGAGACGACCGCGACGTCCTCGCACTCCATCTCGTGGGCCATCGTCTCGGTCTCGGCGGTCACGCGCTCGATCCCGCCGGTCAGCCACTGGAGCAGGTCGACGAAGTGGATCGCCTGCTGTATGAGTGCGCCGCCGTCGAGATCGCGCCGACCGTGCCAGTGGTCCTCGTAGTAGCTTTGCGGGCGGTACCACTTGACCGCGGTGTCGGCCAGCAGCAGGTCGCCGAACCGCCCTTCCTCGACCCACTGTCGGGCGGTCCACCGCTCTGGCGTGAAGCGGCGCTGGAAGATCCCGCCGAGCCGAACGTCGTTTCGATCGGCGGCGTCGATCATCCGGTCGACGCGCTCGATGTAGACGTCGAGCGGTTTCTCCGAGAGGACGTGAATCCCGGCCTCGGCGGCGGCGACCGCGATTTCGGCGTGGGTCCCCGAGGGCGTACAGACGCTGACAGCGTCGAGTTCCTCTTCGGCGAACAGTTCCTCGTAGTCGGTGTATTCCGCCGCGTCGTAGTCCGCCTCGAACGGCGCGATCGACTCCTCGCTTCGGGCCGTGCCCGCGACGACCTCCGCGCCGTCGACGGCTTCGACCGCGTCCGCGTGGTTGCTTCCGTACCCCGTCACGCCGACGATCCCGTATTTAACAGTCTCCATGAGATACCCTACCGACTGTTCGACCGCACTTCAAATTTGGTGACGGCGGGCGATCGGTACGCCGACACCACATAGGAGGGATCGACACTACACGGTCGGGATCGCAGCTACTCGCGCCTCTCTCCGCCTGCCGCGGTGTCAACGTTTATTCCGACGGCCGTTCCACGGGGAGACATGGAATCGTTCGAATCCGACGACGGACACGTGATCGTCCGTCTCGACCGCGGCGATATGGCCCTCGAGTCGATCGAACGGGCCTGCGAGGAGTACGACGTCGACACCGGCGCCGTCGCCACCAGATGAAACCGTAGAGGCCCAGTCCGACGAGGATTAGCCCGAAACCCCAGACGGCGAAGATCGCCGACCAGATACCCATCAGTTCGCCCTCTCCCCTGATGGTTGCCCCGTTCAGAATCGCGCCCAGCGCGACGATGACGGCGCCCGCCGCCGCGATTTTCAACAGGAGAGAGTCGATGATCGGATCGAGAACCGTTTCTCGAAATTGGGACGTCGTTTCCGGATCGTTCGCTCGCTGCGTGGAACTCATTACCATGATGGTTTGCTTCACCCCTATAAATTAGTTAGGGTTCGCTACGCCGAGCAGACGCCGTCGAGACCGTCATCACTGACGCTGGTAATATTGCCGGGAAACAAAGCTTCGTATGGAGAACAGCGGAATAACTAGTCTGAATGCCGACAGCGAATCGTAACTACGTCGATGGTGAGTGGGTAGAATCGCGTTCCGGAGATACGTTCGAGGTACTGAATCCTGCAAACACGAACGAGGTCGTCGGAGAGTTCCAGTCCTCCTCGGCTGCGGACGCCGAGGAGGCCGTCGAGGCCGCAGTCGCCGCCGAGGACGAGTGGGCGTCGACGCCCGGCCCGTCCCGCGGCGCGATCCTCAAGGAGACGGCGCAGATCCTCGAGGACCAGAAGGACGAACTGACCGAGACGCTGACCCGAGAGGAGGGGAAGACGCTCGGCGAAGCCGGCGGAGAGGTCCAGCGTGCGATCGACATCTTCTACTACTACGCACAGAAGGCCAGCGACCTCGGCGGCACCGTCAAGTCCTCCAGCAGCCGGGACACGGAGCTCTACACCAAGCGCGAGCCGCTCGGAACCGTCGCGCTGATCACGCCGTGGAACTACCCCATCGCGATTCCGGCCTGGAAGCTGGCACCCGCGCTGGCGGCCGGCAACACGGCCGTCCTCAAGCCCGCCTCGGCGGCGCCGACCGTCGCCTCGAAGCTGCTCGAGGCGCTCGACGAAGCGGGACTGCCCGACGGCGTCGCGAACTACGTCACCGGCTCCGGGAGCGAGGTCGGCGGCGTGCTGACCGACCACGAGGGCGTCGACGCCGTCTCCTTTACCGGGAGCACGCAGGTCGGGACCGCCGTCGCACAGGCCGCCGCAGACGACCTCAAACGCGTCCAGTGTGAGATGGGCGGCAAGAACCCGACGGTCGTGATGCCCAGCGCGGACGTCGACGAGGCGGTCGACATCGTCGGCGCCGGCGCGTTCGGCGTCACGGGCCAGGCCTGTACCGCCTGCTCCCGAGCGATCGTCCACGAGGACGTCTACGACGAGTTTGTCGCGGGCGTCACCGACTACGCCGAATCGATCGAGATCGGCCCTGGCGACGAGGACGTCGACATGGGCCCCCACGTCACGAACAGCGAACTCGAGGGCACGCTCGAGTACGTCCAGATCGCCGCGGAGGAAGACGGCGCGACCCTCGAGACCGGCGGCGAGCGACTCACCGGCGACGAGTACGACGACGGTTACTACGTCGAACCGGCCGTCTTCTCGGACGTGGAAAACGACATGCGCATCGCTCAGGAGGAGGTCTTCGGTCCGGTGCTGGCGGTGCTGAAGGTCAGCAGTTTCGAGGAGGGCCTCGAGGTCGCCAACGACATCGACTACGGCCTCTCGGCGAGTATCGTCACGCAGGACCTCACCGAGGCCAACCAGTTCGCCGAGAACGTCGAGTCGGGCGTCGCGAAGGTCAACGAGAAGACGACCGGGCTCGAACTGCACGTTCCCTTCGGCGGCTATAAACAGTCCTCGACGGACACCTATCGCGAGCAGGGCGACGCTGGACTGGACTTCTTCACGTCGACGAAGACGGTCTACATGAACTACTAACCCGTCGACGATCCGTCCCAAACACTCGTTTCGATATCGATTCTTTTGGACAGTCGATCATTGTTCAGTTCGACACCGGTACCGTTCTGCATCGATCTATCGCCGGCTCGATTCGTCCGTCTCGGTTCCAGGAGGCGATTTCGTCGCCTCGACTGAATCGGTTTACGCACTGATCGGGAAGCCCTCGTGCGATCAGATGGACTGACGTTCGACGAGGCGATCTATCTCGATAGAACGTGTCCCGACTGATACAGAACGAATCAGGTCTCTCCCGAACGGATCTCGTGGCGATCAACACGACCTCGATGGTTTCGATACGGGGCCTCGCAACCGTCGTCACTCGAGGACCTCGAGTCGAGCGATGTCGGCACCTCGCGAGCGGACGCGAACCCGGTAGTTGCACGGGACGGCCGCTCACTCGTTTCGCTCGTTCGTTGAGAATGGGATCTTACCCACCTTCACAGCACCGTTCAGATGAATGTAACTCCGAGGGATCACGGATACCTTCGATACGCCGCCCATGCCCGTGCCGGAGATGGTACCACAGCCGAACAGTCCCGCCCAGTAGTCAGGCGAACCGAGGAAAGTGATCGGCGATGCCGTTCCCGCTCTCGCTCTCAGTCGGAGCGGTAGCGTTCCAGCGCGTCCAGATCGAGTTCAATGCCCAGTCCCGGCTCCTGCGGGACGTCGATGGTGCCGCCGGCAGGATCGAAGTGTGTCTCGAGCAACTCGCTGCGCATCGGGTTCTCGCTGCGATCGAACTCGATCAGCATCGGTTCGGGGACGTTGCGCGTGTGGGGGTAGTTCGAGATGCTGGCGGCGAACTGCACCGCGGTGGCCATGCCGACGGCGCTGTTCCAGATGTGGAGTCTGGCGGCGATGTTCTCGGTCGCGGCCATGCTGGCGATCAGCCGCGCCTCCGAGAGGCCGCCACAGCGGCCGAGGTTCGGCTGGACGATGTCGACCGTCCGGTCGTCGATCAGTTCCTTGAACTCAAACCGTCCGTAGGGCGATCGGGACGTCGATCTTGCTCCGCAGTTTGCGGTAGCCCGACGCGTTCTCCGGCGGCATGGGCTCCTCGATCCAGATCACGTCGTACTCCTCAATAGCCCGCGCGGACCTGACGGCCTGATGCGAGCGGTAGTTGCCGTTCATGTCGACCATCAGGTCGGCGTCGTCGCCGAGGGATTGTATATTGAATATCGAAATGAAGTGCGCCGGATCAAGCGATTTGTACGGGAACGGATACGGAACGAACTGGCGACTAGTCCTATACAAACATATGGGCGTAATAAGGAACTTCAAGAGAGAACCCGACATTTACGGTGTTAGTGGAACCATCCCTGTCAGTAAATAACATGAATCACCGATCAGACGGGACGTTCGCAATGAAGATAGCGCCAAAAACGGCTATATTCGGGTCGCAACGAGAGGGTCGACAACGGCGTCGTCGACCGGAACGAGTCACAGGAGGGCACCGATCAGTGTACCCGTATCGAACGGTGAACGATCACTTCGATCGTACCGGCCATTTCCCCTCGGAACGACTTGAGGATGCTCACAGACTCCCATCCGTGTGCCAGAGTCGATTTGCACGTAGGTATGGTTGGCTTCCATGATCCGCTCGGGATAGCGGAAACGGTCGAGGTGCGCGAGCCAGACATACTCGTGTCTGGCATTGTGTTTGTTCGACGGACGGGAGTCGACCTGCGTCCGACCCCGCGTACCCCATGTCGCGAAGTCAGTTGATACGCGAGCGGTCCGCCTCAGAGAGGAACACGTACCAGCGGTGGACGGTGTCGGTGACTCGAATAGCTTGCGCTGTAACGTAACCGACTCCAGAGTTATCTGTGAGCGTTGCTCAGGCTGACTGATATCCGGTCGGAGAGTCTACAGGTATAGCAGGGCGAGTGACTTAGGACTCGACCCCAAGGGTGAAGCCCGCCGAGAAATATATAAATATATTATACTTATGAAGGGAGGATACTTTTAAAAATATTTGAAACACCGATATGAAATAATTAGTAGAAAGGAACTGCGACTCCTCTCAAAACCTGCCATAGGCGGTGAGACGGGAGTTGTCGGGTCGTGGGGGGTGCCGATCCTCACGGGCGCACCGAACGTTCGGGTGTTACTTCCAGCCGACTTCAAGAGAAGAAGATCGAGGGGAATTAAATTCACCTGCGTCCGTTTGCCCACGTTTCGGGCGCTCGGACAAAACGGTGAAGCCGCAGGGTGCGACCCTGAGGTACTTCACTATCTGTTCGTGGTGCCTATGCATCGAGGTTCCCCTTCGAGTCCAGAATCTCGGTGAAGTGGTCGACGAACAGCGACGTCCGCTTCGAATGGCCGTCGTCGGTCGTCTCCTCGAGCGGTGCGTTCTCGAGGTTCGTCGCGAACTCCGGAGTGTGAGGGAGTTCTCCGACTACCTCGCGAACGTCGAACGTGATCGCGTTCTCGTCGTCTGTGTCGAGCCACGCGGCCGCGGTCTGTTGGTCGGTGTACTCAATGGTGTACGTCTCCCCGCCGGCCAACTTGACGATGTGCTTCATGGAATCGATCTCGAGGCTGTGATCGTCGCGCTTCAAATAGAGCGTCTCGTCGGCGATTCGGGGTTCGTATCGGGGTTGGTCTGTCGTTATGTGGTGACTGGAATCATAAGTCATGAAGAGATAAATAACGTGTTTGTTTATTTCCCTGTCTGGTACTGTCTAGTTCTGAACCGCCACGACTGGCGTTTTTCCGTCGGGAGTTCGATGCAGTCTATGACGGATGCAGTAATGTGCGAGCGGTTCAATCCACTCACGGGCGCTCGCCCGACTGCCCACCTACGAGTTGCGGAAGCGACCAACGCACATTTCGATGTGTGAAACCACGGTTCAATGGGGTTTCGTTCGTATAGTTAACTGGACGACTCAGTCCAAACCTCGAGATTGCCGTCCGATAGACGAATTGATCGATGAGAAACTCAGACCCGGATAGATTGTGTCTCTCGCGGATTTTCTGGAAAATGCAGCCGCCAGATTGGTGTCGTGCCAGCCAAATAGCTCGGTTTCGAGAATCAACTGTAATTCGATATTTATTGCAGTATACACCCAAGACCACTCACCGTTTCTTTCGACAACGGTTTCGTCAACAGTGACCCGTAACGGCATCACCGTCCGCTCGTTCTTCTCAACAACCTGTTCGTTCCTCAACTGGATCGACGAGACAGTGACAAGACGGAGAGGATGTCATGAAAACTTGGTGTTGAGTTCGATGACGTTCGCCGCCCGCTTGACGCTCTCAGCGAGTTCACCGTGGAGGTAGTCGTCCGTGATCCGACTGGCTGGTCCAGTGACGCTGACGGCGCCAACCACTGATGTTCCGTTTCGAACGGGCGCAGCGACACAGCGGAGCCCCTCGATATTTTCCTCGTCGTCGATCGCGTACCTCCGCTCGGCAGTCTCCTCGAGTTCCTCGTAAAGACTGGCCTGATCCGTGATCGTTTTCGGCCCTCTTCGTTCGAACGTCGCCTCACTGATAATTTCCTTCTGTCTGTCAACCGGGAGAAATGCGAGGATGGCCTTTCCGAGCGAGGTCGAGTACATCGGTTGCTTCCCGCCGGCGCGCGAGGCCGTCTCGACGGCTTGGTTTCCCATTGCTTTGTAGAGATACGACACGTGTCCGTGTTCCTCGATCCCGAACTGCGCGATCTCTTTTGTTTCGTCCGCCAATTCGTCGACGGCGTCGACGATCACGTCGTAGTTAGCAACCTGATTGCGGACGTCATTGGCCATATCCAGTACCTGCAAGCTCAGCCGGTAGCCGTTGTCTTCGCGGACGATGATCTCCTCGCTCTCGAGGGTCTGGAGGTGGCTGTGGATCGTGCTCTTCGAGTGGCCGAGTTCGTCGGCGAGTTCGGTTACGCTGGGCCGGTCGTTCTTCCGTACGGCGTCGAGAACAGTAAAGGCAATCTCGACTGATTGGATCCGGCGTCCGGTGCGTTCGTCGGGGGTATTTGCCATACTGAAACGTAGTAGGTTTCTCCCACATAAGCTTGTTCCTCAGAGGGGAACCCCTTCTCGTTGAATCCATCGGCTTTCGAGTGAAGAAATCCGGTCGTTTAACATCGCCATTCGTGACGACTTCCGGATCAGGTGGGAAAGCCACTCACTATCAATCGCTTTCCGGCCGTGACCGCTCTTTAGGCGATCATCCCAACGGTACCGACTTCCCCTCCAAGAACGAATTTAGTATTCCCCGCATACAAACACCACTGTGAGTCCCAAATATGGCTGTTTTAGGGGTGCAGTACCGAGGCGGCTAAAAATTTGATTTGCTCTCTCTCGACCGAAAGGCCCATTCCTTACACTCATATGTATGTGATTTACAACCCCCTCACACATACATATAGATGTAAAATTCGGGAAGGGGGAACTAAAGTAGCTGAAAATGGCCTGGATATGGATCAGTGGTTGAATATGATATAATTTAATTACTATACATGGTCATTTTATCTATATCTAATGAATAAACATCAGCAGATGGCGAATCCAGAGCGAAGATGTTGCAAGAGAAAGTATATGTTTGCCACCCACAGCGCTTCTTCGCAGATGGGAGGCGGAATTTAGGAACAGGGACAGGGAATAGACTTACTCGGCCTCGGGCGCTGGCGTTGTCTGCGTCGGTTCCGTACGGACCGTATCGACGACACCGCGGAGATATCCGATGGTAAATCCGCGTCCTCGGTGTCGCCAGTCGTCATCACCCACCATCTTTGGTACGTGGTCGGGAATGACTGGCCCTTCGAAACCGACATCGTGGAGCACTCTTACCGCGTCAGCGGTATCGAAGTTGCCCTTATCGACGAACGTCTCGTGGAACTTCGGCATCGTGCCGACGACATCACGGAAGTGGATAAAGACAATCTGGTCGCGCTCGCCGAATCGACGGATGACCTCGGTAACATCCTCACCCATCTGTGAGAAACAGCCCAGACAGAGCTTCAATCCGTGATTGTCGCTTGGGACGAGTTCCATGCCCTTTTCGAAGTTCTCTACATTGCGGAACAGGCGCGGAATGCCTCCGAGCGATTCGAGACTCGGCGGATCGACCGGGTGGAGTGCCAGATCGACACCTGCCTCCTCGGCTACCGGAAGAACGGTCTCGAGGAAGTACTTATAGTTGTCCCAAAATTCGTCCTCGGTATACTCACGGTCGATACTGGGTGCGAGCTCGTTCGGGTTGTCCAGTTCATCGTAATCGAAGGCAGTAGATTCGGCGCCACCCCGGTCTTCAACAGGGGAAGTACGCATCGGAACGACGCTGCGGGGGTTCCACTGATATCCCAAGATTGGGATGCCAGCCTCTCCGAGATTTCGAATTAGGGTCGTAATCTGATCGAGCGCCTCGTCCGCACCGTCACGGCCGAACATGATGTCACCGTACATCGAATACGGGAGTGATTGAATACCCGTGAAGGACAGCCCCGCGTCCTCGATCCGCTCTCGAGCGGCCATAAGTTCCGAAACGGACGGAATCTGGTTTGGACCGACTGCAATCGTATCAGTTCCATCACGGTCGTTGAATTCGTCGGGTTCCTCCTCCGTATCGGCGTGATCTACGAAAATATCCGTTGCACCCAGTTGACGAATATACCGTAATCGGGGTTCTGAAAGGGATCGTGTCCGAACGCCAACGCGGACATCAGCACTACTGTTCTGGCTCATACGTTATACCTATCTCGAGATGACTAAACTGTTACGAAGACTGCAGCGACCGCGAACTTGGTGCAATAATAAGTAATTATTGTTTATATTTTATATTGAAAATGGTAGATATTTATATATTGGAGAGTTCAGAAAGCTAGGTATACCCGCTTGCTATGGGACAGCAATACGGGCTACGTTTTCGAAGAGCTACGACAGGTGGCGCAATAGTCCCTCAGGCAACTCTGAAGCTATGCGGTGGCCGACTCGTAGTCTGGTAGTTCACCACACTTGATTGCGCCATCTGTTTATCCGCCGCGTAGAAGCATAAACTCTGCTATCCATCCCCTATTTGTGCGAAAATCATTATAGTTAGACTCTGCTTCAGAGATCGATATCTTCTGGAACTGGTTCATGACGTTCGACCAATGATACTATGTTATGATTATATCGTCGTTACAGTAACCGGTCCATCGAATTGGAGGATAACGGATTGGGCCACATCGCCGAAAACTGCTTTTCCGGCCGGGGAGCGCTTCTTTCCGCTAATGAAGATCTGGGCGCACTTTTCTTCCTCAGCTACTTGGATGAGGCCCTCTGGAATTGTCCCAACGAGACCGATTGTTCTATATGGGACATCGTCACCGAACGCATCGCGCGCAATATCTTTCGCTTCGGTCTTTGCGATTTGCTCCATTTCGTCGATGCTTTCGATTTGCCTCTCCGAGTTTGCCTGCCGTTGAACGTTATTCTGTATTTTTTTCTCATCTATTATCCTGCAAAATATAATCTCGGTATCCGTTCCGGTAACGTGTCGCTTTGCTGTACGGAGTAATTTTTGATCCGGTTCATCGCCTGTTTGGGCAACAAGCACTGTATCCATACTATCTGTACTATTGTGAAGATATATAAAACCCAGCCTGCGGTGAGACGCTATTTGGATGCAGTTGTGAGACCACGTAGACGATCTCCGCGCTTCGACCGTCTAAATCTACTTGAGAATAGATCTGAAGCGGTCTCTACTCAGTAGTTCGACCAAAATTACGTATTACAGACCAACTACGCCCATATTTGATTCCAGCGTATATGTCGATTTGCCCGGCATCAGATCTACGAGTCCTGCACAGAAAGACACTGAAAGATTACTGCATCGTTCGCTTCACTCTCCGCGATATAGCAGTGACTGAGCAACCAGTGAGTCGCTGCGTGCTTGCACACTTGTCAACCGCTATCTTCTCCCATAGTCGGTTGAATACGTCTGTGACTTTAGCGCAAATTGAACGCTTTGCCACTGCTGAGAGACCGGCTAATTTCTAGAAATCGAACGGTTAGTAGCAGGAGGTAATTCTCGATGAGGTCTCTTCAGACGATATCTCGGATATTTCGGCTGAGTCTAATCAGCAACTGTTTACGTAGTTCTCGGAGCACTAAGCCGTTATATACCGGAGGTTATCTGCTGTGATGAACGTACGAAAACGGGAAACTAGATCAGAAGAAGTAGTTGTTCGGGACGTAGAGCGAAACTTCAGGCACGAGGGCGACAATCAAGATAACGACTAGTAATGGAATGTAGAACAAGACCATCGCGCGCATGACAGTTTCGAGCGAAGCATCGGTCACCTTTTCCAGAACGAAAAGGACCGATCCCAGCGGCGGCGTCACGACGCCGGTCATGAGTGAGAGGATCATCACGATCCCGAAGTGGATCGGATCGATTCCGAGTGTCCCAATGATCGGCATGAGGATCGGAACCATGATCATGATCGTCGCAGTGATGCTCATGAACGTCCCGATGAGCATGAACAGCGGAACGAAGATCAGGATTGCCACTGTCGGATCCGTCGTAAATCCTGTAATGGCGTCAGCTAACAATATTGGAATTCGGAGCTGCAGCGCGACAAGACCGTAGAGCATAGCGAGAGAGATGATGAACAGAATAGAGAACGTCTCAACCATCCCGTCTCGGAATTCCTCAAGCAGTATCCCTCCGGTGAGAGAACCCTGATAGAAGCCCAGTCCGATTGCGTAGAGGACTGCGACTGCGCCAGCCTCCGTCGCGGTGAACATCCCCGAGAGAATACCGCCGACGATGAATACAGGGATCACTAGCGCAGGGAGAGCGTTGATGAACTCTTGACCGATCGACCGGAGTCCGACGGCCTCGCCCTTCCCGTATCCTTTCCACCGGACGACGAGATACGTGAAGACGGAAAGGACAACCGCAAGTAGCAGTCCGGGTACAATTCCGGCGAGGAATAGCGCCCCAATGGACTCTTCCGCTAACACGCCGTAGAGAATGATCGGCACACTCGGCGGAATGATTGGTCCGATGATCGAGGACGCGCCAGTGACACCGATTGCCGTCTTTTTATCGTATCCTTGATCGCGCATCGCGTTGTACTCGACCCGGCCGAGCCCTGCAGCGTCAGCGACCGCCAATCCGGACATCCCGGAGAAGATGACGCTTGCGCCGATATTGACCTGCGCAATTCCGCCTCTGACCCGGCCGAATACCGCGTTCGCGAAGTCGAAGACCTCGGAGGTCATATCCGTCCTATTCATCAATCGACCTAACATGAGATAGAACGGAACTGCGAGTAACGTAAACGAGTTCAGGCCGTGCATCAACTGATTTGACATCAAGCCGAAATTAAGGGGTGGACCAAACGGGGAGAGCATGATAAGGACACATGCTGATCCGATCGCGACCGCGACGGGCATGCCGAGCGCATAGAGGACCAGCAGTCCGCCGAGGAAGATGAGTCCGATCAGTAATAGCTCCATCTTATTCTCCCTCCTTGTTCGCGCGGTTTTCTTTGTTCATGAGTTGTTGACTGAAATTGGTTCTCGTTAGCAGAGAGCGCAGATTGATTAGTTCGTAGAACACCATCATCCCGATGAATACCGTTATTGATCCGTATATCCATCCCTGGTGTACCTGACCTACAGCCATCATAGGCGTATCCCAGTTCTGAAGCGACGCACGAAAGCCGGCATACCCCAACATGATTAGGAAGACAATCGTCAAGACCTGCGCAAGGATATCGACGATTGATCCGATCACCGGAGATCGTTTTTCGAGCTGGGTAGAGACGATTGTCATCTTGATATGTTCGCCGTTTCTGGAGGCAACTGCAGCCCCACCGTATGTCCCGACTATGAGCAAATATCGTGCGAGCGGTTCCGTCCACCATGCGCCCCCGCTGACCGGGAGATTGAGTACACGGACGATTATCTGAAATACTGTCAAAACCAACATCATAATAAAAATAAATGTGGCTACATTTAATACGATCCAATCGTACCATGTATCTCTTTTCAATCCCAGTGATTGGTCGATATCCATGTTCAATAGTAATGATCGCGATAATATAATAGCACCGATTCAGTGAGACTACGTTACTTTACTCAGATGTTACGCCAGTCCTCCCACGAACCGGCATACGTCTCTTCGAATAACTGTTCGATAGCAGGAGCGGCTGCCTCATAGAACGCCTCTGAATCGACATCTTCGATGATTTCCATGCCGTTTTCGCTGGCCTGAGTAAGTAGTTCTTCTTCCGAGTCACGGGCCCACTGCGTTGCCTCTTCGGAAACTTCAGTGACAATCTCGTCGATCATATCCTGCTGAGACTGATCCAGTCCCTCATAGAAACTGGTACTAACGTACATCTGTCCACTCTGCGGGAGATGGCTCGTTTTACTGTAGTAGTCCTGCACTTCCCAGAGGCTAAGCGAGGCGATTTGGGCTGGTGGACCTTCAGAAGCTTCAACAACGCCCTGCTGAAGGCCTGAATAGAGTTCGTCGAGTGAGACAGGTGATGGACTCGCACCGACGGCTTCCCACGCTTTCACCCATGAATCATGACTCGGAAGCCGGAGATCCATCCCTTGAACGTCCTCAGGAGTGCGAACTGGCTCGTTCGACGTGTAATGACGCATCCCTCTGTAGACTCGAGGACCAGCGACCTTTATCCCTGCTTCCTCAAGGGCCGGGTATACTTCTTCCTGAAACTGGTCCGACTGCATGATCCGCTGCTGGTGCTCGAAACTATCGAGGACGTACGGCGAGTTGAAGAAGTAGTACTCGGGTGCGTGCATGTCGTAAGCGTCTGACCCGCCGGTATACATGTCAACTGCCCCCTGGTTCATCAGATCGAACGTTTCGGTTTCTGACCCGTACGAACCGCCGTAGGAGAACTCGACGGTGATATCTCCGTCCGATTCCTCTTCGATGCGGTCTTTGAACTGTTTGCCCGCGTAAACCAGCGAAGTTCCCTCTTCCATCACACTTGCCATCGTGATGGTAGTTCCGCCACTGCTACCATCCCCACCCATACACCCAGCAAGAGTTGCTAGTCCAGATGCACCAATACCCATCTTGACGGCTTGACGCCGCGTCATATTACTCAAACGGCTCTCCTTCCCAGAAGTCTGTTTGCCAGACATAGTCAACCCGAAACAGCGGAGGGATATAAATCTAATCAATATTAGGTCGATTCGAGTACATCCATCTGCCTGGTCAGTGGGTACACATCTTCAATAGGAGCCACAATAACGACGCTGTCGTCACAGTTACTGCGGCGACAGGCCGTCTCAAGGGCATCGGCCACGAGAACCAACGCGTGTCCGATGACATCCGAAACATTGCGTCCACTCTCGACGGGAGGACTACTCGCCTGTGACCAGTACGGCAACTCAATCGCGAACCTCTCGATCGACGAGTCCAGTCTCCCGTTTCTCTCGTGACTGCCTGTCGGAGAGAGTTGCCAGACGGACCCGTCCTCAATTTCGTGCAGGCATACACGCACATTATCACGAATCCGTGCCGGCGAGACCGCCGTCACCGGTCTGGTAGTATTGCCGGGAAAGAAACCTTCGTAAAGAGAACAGCAAAACGACTAGTCCGAATGCCAACAGCGCACCGAAACTATGTCGATGGAGAATGGGTCGAATCGCGTTCCGGAGACACGTTCGAAGTACTAAATCCCGCAAACACGACCGAGGTCGTCGGCAAGTTTCAGTCGTCGACCTCCGAAGACGCTGAAGAAGCAGTTGAGGCCGCAGTCGCCGCTGAGGACGAGTGGGCGTCGACGCCCGGCCCGTCCCGCGGCGCGATCCTCAAGGAAACGGCGCAGATCCTCGAGGACCAGAAGGACGAACTGACCGAGACACTGGTTCGGGAGGAAGGGAAGACGCTCAGCGAGGCCGGTGGCGAGGTTCAGCGCGCGATCGACATCTTCTACTACTACGCACAGAAGGCCAGCGACCTCGGCGGCACCGTCAAGTCACCTAGCGGCGAAGACAAGAACCTCTACACCAAACACGAGCCGCTCGGCACCGTCGCGCTGATCACGCCGTGGAACTATCCCATCGCGATCCCGGCCTGGAAGCTGGCACCCGCGCTGGCGGCCGGCAACACGGCCGTCCTCAAGCCCGCCTCGGCGGCGCCGACCGTCGCCTCGAAGCTGCTCGAGGCGCTCGACGAAGCGGGACTGCCCGACGGCGTCGCGAACTACGTCACCGGCTCCGGGAGCGAGGTCGGCGGCGTGCTGACCGACCACGAGGGCGTCGACGCCGTCTCCTTTACCGGGAGCACGCAGGTCGGGACCGCCGTCGCACAAGCCGCCGCGGACGACCTCAAACGCGTCCAGTGTGAGATGGGCGGCAAGAACCCGACGGTCGTGATGCCCAGCGCGGACGTCGACGAGGCGGTCGACATCGTCGGCGCCGGCGCGTTCGGAACCACGGGCCAGTCCTGTACCGCGGCCTCCCGCGCGATCGTCCATGAGGACGTCTACGACGAGTTCGTCGATGCCATCGCCGATTACGCCGAGAACCTCAAGGTCGGGCCAGGTGTCGATGATCCGGACATGGGCCCCCACGTGACGGAGAGCGAACTCAAGGGAAGCCTCGAGTACATTGACATCGCCGAAGACGAAGGCGCGACCCTAGTCGCCGGCGGCAACGCGCTCACCGACGACGAGTACGCCGACGGCCACTACATCGAGCCGACGGTCTTCGCCGACGTGGAAAACGACATGCGCATCGCCCAAGAAGAAGTCTTCGGGCCGGTGCTGTCGGTGCTGAAGGTTAGCAGCTTCGAGGAGGGCCTCGAGGTCGCCAACGACATCGACTACGGCCTCTCGGCGAGTATCGTCACGCAGGACCTCACCGAGGCCAACCAGTTCGCCGAGAACGTCGAGTCGGGCGTCGCGAAGGTCAACGAGAAGACGACCGGGCTCGAACTGCACGTTCCCTTCGGCGGCTATAAACAGTCCTCGACGGACACCTATCGCGAGCAGGGCGACGCTGGACTGGACTTCTTCACGTCGACGAAGACGGTCTACATGAACTACTAACCCGTCGACGATCCGTCCCAAACACTCGTTTCGATGTCGATTCTTTTTGGCGATCGATTCGCCATTCGGTTCCACGCCGACACCGTTCGGCATCGGTCGCTCGGTCGCTCGATTCGATTGTTCCGTCTCGAGACGGCAATTTCGATTCCTCGTTTCTACTGCGCCGAGGGACTTGTCGTCTCGCTGAAGCAGTTCATCTGCCGACCTCGACGTTGTCGCAGGCGTTCTCCACCCCGAAATCCCACTATAGCGACACTGCTGCCCATCCCACGCTGAAGACGGGTTCGCTCGCGTTTACGATTCGAGGCAAATGTGCGCTGTGTCTTCGAAGAGTGCAGCGGTATCTCATGGCCGTGACCGGCGTCGGCAGGACTGCGACCCGGTTGCGGACACTGCTCTGCTCCTTATCGCGTCTCTATCTGGTATATACTGCACGGGCCAATTTTAAGCGATGGATTTATACTCTCCGCGATACATCTATTTATTATGTCATTGCCAGCCAAGCAGGTACGGAGCCGCCTCCGTGGCGTTGCTGTCGGTCTGTTGACGCCATTCGATGACGACCTCGAGATCGAACACGAGAAGATCGCTGAGAACGCCCGAGAGCTGTACGACGAAGGGATTCGGACGTTCTTAGCGACCGCGAACATCAGCGAATATCACTCGCTGTCGGCGAGCGAGCGCGTCGACGTGGCCGAGACGAGCGTCGACGCGCTCCCGTCGGACGCGTGCGTCCTCGCGGGCGTCGGCGGCAGCACCCGGGACGCACAGGAATTGATTCAAGCGTACGATCGCATCGACGTCGACGCGATGATGATCATGCCGCCGGACCACACCTATCTCCACGAACAGGGACTACTGGAGTACTATCGTGACCTCTCCTCGGTGACGGAGACGCCACTCGTCCCCTACGTCCGCGGCTTCGATCCGTCCGTCGACTACCTCGTCGGCCTTTCCCGCGTCGAGGGCGTCGTCGGGGTCAAGTACGCGCTGAAGGACCCGGTCAAGCTCGGGGCGGCCGTCGAGGCCAGCGACGACGACGTCGTCTGGGTCGACGGCCTCGCGGAACCGTACGCCGTTTCGTTCTGGGCCGAGGGCGCAGAGGGCTTCTCCGCGGGCGTCAGTAACTTCCGACCGGAAATCGGGCTCGAACTGTTCGACGCGCTCTCCGAGGGCGACTGGGAGCGTGCCAGCCGACTCCGGAACATCTGCCTGCCGTACCAGAACTTCCGGGACGAGACCGGTCAGGACAACGAGATCGAGGGCGCGATCAGCGTCTCGGCGGTCAAAAAGGGACTCGAACTCGCCGGCCTCAACGGGGGCAACGTCCGAGCACCGATTCGATCGCTCGCACCCAAAGAGGAGCAGAAGGCCGAACGACTGTACAGTCAACTCGAGGACGACATCGAATCTCTCATCGAGTAACGCGAGACCGGACCCGAAAGCGAGCAGTAGCCAGTCGTACAGTAGTTTCGAGCACCACCGTTTTGCAGCCAGTACAGGCATTCACGGGCGACGCCGCAGCCGCGCGGAACTGACCGTCACTCCCCGCGGCCGATCGCTCGTCTCACAGCCCCGGGTTCGGTCCGCGAGAAGGCACGCGACCGATACCGACTCGTTCCGCAGAGAGGAACGGTTTCGTCGCGATCGACGTGGCTGTCTCCCCGCGGTTCATGCGCTGTCGACTCTCTGGCCCGCCGGCCGGTGACCGAGACCGTTACGATCGCGTGTATTCGCCGAATTATCATCCGAGGAGTCCGTGATCGGCATCTGGAGTCGTCGTCTCCGGTCCCCGACATCCGCTGTGACCGATCCGGGACGGGATCGCCGGCGACTGGATTCGGACATCGGGAATCGCCAGTATCAGCTGCCCACGGCACAGATATAGCGACCCTTGCCGCCGATTGATTTCGAACGGCGGGTCGACCCAGTCTCGAGACGGCATGTTCGACGCCTATTCACCTATTTTCGCCCGTATTTTTACATCCATACGAGTGTAATGGTTCCCGGTGAGAGAACTGCTCTCGCTCTCGCTTCGGGTTGGATTCTCTCCGATAACTCGTCGAAAACCACCCAACGGAAGCGATCCGATCGGAGCAATCGATGCGAACGGGGATGATGGAGCTACTCGGCGCGGTGTGACGGAGGCTGGAGCTACTCGACGGCGATGGCGTGACGGGCCGCCAATCGGCTGCTACCGCTCTCTGGCGGCCCACGAGAGGCCGTGTCTGAGAAGCGTTCGGACGTCATCGGGATCGAACGCGTCGGTATCGTGCCCGAGCGAGCAGTAGAAGACGCGTCCATCCCCCTCGGAACGGACCCAGGCAGCCGGCATCGTTCCCATCGATTCGTGCGTGAACTCCGCGAGAACGTCGACGCGATCCTCGTTCCAGTCGAGTTGGTACGGTTCGTCGTACGTTCGAACAGTCTCGACGTCGGCCGTCACCGGATGGTTCTGGTCGACGATTTCGACCTCGAGGTCGGTCATCTCGGGGTGCGTGACGAACCGCCCGCCGATGAGCGACGCCAGGTCGTCGCACGGGTCGTCGACGAAGGAGTCGACGTCCGCTGCGCAGTGGATGCCGACGTATCCCCCGCCGCCGGTGACGAACGAGCGGATCGCCGCGAGCTGTTCGTCGGTCCAGTCGGCCTTCGTCGTGTAGTCGACGAGGACGTCGTAGGCGTCGAGTTCGAGGACCGCATCGCGGTCGGTCGTCCGGTTGAGTTCGGCGACGCCGTCGAAGACGTCCGCGAGCACCGGTCCGATCGTCGCGAACTCGTGAAACTCGAACTCGTTACCGCCGATCGCCAGCGCGTCGATATGCATACGGCACCGTTCTCGAGGGCGTCTCTTACTTGTTTCGTCTAATTGAACCGTACAGCGCACTCTCGGAGACGGGAGACGGCCGAACGGTGGTAAGAGAATCGCCCCGATTTGTCACTGGACCGTTCCAAGGAGTCGTACATGAAGGAGTACACGATCCGTCGAACAACGACTGACGTTCCCCTTACCAGAGCCGTCTCCGGAACGCCCTGGGACGACGCCGCCGCGTTCCGCATCGACGAATTCTCCTGACACGACGGCGGGCCGAAGCCCCTCACGACGGGGCGAGCTCTCTACGACGATCGGGCGATCTACCTGCAGTACCACGTCGAAGACACCGATATCACGGCCGACGTGACCGACCTCAACGGCCCGACCTACCGGGACAGCTCGGTCGAATTCTTCGCCGATCCGACCCCGGACGACGACTCGCGATACCTCAACTTCGAGCCGAACTGCTGCGGCCAGTTCAAACTTGCCTGGCAGGAACGCGACTGGGAGGAACGCGGGATCGGCCGCGACCTCGTCTCGAGCGACGTCGCCGAGAAAATCGACGTGGAGACGTCCGTTTCCGGCCCGACGAAAGACCCCGACTCGAACGACGAGGAGTGGTGGCTCGCCGCTGCACTCCCTGTCGACGCGCTCGAGTCGCTTACCGGCGTGAGCCTCGAGCCGACGTCGGGAACGGAGTGGCGGGGGAACTTCTATCGGAGCGGCGTCCCGACGGCTCAGAAGGCGACGTGGAACCCGATCGAGAAACCGGAGCCGGACTACCACTCGCCGGAGTACTTCGGCCGACTTCGATTCGAGTAGCGCCGTCGGTAGCGGATCGCGAGGACTCGAGTGTCGGCAACGGTAGTCGGATCGATACGACCACCATCTCGCTGTCGGCGCCACGCCGTGGATACCGCAGGATCGCCGCGGGGGTGCGAACGACCGACAGTATTTATGCCACTGCATCGCCGTAGTCGGACCTGATGACTCCGACTGACGATAGTCCGCCAACCGAGACCGGCAGTGAACAGCTCTACGACGCGCTCGTCGACGCCGGAATCGACCTCCTCGTCGGGCTCCCCGGAACGCAGACGCTGCCGCTGGATCGAACCGTCGACCGACGGGACGACATCAGGTACATGATGGCCCGCCACGAGACCGCGATCCCCCACGTCGCGTGGGGCCACTACGAGGCCGGCGGCGACGTGGCCGCGACGCTGACCGTTCCGGGACCCGGTGACACGAACGCGATGCACGGACTGAAGAACGCGCTCGACGACCGCGTTCCCCTGATCCATATCGCCGCGGACGCCGATCCCGAGGATCGCGGCAAGGGACCGATCCACGAGATCGAACCCGACACGTACGATAACGTCGTCAAAGAGAACTACTCGATCAAGCGCCCGGTCGAGTTCCATCAGGCGGTCCGGACGGGGATCGAAACCGCGCTGACGCCGCCGTGCGGCCCGGTCCGACTCGGCGTTCCGAAGCCGCTCCTCGACGCCGAGTTCCGCTCGCCGCCGGTGACGATCGATCCACCGACGAGTCGCTTCGACGGCGACGAGGAGTATCGGGCCGCGACGCGACTGCTCGCCGACGCCGAGCGACCGGTCGTCTCCCTCGGCGTCGGCGCCCGCCGATCGGGCGATCCCGACGCGATTCGGGCCCTCGTCGAGCGTCTCGACGCAGCCGTGGTCACGTCCTACAAGGGGAAAGGCGTCTTTCCCGAGGACGATCCGCGCTGGCTCGGAACCACGGGCAGTCACCTCCCGGCGGGAGCGGAACGTGCGCTCGAGGCCGCGGACGTCGTGCTCGCGCTCGGCACCCGGTTCGACGGCGTGACAACTGCCGACTGGTCACTACCCATGGGCGAGTCGCTCGTCCACGTAACCCTCGACTCGAGTCGGATCGACGTCGCCTACGATTCGGATGTCGCGATCGTCGCGGACGTCGCCAGTGCGGTCGATCGGTTGCGGGACGGCCTCCGATCCGAGGCTCCTCGACCGGACGGTGCGTGGGACGGGGCGGCCGTCGGTGACCGCGTCCGTGCGGAGTATGACGAACAACTCAGTGACAGCGGCTTGCTCGAGGACGACGTACCGATCGCGACGGCAGGCGCGCTCCGGACGCTCCGCGACGTCCTGCCCCGCGAGACCGTCGTGACGACGGATATCGGCGGATTTCGGCTCTGGGCCAAGCAGACCTTCGAGACGTCCGAACCGGAGACGTACGTCACTGCCGGCTCGTGGGCCGGAATGGGCGTCGGTATTCCGGCCGCGATCGGTGCGAAACTCGCGAGACCGGAGCGGCCGGTCGTCGCGCTGACGGGCGACGGCGGGGCCATGATGTGTCTGCAGGAACTACACACGGCAGCGGCGTACGATCTGGACGTGCTCACGATCCTCTTCAACAACGAGGACTACGGAATCATCAGTAAGTCGCCCGCGATCGACCAGTACGCCGAGGGCCACCGATTCGACTGGTCCTCCCCCGACTTCGTCGCTATTGCGGAGGGCTTCGGCTGTCGGAGCGAGACGGTGCAGACGCTCTCGGGGCTCGAGAGCGCCGTCGACGCCGCACTAGCACGGGAGGACGGGCCGGAACTGATCGACGTCCGCGTCGATCCCGACGAGCCGACGGCCGCGTCGGTCGCCGACTACGACTCCGAACTGGAGTTCTGAACGTTCCCACGCGGACGATGCGACGTGCGCTCGCGAATCGAGAGATGAGTTTGAAACGCGATTCACCGATAGCTGGTTTGCGTACAGAACGGCCTGCTACCGGAGAACCATTACTCGTACAAACGGCCTCGATAGCGGTCTGGTTCCGTAGTTTCGTCAGTCGCTCCGAACGGATGGTCCGGACTCGAGGCAAACTGGAACCAGGTAGTGTTAGGTGTTCCTCTTTCGGGAATGTATAAATTTAGCTCCTCTTGGCGTCGTTTGTACGGATTATAACGTTTATACGGATTACAACGTTTCTTGATCCGAATTTACAGGAGAGAAATAGCGATCTCGAGACGGGAGACTCAGGATAGAACCGGATGTAGCTGGATGAATTACAACCGTAATGGTGTAACGGTTCGGACAGGGAGAATCGATATTTCATTGTTGTTCGGAAAGGAACGCAGTCAGACGAATACGCCGTTGCAATATGGAGGAGCGGTATCGGTGCCGTCGAATACGCGATTCGCTTGGCGACGAATCGTCGGCCCCGTACTATAGATAGACCGTTGTGATGATTCGAACGTGTAGTCGCATACTTCGGACCCCCGACGAACCGAGCAGATATCTCGGTCGAAGAGGGAGACGTCGGATCTCGGTCAAAGAGGGAGATATCGAGAATACGTCTCTGATGACAAAGAGCCGTATGCGTCTTCGGTGATAAAGGCCGTGAGCAGAGTGACTGTGCGATTGTTCTCCCTGAGTCGGATCAGACGAGAACAGTATAACAGATCCTGAAAAGAGGTTTCTGCTCTGGAAAACGGGAACCCATTTTCACACCAGGAAGGTTGACTATGCATATAGGAAGGAGATACCATCGAACGGAAAGGCGATGAGGAAATACACGGGCGGACGACGAACTCAGGACTGAGACTGCGCTATTCGATATGAAACACCGAGTATATCGGGACCAGTGCCACTGCATCCGCGTTCAGAGACGCCCACTGCGTCCGTGTTCAGAGACGCTCAGCTCCCGTCCGTATACTCAGACGAATGTACCGACGTCGATCAATGAGAGCCGAAAGGCTAGTGTATCCGCTTGCTACGGGACAGCACGGGACTAGCTTTTCGGAGAGCTACGACAAGTGGCGCAGGGTACCCCGACCGGTTTCGGGGCCAGAGCAGCGGCCGACTCATAGTCTGGTACCGGACTGCATCTGTGAGCGCCATGTGATGAGCTATCCCGTCAGAATATAAGCTCTATCATCTGTCTACTATATACATATAAATCGTGACGGTTACGACTCATCGTGAAGTTACGACTCGGCTAGTAGCGAGGCCGTCTTCCAGAGTGAATCGGTGATGAAACACCACCGTGTCCGCTGTTCTATGCACCGTGCTCGCTGTTCTGTCATATCTGTTCGGTCTGGAGAAACGACTCACTCAGGCTACACCGGTGGGAACTGATGAGATCATTCAAAGAGCAGTAAAAGAGGACACACCCACCCCACTATGTCCGCTGTTCTCTTCCGAAAATCAGATGAGTTGACGAATGAGAATATATTACATTCTGTGAAACGTAGAAATATAAAGCAGGAGTTGCCATTTGGACTAGCTCACACCAACCCCTATTAAATATTCCTCTTTCTAGAGCTTCCTTCTAATGGGCGTCCTTCTCAGAGAGATTACTGCGGACATGGTGGGGTGGGTGTGTACCGGAGTCTAATATAAACCACGAGAACAGCGGACACTCCGGACAGTGTGGTTTTATAAACCATGCTGCTAGAGGGACGCACAGACAACCCGAATGAGTCTCTTCGAACGCGACACTGAAATCTACAGAAATCGCGATGCGTTACGAGAAGATTACCAGCCGAAACAGCTCGTCGGTCGTGACGAAGAAATTCAAATGTATCAGGCTGCGTTACAGCCCGTAATCAACGGTGAGCAGCCAAACAACGTCTTTCTCTACGGGAAAACCGGTGTCGGAAAGACTGCAGCCACCAGATATCTCCTCTCTCACCTCGAGGAAGACGCCGGACAGTACGACGACATCGATCTCCATCTCACTTTTCTCAACTGTGACGGTCTCACATCGTCATACCAAATCGCGACGCGGCTGGTCAACGAACTTCGAGACGAGCCGAACCAGATCAGTACCACTGGGTATCCCCGGGCGACGGTCTACGAAATGCTATGGGACGACCTCGACGAAATCGGCGGCACCAATCTGATCGTCCTCGACGAAGTCGACCACGTCGACGACGATTCGATCCTCTATCAACTTCCTCGAGCCCGTGCGAACAACAATCTCTCTGCGGCGAAGATCGGAATCATCGGCATCTCGAACGACTTCTCGTTCCGCGATGACCTCTCCCCGAAAGTCAAAAGCTCGCTCTGTGAACAGGAGATTCACTTCCCCGCCTACGACGCGGGCGATCTCCAGAAGATCCTCGAACAGCGTGCGGCAGTCGCGTTTCACGATGACGTCCTCGACGACGCAGTGATTCCATTGTGTGCAGCGTACGGCGCAAAAGACGCCGGTGATGCCCGTCAGTCGATCGATCTCCTCATGAAGGCCGGCGATCTCGCTCGAGAAGAGGACGAGGCAACGATCGTCACTGAGAGCCACGTAGAGGCGGGTCGCCACGACTTGGAACGCGGACGTATCGAAGAGGGTATTAACGGGCTCACGCAACACGGCCACCTGGTACTGTACTCGTTGCTTACGCTCCATCTCCAGGACGAAACGCCGATTCGGTCTCGGGACGTCCGTCCCCGCTACACCAACTTCGCACAGCGGGCCGGACGAGATCCGCTCGTCCCGCGTCGAATGCGCGATCATCTGTCGGAACTCGCTATGCTCGGACTCGTTTCGGTCACTGAGCGTAATGAAGGTCGGCGTGGAGGAACGTATCGCGAGTATACGCTCGACATGGACGTCGAACTCATCGTTTCATCACTCGATGAGATCGTCGACGATGTCGGTGTCCACGACTCCATTCAAGATCATTTGATTGATGCCGACGCGACCGATGAGAATACATCATTATCTGAATATTATTGACTATCTCTATACTATCGGATAAGAATTATCAGGGGCCAGTGTTACGTGATTCATCCCGACCTACACCACTATGTCCGGAGTAACCTCGGTCTTCAGGGCCAGTAGGTGGAGTATTTATGATAGTTAGATAGAAAGACATATTGCAGAACGCTATCGTTCTATCGAAGCTCACTCTACTACATATATAACAGATATATTACGGTCAGTACCACTCCGTCCGCTGTTCTGCCTCTGTCAGAAGCCGATCGGTTGTAGAGCGGACCGCGTACGATTCTTCCGTACACTGTTCAGTTGTTCCCGGTTCTGAGACTATCGTCGAGTTCGGGACCGAACGGGGAACACTTCGATAAAGGTGTGTCTGGTTTCTCAGTAATTGAAAAACCGCTAATAGACGAAATCGTCACTGCTCGAGTGGAAATAGGACGACTATCTACCCATATCCCATAGCCACACATTGCTATATTTCCGTCTCTCAGCGGTTATTAGCCGATATCACACATCGATAGAGGTGTGTGTAGTACTGAGAAAACACATCGATAGAGGTGCCCGCCAGACCAAACGATGTTACAGCGATAGCGAGGCGAAATCCCACAGCTGTAGCCGTCGGAGGATGTCACGTCTCGTTTCGAACCTGTGCATTGACGACGCTCGTCACCTCTTCCGATGAGACGATGCCGATACGGGAATCTTCTCGAAGCGTTTCGAGGATCGTTCCGGGCCGTTCGCCGAACTGGAACTCGAGGAACATTCCGGAACTCGGTCCGTGGCTCCGGCGTTCGAAGTCGACGAGCGAGTACGTCGTCATCTCTTTCATCTTGTTGACGTAGGTCTCCTGGTGATACTGTTCGGCATCGATCGCGTCCGTGAGGAACTGATATACTCTGTATCCGGTCGTACTGCGAGCGGATTCGTCGTCGGTCTCAGACGCCACTGCTGCCGTCGCATAGAGACACAATTTCTTCTGCGTACTGATACCGCGGACGACTTCGAGGACCCGGTTCTTCTCGACCTTGTCCTGCGCTTCCCGAACGTGATCTTCACCGACACTTCCGTCACCTTCACGTTCTGCGAGCTCGCCGGCGACGCGCATCAGATCGATCGCCTTCCGAGCATCGCCGTGAGTCTGGGCCGCAAAGGCCGCCGCCAGCGGGATAACGTCCTCGTCGAGAACGTCCTCGTAGAAGGCGTCCCGACGGCGACGGAGGATCGACTGCAGCTGGTTCGCATCGTAGTCGTCGAAATGGACGTCTTCGGGCGTGAACGAACTCAGGGCGCGACTGCCAACTGATTCCATCATTTTCGTATCGTTAGAGATCGCGACGACGGAGACGTGCGCGGTGAGATCGTTCGTCGCACCGGCTCGTGAGAGTTGATAGAGCAGTCGAGAGAACGCCGGTTCTTGTTTGTCTCGCCGCCCGACGAGCATATCGAGTTCGTCGAGGACGAACACCGCTGAATCGAAGTTCTCGTTGACGATACGATAGAGTTCGTCCCACTTTTCTTTCGTCGCGACACCGTGTTTCGGGACTTCGACCGCGACGTCGGCTTCGTCTGCAGCGCGACTCGCTAGTTCGTAGACTGCGACGCCGAGGGTATCGAGATCCTGGCAGTTGACTTCGATCGTTCCGAATCGGATATCGCGCGTCTCACAGATTTTACTGATATTCTTACAGACGGCTTTCGTGATGAGTGACTTCCCAGTCCCTGAGGGGCCGTAGAGAAAGAGATTCGGCGGACGGTTGTCGCCGAGAGCGACACGGAGCATTTTAGTGACTTCTTGGAGCTGCTCGTCGCGGCCGACGATCCGATCTTCTTCGACGATATGGTTCGGATCGAGGAGCGATCGATCGCGAATGAGCCCCTCCTGTTGATCGAACTCCAGCAACATGTCCTCGATCGACTGTGATCCCTCCTCCGACGTCCCCGCCCCATCTCGAGGATCCTCGAAGTCGTCCATACGGTGGCTCATACAGGGGAGGACCAAAAGTGTTGGCCACCTCTATCGATGTGTGACTTCCGGATTAACGGCTGATCCGCCGTAATTTTACGGAATGGGTGCGACAAGCATAGGAATAGAATGAAACGAACGACGAAGTGTTCCAAGGCGAGTCGATTCGACCGAGACGGTTCCGGAGACAGACACCCCTCTATCGATGTGTTTGCGGCCGCGAGGGGAAGGGGGTGATTGACGACCCTCAACGATACTCGACCGATACTAGAACCTCGCTCTCCAGGTATTACGCAGAAGAGGGACTGAAGCGCGCTTTTCCGTTCTCTATTATACTATATTCCTAGACTAGACCTAGACTAGAGACCCCCACACCCCTCTATCGATGTGTTCGATGTGTTTCGACTCGTTCGTATTCCGTTGCTTTCTCACCAACACTGTCTTCGTACTCTCTTACGGACAGAGTTCTCTCTAAACATGCTTCTTACCCCATTCAAAACCCATATTTCAGTAAATCATCTCCTCTCCCTCTACTGGGATCCCGTTCTCCCTCCGTCCCTTTACTACAAAACACATCGATAGAGGGGTGTCTCTGCATCTCGTCTCGTTCTCTCGCTCCCTCGAGTAATAGCGTCGCTACTCCAAACAGATCGATAGAGGTGAGTATTTCAGTTTTCTCTCGGTTCTTTCTCAATCCTCTCTCAGTTTTCTTCCGATTGGTGGCCGCCCCGCTCGAGACGCGGGTGACTTTTGGAAAAACACATCGATAGAGGGGTGTCCAGATCGGTTTCGTCTGTTATTGCTTCTTCTACTGCAGTTCGCTGGTACGATTCATTCACCCTCGCAGTCTCGCACTGGTAGCCCAGCCGATCGTGTGGTGTTACTGGGCTAACTAATCAGCCTAACCGAATAGGCTACTTAGTTGGGAAGGTCCCTGTCCGACAGCGGGCTTGGTCTCTTCACTTGCTGTCAGTTCCGTCACTCCGATTTCGCGAGTAATTCGCCGACGTACTGATCTTCCCACTCTCGACGAGCCTCGAGCTCACGCCGTCCGCGGGCCGTGATCGTGTAGTAATTCGTCCGCTGGTCGAGTTCGCCTTTCTCGACGAGGCCCTTATCGACGACATCGTCGAGGTTCGGATAGAGACGTCCGTGATGGATTTCTTTCTCGTAGTACTTCTCGAGTTCCTCTTTGATCGCGAGTCCGTGTGGGTCGTCTTGGCCGGCGATCGTGTACAGGAGGTCACGCTGGAAGCCTGTGAGATCGTACATATCGGAATTTCCATCTATTGACTGATAAGGATCCCGGAAATAGTTGAAAGAACGGAGATCGGTTCTGTCTCTGTACCGATTATTTTCAGTTCGATCCTCACTACCGAATTCTCAGTATCGGTGAGTATCTGCCTGTTGAGAGTATCCATCTGTCGAGCCACTACCGCTCAGGAGGAGCGTTCGGCGATTGAGCGTCGTGACCATTAGGTATCGCACGGAAAGTGAGAGGAAAGTGGTTGGGGTAGTCCAAGTAAGCCGAATCGAGGCCTGTTTAATCGCTTCATATCTTGATGCAAAGTTTATCCCCGAAGTCGTTCGCTGTCGACGTATGGCACGCGATGCTCCGGGACAAAACGGAACCGAGACAGAGAGAAAACTGCCGAACCTCGTGACGATCGTCGGTCGTGGTGTTCCCTCGAACTACGAGATCACCGTCGACGGCGAGATCGAGATGATGAATGCTGATCACCGCGAAGAGGCAACGATCATCTCCGGCGGAACGGTGGAAGGTTCGATCGAGGTCGGCGTCCAGCGGTACCGCTTTTCCGGCCAGATGGCGAACGTTCGGCTGGTCGATTGGAACGGTATCGAAGCTCCCGATTCTCCGAGCACTCCAGCGGTCAATATCGAGTACGGCGCTGCGAAGAGATAACAGTATACTGCGGTAGGGGAAAACCACATGAAAAGCATGGACTCCGGGCGTTTGACTAACGGCCGATCGTCCCCTGGCGGGTGATCGGAGCCGCAGGGTTGATACAGAATGCGACGATGATCGAGTCCTCAGAAGCGGTCACGGACACATCGCCCTCGTCGGTCACCAGTCCACTTTCCGTGTAGCCGATACTGGTTTCCTCATCCCCGGCCGTGACTGCCCCGTCGAACACGTAGACGTAGGTATCCCATTCCGAACGGGAGGGCAGTGTGACGGTCGCGCCAGCCTCGAGTCGGCAGTCGTAGAAGTGGACGTCGTTGCGGACGTACAGGGGGGCATCGCTGTCTTCGGGGCCGAAGAGATGGCGCCACGCGTTGGGTGTTTGTTCGGGGATGGGTTCATGCTGGATACCGGGCTCCAAGTCGAGGCTGTGCGGGCGGACGAATATCTGCAGCATCCGCAGTGGCGGGTCGTCCGCGGTAGTCTCCTCGGCGTGCCAGAAACCACTGCCGGCGTTCATCACCATCAGGTGGTCGGAATCGGTGACGAGAGCGTTGCCCTGCCGGTCGTCGTGGCGCATCACACCATCGGGTACCCACGAGATAATTTCCTCGTTTCGATGCTGGTGCATCCGGATCAGCGTTCCCGGGTCCATGAACGACTCGACGACGGTCGCCAGCGGACCGTAGCCGTGGTCGTCGTGATTCGGGAGCGCGTGACCGGGGAAATTGAGATGGATCCTGAACTTGCCCTGATTCTGTGAGATATCCGTTCGCGGCGCTGTATGGATCTGTGGCTGCGTTCGAGTTGACGCCGAATCGTCCATTACAGCCCAGTTAGGGCTGCGAGAGCTATATGCGTTCTGCGCGTCTCGGATTCCGGTTGCAATTCCTTCACGAGTGGAGAGATGATCCCCGGAGCGTCTCTCCAACGTGATTCGTCTCGGCGTCTCTTCGAGATGGCTCGAGATCGGGACCTAACGAGGTGTACCGGGACGATTCGAAGCTGTAGAGAAGTAGCGTTTGAACCACGCGAAGACCGCTCGCTCCGCTCACGGCCTTCTCTCGTTCAAATTACCACCAAACTATTTTCACGGATTCAGTACTCCCTCCTCGTCATACTCGTCGGTCGTCGTTGAATCCGTGAAAAGTAGCGGGAGGTAGATTTGAACTACCGGTCTGCGGGTTATGAGCCCGCCGGAATCTCCTGGCTATCCCATCCCGCTACATCTCTTTACTTGTCGGCCACGATTAAGGGTTGTCATTCGGTCGTCGTCCGCGAAATCTGTGGCTGTAGTAACTGGAATACAGGACATCCCGAAATATGAGTTCTCAGTTAGCAGAGTGAGGGGATGAACACATTGCATATCTGAACGCGCATCAAATTCACGTCGTCGTCGACCAGCGGCGATCCTCGAGCCGTCAACGACCGGATATCGATTCGTCTCCGCCGTTAGGTACTCTCGATTTCACGCGCCGCTCGGAGAATCAGGTCGTCGTCGATATGTTCGAGCAGTTGCTTCTGACCGCGCTCACGCCGCTGTTCGATCTCCTCATCGGAGAGATACGATGCGAGTCTGCGATCGATCTCCCGTTCACGGAGTTCGGTGAGTCGCTCGTCCCCGAGGCCGTGGTCGTCGGGCAGTCTGTCGTCGAACTGCTCTCGCCACCGGTCTCGGTCGCGCCACTCGTCCTCGAGTTCCGCGTCCATGCGCATCCAGTCGTAGTAATTCGCCAGTGGGTCGGGATAGCCTTGCTCCCGTCGAACGGCCTCGACGACGGTGATCCCGACCCGTGTGCCGTGTCCGGCGGCCATGATCGCTTGGTAGCCGGTCTCTCCGTACGGTGATGCGATGAAGAGCCCGTCGACCGGCGTGGTGCCGTCGCTCTCGGCGTAACTCTTGTCGAAATGCACGTGTTCCTCGCCGTCGTGCTCGTGCGTCTCGAACATCGCCGTCTCGTCGTCGAGACCGCGCATATACTCGCCATCGTAGCGCGTGGCCGCGACCACCCGGCGAGCGGTGACCCGCTCCCCGTCTTGGAGACCGATAACGAACCCGTCTCCGTCGTCGACCCGCTCGACTGACTCGACGAGGTCGGAGACGATCTCACACCCTGCCCGCTCGGCGTGGTCGTGTAGCAGCCCGTACAGCGTCTCGATGTCGATCCCTGCCGGGAAGCCGAGATAGTTCTCGAGGTGTGCACATCGCTGAATCGAGGAGCGCCCGCGATCGAAGATGACCGTGTCCAGGCCATACCGGGCGGTGAAAACGCCCGCTGCACAGCCCGCGGGACCGCCGCCGACGATGACGACGTCGTGATCGAACGTCGTCTCCGCTCGCGCAGTCTCGGTCGCACTCATTGGTCGAACTCCCCGTTGACGATGTCCGCGACTCGCTGTCGGTCAAACAGCTGTTCATCTCCAAACTCGTCCGGATACAGTTCGCGAGCCGCCCGCTCGAGCTGAAACAGGTGGATGATCGGCCCCTGATAAGTCAGGCCACCGTAGATGACGCGATCGTTCTGCACTGCCTGCAGTTCGCTCGCGACGTCGTGGGTCCGGAGGTGGGAGACGATTTCGTCGTCGAAGTACTCCTGTGTGATTTCGCCTTGAATCCTGATGGCGATGGCGTCCGGGTCGATGTCTAACAGTAATTCGTAATCGATGCTGCCGCCGCCGGCCTGCGCGTCCGCGATGCCGCGCTGAGCGAGAGCGTCTCCGACGTCTAGGTCGTTCCAGTGTTTGGACTGCGTCCCGGAGCCGATCAGGTACGGATAGAACGATTCCGGCGGTATCTCTGCCGGATAGAGGACCGCGATGTCCGGCGTTTCGTTCGGGATCCGTGCTCGAACGTCAGCGAGCACTTCGTCGTGATACTCCTCGAAGGCCTCGTACCGGGCCTGCTCTCGGAACACCTGCGCGACCTTCTCGAACGCTTCGTACATCGTGTAGTCCGCGTAGTCGTGCCAGTCGTAGACGCGAGAGAAGATCGTGTTGCCGACGAACGGAGCGACGGTGTCTCGGATCTCGTCGACGTCGGCCTGACTCCACTGGAGGCGGTTCACCATGAAGTTCGGATCGATGAGATGGACGTCGCTCTCGAGCTCGTAAAAGACCTCTTTGCCGGTACCGTCCTGATAGAGTTCGGTGAGGTCGCCCTCGTCGACGGAGACGCCGGGAAGTTCTTCGTACAGATGGATCCCGAACCGGTCACTGACCCCGATTGCCGAGAGCCCGTCGCTCTGGCCGAGTGCGACGCCCATATCTGCGTAATCACCGGTGTACGGAACCCAGGTTTCGGGAACCCCGTCGAACTCGACGGTACCCACGGGCTCCATCGTCACGGAGTATGATCCGCTCGTGTCGTCCGCTGATTCCGTTCCCGGATCGCCCGTACAGCCGGCGAGCAGTCCGCCGCCGATCACGGTGCCGCCGTATTTCAGCGCGTCTCTGCGTGTCGGTACGTCCGTCGTGCTATCGGTATCGTCTCTCATGAGTCGATCGTGTTCATCGGTCATGGTTATCGTCTGACCCTCACCGGATTCTCGGCGGCGATGAACGGCTCTCCGTCTCCGTCAGCGAACGCCAGTCCGCCACACTCACTTCGACAGACTCGCCACGACGGCAGGGCGGGGATGTCGTACTCTTCCGGATCACGGAACGCGCCCGCAATCGCCCACTCTCGAGCGCGCATTCACCGATCACCCGTGATGATCTCTGCGACCGCCTGCCGGTCGAATAGCTGCTCGCCTTCGGGAATCTCCGGATACGGCCCCTCGGTGTAGGCCGGCCACTCGCCGAAAACATCGGGGTAGAGTTGTTTCGCTGTCATCTCCAACTGGAACAGGTTCAGAATCGGCCCCTGGTAGCGGGCCCCCTGCGGGTAGACGCGCTCGTTTCGGACCGCCGAGAGCTTGCTGCCGGCGGAGTGGTTCCGTAACGCCGATCGAATCCCGGACAGATCCGTGTCGGGGTGCATCCCGCCCAGCGAGAAGAGAACGTCCGGATCGGCCTCGAGCAGTACTTCCATGTCGATCATGTCGCCCGAGGAGACGCCATCGCCCAGCGCGCCGATTGGACCGAGCGGGCGCACGTGCGCCGTCAGAAATCCGGGCGTGTCAAGCGTGTAGGCGTACATGCTCTCGATATCGCTCATTCCCGCCATGACTACGGTTGGGCGTTCCTGTTTCGGGGGCAGATCCGTCTCGATCGTGTCCAACAGGGACGTGTGTATCTCCGCGAGCGCCTCGTACCGCTCCTCCTCGCGGAACACCGCTGCGACCTTCTCGAACATTTCCCAGAGGCCGTAGTACTCGTAGCGGTCGGCCCAGTTTGACGGCGGCTCGTCGTGTCTGTCGCTGTACTTGTTTCCGAACCACGGGGACACGGTCTCATCGATCTCCTCGACGTCCTCCGCGTTCCAGCTATCGAGGGCGTTGACACTCGCCGGATCGGCCAGGTGGACGTCGCTGTCGAGATCGTAGAGCATCTCCTTGCTCGGATCCCACGAGGAGTACAACCCGGTCCAGTCGAGCGTAACGCCGGGCAGTCGCGGCGTGAACTGATTCCACAGTTTGTCGTAGTACTCGGGGGCGTGCATCGCGTTGACGTCGTTCCCGCGGCCGAGGGCGAAGGCCATCCCGGCGTGGTGGGTCAGCCGCGTGAAGATGCCCTCCGGTGGCGAGTCGAACGACACCTCGCCCATCGGTGCCATCGTCACCGAGTACGATTCACTGCTGGCCGTCTCGTCCCCGCCGCTCTGTTCGGCCAGATCCGAACATCCCGCGAGGGCGACACCGGCTGCGAGCGTCCCGCCGTATTTCAGTGCGTCTCTGCGCGTCGGTGCCTCAGTCGTTCTGTCAGTGTCGTCACTCATCGTTCGAACTCCCCGGTGATGATGTCCGCGACCGCCTGTCGGTCGAAGAGTTGTTCGTCACCGGTCACGTCGCCGAACTCCTCGGGAAACAGTTGCTTCGCCGCTCGCTCGGTCAGGAAGAGATTGTGAATTGGCCCCTGATTGAGGTAGCCGCCGCGATACACCCGCCCGTTCTGTACGGCAGTGAGTTCGCTCCCGACGGGATGGCTCTGCATGTAGTCGAGAACGGTGTCGCGGAACGCCGTGGCGGACTGTCGTTCGTGGCCGCGGACGAGAATCACGTCGGGATCGATCTCGAGTAAGTTCTCGTAGTCGAGTTCACCGCGGTTCGTGGTGCTGAGGTTGTCGATATCCGTCCCCGACAGCGCGTCGTGGACGCCGAGATCGCGCCACTGTTTCTTGCTCGTCCCCGCATCGCCGAGCCGATACGGCGAGAACGTCTCCGGTTCGTCGGTCCCCTCGAAGGTGAGGAAGACCTCCGGTCGGTCGTCACTGGGCGGCAGCCGCTCCTGAATCGACGTGATAAACTCGGTGTGCAGTTCGCTGAATGCCTCGTAGCGATCCTGCTGCTGGAAGACTTCGGCCACTTTCTCGAACGCTTCGTACAGCGTGTAGTAGCGGTAATCGTGCCAGTTGTCCGATCGGCGGAAGATCAGATTCCCAACGAACGGCGCGACGTTCGTCGCGATCTCGTCGACGTCTCCCTCGCTCCAGTCGAACCAATTGACCAGCATCTGGGGGTCGTACAGGTGGACGTCGCTCTCGAGTTCGTAGAACTCCTCTTTGGTTCGGACCTCCGGATATTGCTCGATGACGTCTCGGTCGATGGTGACGTCGGGAAGTTCGTCGTAAACGTAGGTGTAGTAGCGATCCGCACCACCGACGCCGGTCAACCCGTCGGCCTGACCCAGTGCAACGGCCATATCGGCGTAGCCGCCGTCGTATGCGGCCCATCGTTCGGGTACCTGATCGAACGCGACGCTTCCCATCGGTTCCATCGACACCGAGTACGATTCGTCCCCGGCCGTCTCTGTCTCCGCCGCTCCCTCCTGTCCGACTAACTCCGAACACCCTGCTAGCAGTCCACTTCCAACAGCTGTACTGCCGTACGTTACGAAATCCCGCCGCGTCGGTTTGCCGCGTATCGTTTCGTCTCCCATTATGCTTTTAGGCTCGCCTAAATTATAATAAGTCCTCCGATTGTTAGGCCAGCCTAAACACCTGTTCGTCCTCGACCGCTCCGTGAGAGGCGGGGTCGACGAAGAACTCGGAGAGGTCGTCCATCTCACCGCCTGCACGCCCCACAGATCGGCAGACAGGCACTCCGCTGCGAGCAACTCCCCGCGAGTGCTCCACTCCGAGACCAGAGCTGCGGAACAGTCGAATTGACATTCTCCCGCGCCGAAAGACGCGGGAATCCACGAAGTGGATATTCAGGTTGCGCGTTTCCTCGGGGTTCAAGTACGCTTTCGCGTGACCCTTCGACGGTCGCCGTCCAGTTGTGACCAAGGACGTCCTTTCCAGCGCGTGCAGCCCTGTCAATGGGGCCTTCCTCCCCGCATACAGCGGGCGTCAAAGACGACTGGCTATTCAACCACTGAGGTAGCACGGTTCGCGTCATCACCAGACTCCTGTGGAATCTGGTTAGCTGCCAGAACCCACTGGGTTCTGGTAACAGCCGAACTGCTACGCCGTGCATGGTTCACCCTCCCGTTGTGCGATATTCTCCGATGCGTTCAGGTCAGCGTGGCGTTCACGATTGCACTCCGAGCACGAAAAGTAGTCACCATTACGAGCCCCCATCGAACCACACGCCGAACACTCCTGACTGGTATGATATGCATCGACCATCTCGACACGGATGCCAGCACGTTCGGCTTTGTACGTGATGAACTGTTGGAGTTGGTGGAAATGCCACGAGTGGACACCTGACCACGAACTGTTCTCGCGGATACCTTTGAGGTCTTCCATCCGAATGACAGGATTCTCGAACTGTTCCGCGAATGTGATGAGGCGACGGGAGAGTTTGTGGTTCAAGTCCTTGATTCGACGCTGTTCTTTGTTACCCACGCGGTTACGTGCGCGAAGCGCACCCGCTTCCGAAAGCGAATCGCGTAGGGAACGATATTTGCGTCGAACGTACTTCGCCTCACCACCCGACACCAGCATTGACTCGTTCTCACCATAGGCTGTCGCAGCGAGGATGTGCCGTTCGCCTATATCGACACCAATGGGTGTCTCGCCCGACGTGTCGGTGTCGTACTCGATGTTGAACGTACAATACCAGTCGGCTCCGCGACGGTACACTTGAAGTCGTGTCTTCTCTGCGTCACCTTCGACCAATTGGTCTACAGGGTCGGCAATGTCGTCGTACACCTCTATCGGCGTGTACCACCACTGCGAGATGCATGGAAAACCGACGATGACCGCGCCATTGTCGGTCGTGTCGAGTTCCCAGTTCTGGTTGTTGACGGCGAACGGCTGACTCTCTCGATAGCGAACCTCTCCGTCCTTGTTGTGGTCGGATTTCGCCTCTCGGATAGCTTGGTTCTGGATAGCCGAGTAGAGGTCATTGTCGATACTGGCCGTGGTCACGGATTTGTCAAAGTCGCCGTTCTCCCATCCCTCGATGCAGAACTGCTTGGTGTCACGGTAGAGTCGAGAGGCGTGTTGCCACTCTTTCCGCCGTGAGAGGGATGGGTTATGGAACTTCGCGGTGACAGTCACCGTGACCATTACGATTGAAATTAGACACGATTTCTTAAGTCTCTAGTGAAATATCAGGCCGTGCTATCGTCGGTGGATTGTGGCGCTAAGTGACGGCGCGTATCCACGGCCTGAAGGCCGTGGCATTGCACCTGTTCAACCTGTAACGGCCGCGAGACTCGCCCATCGTCGGTCTCGAGTTCCGCCTCGAGCACCGATCGCTCGCTCTCACCATCGATGATCGGCTCGTCCGAACTCGAATATCGAAACACCAGTTCCGATCCGGAGAGTGTATTCGGAGTGGACCCGTCAGCCGTGGCCGACGATTCGTCGATGATCGCGTCTCCCGTGTCGCTCGTTTGTCGCGTGTCCGCGATGTCGTATTCCATTCAGATTTCACCCATGTTCTCCTGTTTGCGCATCAAATAGAGGAAGTACGGCCCGCCGAGGAGGCCGGTGACGATGCCGACGGGGACCTGTGTGGGACTCAGTGCGAGTCGTGCGCCCACGTCGGCACTGACCATCAGCGCCGGACCGATGAACAGGCAGCCGATAATCAGTTTCTTCGAGTCGCTCCCGACGAGGTTCCGCACCATATGCGGAACGATGAGTCCGACGAATCCGACGATGCCGGCGACGGCGATGCTCGCCGCTGCCGCGAGGACGGCGACGCCCGACAGTGCGAACCGGACCTTCTCGATCGACATTCCCAGGGACTTCGCCGTCTGCTCACCCAGCAGGAGGACGTTCATTTGGCGTGAACCGGCGATAGAGAGCAACACCACTACGAACGTCCACGGGAGTATGAGTCGAACCTGTTCCCAATCGGTTCCGGTAAGCGACCCCGTGGTCCACGCGATGGCCGACTGGACGACACCGATATCGTCGGCGAAGAAAAACAGCGCCGTCTGCAGCGAGCCGAAGACGGTCCCGACGATGACACCGGCGAGGACCAGCCGAACCGGTGAGGTCCCGTTCTTCCAGGCGATCACGTAGACGATGAGAAACGCGCCCGCTCCGCCGAGAGCGGCGATCAGGGGGAGAAACGCCGTCAGACTCCCGAACACGACGAGCGTCAGTAGGATCATGAGCCCTGCTCCGGAGGAGACACCGAGAATGAAGGGACTCGCGAGTTCGTTTCGGGTCACCGCTTGAAAGATCGCCCCCGAGACCCCGAGATTCATTCCGACGAGGACTGCGACGAACACCCGCGGGAGGCGGATATTCCAGACGATCAGGCTTTCGGTCCGCATCTCTGGCATCGCCTCACCCAGCAAGAACGCGTCCCAGGCCTGCGGATTGAATATCACGTTCGGATTGAATAGCGCATACCACGCCTCCGTAGCCGTCATTGAATAGGCCCCGTAGCTCACCTGAATTAATCCACCAACCAATACGATAGCGAGACTGCCGAACACCACCATGACGAGATTCGGATCGAGGAGCCAGCCGAATCGCGTTCGGTTTAGCGCCGACGCCGCGACTCGTTCCGTTCCGGCCTTCGACTTTTTTCCGCTCATTGCGGACGTATATCGGCCGATTCGATCGAACCGAACTCCGTGGAACCGGACAGTCGTTGACCGGTTGACTTCCCATTATCACCGACCAGTTCCGACCACCCTGTGTGGTACACACTATCAACTACTGCTCCGGTCTTCAGGTGTTTCTCGCGAACTATCACCTTGACCTCGCCCAATTCATCTTTCATACCGCTTTAGGCCCACCTAAACATTAAAACCGTTTCTATTTAGGTCGGCCTAAAATCTGCCCCGATACTGTCAGTGAGGAGCACCGCATTGCGGACACATCGGTGGCCCCGCTTCGGGAAGCGAGGCTCCACAGTGGGAACACTCGTCGCCGTCCGGAGCGGTTATCTCACTAACGACTGCCTCGGTTCCGTTCCGGATCGCCTCGACCGTCCCGATTTCGTCGGACGGGGGACCTACCGAGCTATCGTCGCGTCCGTCAGTCGCAAAGCGGACTCGGTCGACGAGGAATCGCTCGGCATCGTCATCTGTTGTCGACGGCATTTCCGGTATCGCCTCGTCCGATTCCGACCGGGCAAGCAATCCCAACGCCTCGGCTGCTCGTCCCCGTACATAGGGGCTCTCATCGTCTAATCGATCGGCCAAGGCAGTCTGACTCTCGGACAACGCACTCGGATACTCACACCCGACCACGACGAGCGCAGTACAGAGGTGATATCGCACGAGTTCGCTCGAGTCAGTGAGATGCCCAGTCAGGTCTGCGACGTGATGACGGAGTCGATCCTGGTCGCCCAACGCTACGTATTCGAGCGCTTTCGCCAGTTTCTCTCTCACTTCGGGTTCGTCGAACGAGAGGCCAATTCGCAGGTCCGCGAGCACCTCGGGCGACGCGACTGAGTCCGGACGCTCCAGTGCGACGTAGCCGAGCGCCTCCGCCGAACGAGCGCGGACGTAATAGAACTCGTCTTCGTCGGCCAACCGGTCAGCGAGCGGTGAGACGACGGCCGAGCCCGCCTTCGGGTCGGCCTCGGCAACGGCGACGAACAGTTTCGCGGTCGTCAGACGGACCGATCGCTCTTCGTCGGTCAGAAACCGCGTCAGTGTCGTGAGTACGGGCTCGAGGGTAGTCGGTCGTTCTTCGGCGATCTGCCGGAGCTTCCGAAGCACTGTTTTCTGGCGCTCGGTATCATCCCGTCTGAGCTGCTTGAGATGGGTCACGGCCCTCTCCTGGCTTCCGTCGTCCAGAGCGGCCGTGATCCGGTCTATCGGCGGCGGCTGTGTCGAATCGTCCATAGGTGCGTCTGAGCGTATCGGTAGTTTCGACCGTCGCATACAATAAAATCCACTGTTGAATCCAGTGTTCGTTGGCTGGGCCGGCGACATAACCCCTTCCCTGTGACGGAGACTGTGTGATCGCTGCATCGAGTTGGTCCGGTGGACTCGAGAGCGAACGCCCGGGGTTCGTTTCGGAATTATTGAACTGACTCGAACTCGAGGTCGTGAGCCGTGCACCCGGTTGCTCGAGCGAGGTTTCTTTTCCGAAGTCAGTGGTGTTCGGGTGACGATACAGGGACTGACGTATCGACCGAACGAGAGAAACATATGGAATAATATACTATCCACTACCTATACGAATATATACTATTCTCTTCAGGTGCCGTTCGACGGATCGTGAGCGTGTTTCCCGTCACATACTGTCCGTTCATCCGCGTCTCCTTTCTCTCCAATTCGGTAGCTGAAACCGGCTCTCAGCGCTCCGAATCGGTTCGAAAGTGGAATCAATCACGACGCCGAATTCGAACTGGCTGCTTATTGTACTTTTGCACTCCATTTCGAGACATCTCCCAATATAATTCTAAAACTCGCAAAAGTAAGTGCGCCATATGATAAAATTACCTTACAGATAGAATTATATGCCGTGACCGATACCTATCGAGACACTATATTTGTATATGAAATATATAATAATATTCCAGTGAATGATATGTAGATGGTACGTTGGGGGATTCCCCTCTCAGGGCTGTTCGTAAGTCGTTCGCTACCAACGCGGGGTGATACCGTGACGGCAGCGGCGACGACCTCGCTCGGCCGCCGCTTCGGCGGCGTTCCGCGTTTCGATTAGTCGTATCGATCAGTGCGCGTCTGTGAGTATTTTCGATGCCACCTCTACTGACACGGACTCAGTCGTTCGGCTGCGTTGCGGGCGTTGTTCCGGGGTTCGAGCGCTGTCGGAGCCCCACGACAACGAAGAGGACCATGAGCGCGAATCCGAGCCCACCGATCGCCAGCAGCGCCTGGCCGGTGCCCAGTCGCGCGATCAGCGGTTCGGCCGCGATCGGTGAGATGAACATACCGAGGAACTGCGTCGTCGTGACGCCACTGAGAGCCCGACCGCGGTACTGCTCGGTGACGCGCGCTGCCACCCAGTAGTTTATCGTCGGCGTAAGCAGTATCAGTCCGGCGCCCGCGATGACGATCCCTGTGACGATGATCCAGTAACTCTCGGTCACACTGGCGACGATGAATCCGATTCCGGTCGCGGCGAAGATGCCGGCGATGATCGAGATGGGACTGAATCGCTCGCGGATACGATCGAAGTTCAGCGACACGAGCCCGGCGACGATCGAGACGATTGCGATCGCGATCCCAGTCATCGTGCCGCTGACCGACGTGACCATCTGTAGGTAGAACGGAATCTCGACGTTGATCTGGTTGTACCCGATCATACCGATGAACATGGTCAGATAGACGCCTGTCAGGAACGCGAGGGGGAGTTCGCCGAGGATGTTACGCAATTCGGTGAGTGACGGCAGCGAAGAGCCATCGCTCGCCGTCTCGACGTCGGGTTCGTCGATGAAGCGGACGACGAGCGGGACCATGAGCAGCGCGATGAGATAGGTGAGGAACACGGTCCGCCAATTGAGGTCGGCCATGATACCGCCGGCGATCATGGCGACCGCGGCTCCGAACGGCATCATCGCGCCCTGCCAGCCCATCACGGTCTCTCGGCGCTTGCCCGTGAAGTAGTCCGCGATCAGCGTCGTGACGCTCACCATGATCCCGGCGACGGCGATCCCGAGGAAGATTCGGGTTCCGAGGATCAGGTACAGCGAATCGAGGAAATAGGCCAAACTGGGCCCGATTCCGTAGATAATCATCGAGACGATTAGGACGGACTTTCGGCCGTAGCGGTCGACGAGCACGCCGATGATCGGCGCGAAGATGGCGATAATCAAACCAGTCAATGTACTGACTAGTTGAGCGAGGACGCCGGCGTTTGGCACCGACGGGAACGCCGCTTCGATCGCCGGCAACACCGGATTGACGATTCCACCCGAGAGTGCGGGCAACGTGGCCGCCAGCATGAGCGTCGCGATCGTCGCCCACGGAGTCGACTGTCGGTCCGTCATTGCGACACCACTCCGTCGGCCATCGGGTCAATCGTCCGTGTCTGTCGCGTCGATCGGTCCGTGAGCGGATTGGAACCGTTCCGGCGTCGGTTCCGTCGCCTTCTCGAACAGCTATTCGAGCCGATAGCACTCGCTCTATTGATCATATCTGACATTTTGTGTCGTCCGTGTGTCTGGTAATCGAACCCAGCGTGTAGAAAAACATTTACATTAACTATAGTAAAGCATTACGGTTGCGGTGAACACGTCTGTTAGAGGTGGGAGGGGAGCTGAAGAACCGGATACCGTTCGATACCGTACCCGTCAGGCGTCGCGGACGAACGTGACCGGACACGGAGCCGAAAGCAGAACGTCCTGTGCGACGCTTCCGAAGACGACCTTGTCCGTCGGCGACCGGTGTCGACCGCCGATAACGATCCGATCGGCGTCGCTCTCCCTCGCGAGCGTGACGAGGGCCTCTCCCGAATCGCCGATCACACCGCGCGTCTCGGCCGTGACGCCGGAACTCTCTAAGCGATCGACGACTGCCCGGACGGTTTCGTGCCGAGTGATGGCATCGTCGACGTCGGAACCGTCGGCGTCGGCGATCTCGGACCGATCCAGCACGTCGTCGTATTCGTCGTCCGAGAGTACGGTCGGTCGGTGCTGCCCGGCGATCGGTAATGCGCTCTCCGAGATCGTCCCCGACTCCGCCGGGACCACGTGCGCGACCGTCACGAGTGCATCGACCGGCTCGGCGAGCTCGACCGCGGTTGATGTCAACTGTTCGACTCGCGTCTCATCGCGATTCCCGACCGCGAGGAGGATAGTTTCCAGTGCCACGGGGCTGGCTACTCAGTTCGACTGCAAAAGGGTACGCATGGCCACAAACGATGCCGTCAATGAGTGCTCGAGACCGAGCGCGGGGTTGGTCGGTGGCCCGTTTCTACACGTCTACGTCGAACGTCGCCCGAACGTCCCGCGAGGAGCGGCCGACGAGCACAGTGTTCGGTCCGTCAGCGATCGTCCAGCCGTCAGTCTCGTCGTAATACGCGAAGTCGTCACGGTCGAGCGAGACGGTCACTGTCGCCTCTTCGCCGGACTCGAGCGTCACCTTCTCGAAGCCGACGAGTTCGCGGTCGGGACAGTCGACTGGGGCCGCCGACTTCCGCGCGTACACCTGGGCGACCTCCGTCCCGATCCGATCGCTAACGTTGCGGAGGTCGACGGTGACCTCGTACCCGTCGTCGGTCTCGCTGACGGTCGCGTCGTCGTACTTGACGGTCGCGTACGACAGGCCGTGCCCGAAGGGGAACAGCGGCTCGATCTCGCGATCGTCGAAGTATCGGTAGCCGACGAAGACGCCCTCATCGTATCGGGCTTCGCCGTCTACGCCGGGGAAGGCCGCTTCGTCGGCCGTCGGGTAGTCCACGGCAGAGCGGCCGAACGTGACCGGGAGCCGACCGCCCGGATCGGCGTCGCCGAACAGGACCGCTGCGAGCGCCTCGCCGTCGGCTTGGCCCGGATACCAGGTTTCAAGGACAGCGTCGACCGCATCGAGCCAGGGGAGTTCGACGGGGCCGCTGGTTCGGAGAACGACGACGGTCCGGTCGGCCCCCTCGGCAACGGCCGAAATGAGCTCGTTCTGGTCGCCGGGAAGTTCGATGTGGTCTCGGTCTTTGAACTCCGTAGCGTTATCCTGTGCGACGATCACTGCGCAGTCGGCGGTTTCCGCGGCCGACACGGCGTCGTCGATGCTTGCGTCCGCAGCATCGGTGACTGACTCGTCCACGTCCGCATCGTCGAAGAACGACGATTCGGCGATCGGCGGAACGCCCCGCTCGAACGAGAGGTCGGCCGCTCGCTCCGCGAGCCCGTCGTGCGGGCTGGTCTCAGTGATCGGTGACACCTCCGACGAGCCGCCCCCGCCCAGTTTGGCGGCGTCGGCGTTCGGCCCGATTAGCGCGATCGAATCGCTCTCGTCGAGGGGCAACGCGCCGTCGTTGGTCAGCATAACGGTCCCGTCGACCGCGATCTCTCGCGCCAGCTGGCGGTGCTCGGGCGTGTCGAGTTCGCCCTCGTGTTCGTCGTCCTCGAAGCGGCCGACCGATTCCATCAGGCGCAGTAGTCGCGAAATCTTCTCGTCGAGGATCGACTCGTCGACCGCACCGGACTCGATGGCTTCCCGAAGCGGCTCACCGAAGTAGGCCGGCACGTCCGGAATGGGCGGCAGTTCGCCGTCCTCGTCGTCCGGACCGTCCGCGTCGTCATCCGCCTCGTCTGGGAGATACGCCTCAAGTTCGACGCCCGGCATCTCGATATCGAGCCCGGCCAGCGCCGCTTCGACGGTGCTCCGGGTTCCCCACCAGTCGGAGACGACCAGGCCGTCGAACCCCCACTCGCCTTTCAGTACGTCCGAGAGGAGGCGTTCGTGGTCGCTCATGTGAACGCCGTTGACTCGGTTGTACGCGGTCATCACCGATAGAACGTCGGCCTCTTCGACCGCTGCACGAAACGCCGGCAAGTAAATCTCTCGTAACGCTCGCTCGCTCACCTCGGCGCTCACCTCGTAGCGGTTCGTCTCCTGGTTGTTCGCGACGTAGTGTTTGACCATTGCCGCGACGCCCTCGGACTGGATCCCGTCGATAGTCCCGACGCCCATCCGGGCGGTGAGATGCGGATCTTCGCTGTAGTATTCGAAATTCCGTCCCCCGTGCGGTGTCCGAATGATGTTGACGCCCGGTCCGAGCACGACGTCCTGATCGTGTGCGGCGGCTTCTCGGCCGAGTGCGGTACCGAACGATCGGGCCACGCTCGAGTCCCACGAGGACGCGAGTGCGATCGACGAGGGGAACGCGGTGGCCTGCTCGCCCAGTGCTCGTACGCCGAGGGGGCCGTCGACCATCGTCAGTTCGGGAATGCCGACCCGATCGTTACCGGGCACGTAGCCGGTCGCCTTCCCGTTCGGATCGAGAGACCCGTGGACGAGATCGATCTTCTCCTCGAGCGTGAGGTCGTCGACGAGTGATGCGCTATCGGACTGCATTCTATCGCTCCTCCGTGTGCTCCATACAGTTAGTACGAAATCGATTCATGGGTTATAATACTACGGTCTCCGGGAAAGACCGCTCGTTCGATCGCCGTTCGGACTTGCGGACCAAACTTATAAGCGCCTCTCTCGGCAACGGTGTATTGATGGTACGACTAGCAGTACTTCGACGCCGATCGAATCACGGACAGCGGACGGACGACCGAGGTGCTGTCTACCGATGACCGACGAAACCGACCGATCGAACGACGACACCGGGACCGACGATGCGGAATACGCGAAGTTCTGGGTGAACACGGAGGACGACTACGAGCCGGTCGACGTCACGAACGTCAAAGAGGAGTGGGAGAACCTGACGATCTACCTCCCCGACGGGCTCCGGAACGAGATCGAACTGGCCTTTCGGGAGGCCAGCTACGAATGCATGCGCACCGAAAACTACGATCTCCAAAAGCTGCGTGACTTCTACCCGCTTTTGATCGTCCTCGGACTCGAGAGTCTGGAGAGTATTGAAGGTCAGGACATCACTGATATCCTCGCGTACAGCGCCGTCGAGTACGAGCTCGAGTAGGTGGAGCGCCTGCCAAGCGAGTCGAAAGTACTCGCGGTGGCCCGGTGAACGGGGAAATATCGATTCCGAACACCAATTTACATATATATGTATGTAATGCGCCTGCTCGGACTATTCGAGTCCATCTCAAAAATCGGCCTGTAAGTACGGAAGGTATTACTCTCAATACTTCCTTCGATCGAGTTGTTCTTCTAGTGATTTCCCAGTTGAACGATTGATAAGAGTAAATTCGGTGACTAAAATCATCTCTCTCTCTCTCTCTCTCTCTCTTTCAGGAGCAACCAAGCGAGCATAGATATTACATATTATAGATGAGTCTACTAGTTCCCTTACGGAGAATAATTACAACACTATGGTTGTAACTCCAACGAAATATCCTTACATCCTCACGTTTGTAATTTGGTTGCAGTTGGTCCCGAATATTCTATTGTTGCCATCGCGGATAAGAATAATTCAGCTCCTTTCCGGCGTATCCCGGGTTCTGAGCGTAGGTTCGTCAGTGGGGAACATGTAATACGGAAGCGTTGCTCAGCCCGATAGAATGATACGAGTTGGAACATCAGGATTTTTCGTAATATAGCGGAGAATTGTTATCGTATTGGAAATGGAACGCAGTAGAACTGTTCCATTCTCCCTCCAGCATTTTGTTCCCACCTCGGGAACATTCTTATGTACCTGGGAGATAATTCGCATACATATGGCAAACCCAATCGAAGAACGTCGCGGCCGACGGATACAGTCGGTAGAGATCGCTTTCAGTATCATCGAAGTTATCCAAAATCGCGGCCAAATTGGGGTTACCGAGATCGCAGAGGAACTGGATCACTCGAAGAGTACCATCTACAGTCACCTCAAGACACTCGAAGAGCAGAAACTGCTTGTCAAGGAGGTCGACGGTTACCGGCTCAGTCTCAAAATCCTTGATATGGCGAAGGATGTTCGAAGTCAGATCGGCAACTACGACATAATCAAGAGCGAACTCGACGAACTGGCTGAGGAGACGGGTGAGATTGGGCATTTCGGTGTTGAGGAGCACGGAAAAGTGTCGTATCTATACAAATCGGCTGGCGAGCAGGCTGTCGAGACGATATCGCACGCGGGTATGCAACAGCCGATGTACTCGACGTCACTCGGGAAATCGATCCTCGCGTACCTACCGGCGGAGCGGGCAGAGAAGATCGTCCAGTCGGTAGACCTCGAGGCGAAAACGTCCGAGACGATCACCACTCCGGAGAAACTGTATGAGGAACTCGACCGCATCGAGGAACGTGAGTACGCTATCGACGACGAGGAAAACATCGAGGGATTGCGATGTGTCGCCGCACCGGTCAGGAATGGAGAGACCGTACTTGGTGCCATCAGCGTCACGGGACCGTCGAGTCGAGTCACTGATGAGCGTCTTCATGGCGATCTCGCGGACAGCGTCCAGCGGGCTGCGAACATCATCGAGCTCAACACGAAGTTCTCATAACCGAAGCCGCCCGACTGCGCGGCGACTATTGGTGATAAGTACGGAGAGAGGTGATTACCCGTTCGCGATAGCCCAAGAGAGATCTGAGAACGATGTAGAACAGTACTGATGTCCTCGCTCCTCCTTCTCCTCGAAGGTCACTCCGAACAAATTTCTCTCGTACCATCGGTGAGAAGGGGTGAGACCTCAATCGGTCTACTCGCGTTCCTCCAGACCACCGGTTCGATCGCCTCGTCCACGCGTGTTTCAAGTGCTATCGCTCGCTCGATTCGGCAGAACACCGCCTTTGGCCTCGCGGCGGTGGCTTGCTCCTCCCGTGCGACGACGGCGGTCTCACCAGTCGCGACGGTGCCCCCCAGTTTGAATTCCAGAACCGGATTACCTCCTCAGCTGACTGATCATTTGCTGTGATTATAGTGTAGGAGAAAATCACTTAATACCCAACATTTATATTCTACTGTGATAACGACCATGGTGTATGGTATCAGACCGTGATATGTCTCGACGAAACGTATTGAAAGTCGCCTCCGTAACCGGCGCAGCATCCCTCGCGGGATGTATTGGCGGTTCCGGAAGCGAATCAGAAGGTCCGTCGGGGACGCTCGGTGACTGGAGTCTCGACATCAACTCCCCAGATCCAGTCCAAGATCGTATCAGTGGTGCAGAGTGGACACCTCCAGAGTACGACGACGAGGCGGTCGCCAACGGGTTCGACCGCATGAATCTGGGCGGAATGGAGAACGATCCCGCGACGGGCTGGTTCGAGGACTACTTCAACGAGAAAACGGGGATTACGTCGACACCTGTTACGGTTCCATCGGCAGATGCCGTCTCAAAAATGCGGACACTGCTTTCCTCTCAGTCGGAAAGCCCGGCCGTCCTGCAGATTTCACAGGAATTCTTCATGGACTTCGTGTCCCAGGGATGGCTAGAGCCCGTTGATAATCTCTGGACAGAGGAAGCGTATGAACTGTTCCCGCCGTACTTTCAGGACCAGCTCACTACGGATGTCGACCAATCACTCGACGGGGAGCATACGTACATCAGCGTGGCGATTTCTGAAGCCCATGGACTTAATTACAACCCTACCGTCCTCCAAGAGCTAGGATTTGACGCTGATTTCTACGACAGTGCTACCTGGGCAGACATTCGAGAAGTGTGTGAAGAGGCAGATTCACACAGCGGCGACTACCACGGTTGGGTCTGGTACGGGAGCGGTAATCGGTACCCTGTTTACCCCTTCCTTCGCCAAACGTGGTCGAGAGGCGGTAGTTTTGTCCAGGATGACGGGACAGTAGTCGTTAATAACGATGCGGCTGTAACCACGCTGGAATGGCAGAGCCAGATGATCGCTGACGGTCTCCTTCCGGATGTAATGCAGTACGGTGAAGGCGGTCCCTCGGACCTCTTCCTCGGTGGCAACCTCGCTGGATTCGGCGGTAGTATCGGGCTTATGGGACTCGCCCGAGAAGAATGGGGCGAAGACACCGATCAGTACGATATTGCGCTCCTCCCACGAGGAGAGAACGGCGAGCACGTTAGCTACATGAATACCGACTTCTTGGCGATCAACCGCTTCGCACCTCCCGAAAAGAAGCGCGCCGGGATGGTGTTCATGGATGGCGGACGCAGTGCTATCGCCAGCGCACAGGAGTACGATCAGGAAGGGAACTACCCGGCCAACACGATGGCGTGGGAACACGAACTGCTCTCCGATGCACAATATAAAGAAACGGCCCAGCGAATCGGCGAAACGGCGAAGGTAGAACTGTGGCCCAACCAGATCGAGACATACGATTCACTGGTCACGCAACTTCAGGAAGCGTGGCTCGGGCAGAAATCCCCTCAAGAGGCTCTCGACTCGGCGCAGTCGGAGGTCGACAGCATTCTTGAGCAGAACTGAGTTCGGTACTACTGGGATGCAGAACCGATCGATTGCGATCTGCGCAGTTCTGCATCAGACCCAATTTATAGAGAATAACTAAAATTAAATTTAAAAAATAAAGTATAAATAAAATGACTACAAGAGAACTAATAAACTTCGTCCGCGAGGGGGCTTTCGGCCGCTTCAGCGGGGAAGAAACGGGCGAGATCGGTCCAATACGGGAATTCATCAATGACCACTTCATGCTCTTTGTGCTCACGCCACCGTTGTTCGTGTTGGGCACGCTGGTACTGCTCCCTTCGAGCTACCTGCTGTGGTCGAGCGTTCACGAAGCTCGGACATGGGGGTCCGACGTGTTCGTCGGTCTCGAGAACTACGTGGCGATATTCCAAGATCCCATGTTCTATCTTTCCCTCCAACACTCTGTCATGTATGTGATAGGGTCAGTGTCGCTCGCGTTCGTTCTGGGCCTTACAGCGGCTCTCGCGATCAACCAGGTCGCATCGAAACGTGTGAGGAGCACATTCACTGTGCTCATCCTGCTCGCGTGGGCAGTCCCACTCGTCGTTACTGGCCTCATCTGGCGATTCATGCTCCACGCCGACTACGGGATTGTCAATTCGCTTTTGATAGAAGCTGGAGTGATTTCGACGAAGCTCGGGTTCGTTTCGGATCCATCGCTGGCCTTCATCTCGGTCGTCGTCGTGGACGCCTGGGCACGTGCCCCGTTCGCGGCAATCCTCCTCTTGGCGGGTCTCCAAACGATTCCTGACGACCTCTATGAAGCTGCGAGGGTGGACGGTGCAAACTTCTTCCAGAAGTTCCGTCACATCACGATCCCGCACCTGAAACCGCAGGCGGCTATCGCCCTCGTGATCATGTCGATGTTCGCGTTCCGGACGTTCTCTATCGTCTTCGCACTCACTGGAGGAGGTCCAGCGAACTCCACGCGAGTACTGGCAACGTACATTTATCAAGCCGGTATCAACCAGGGTAACGTCGGATACGCCTCCGCGCTATCGGTCGTCATGATCCTCATAACGATGGTGTTCGTCACGTTCTACGTCCTACAAATCCAAGAAGACGCACTCGAAACTGCATAATTATAACACAATGTCGATCACTAACCGAATTATGGATACGGATCAGCAGTACAGGATCAGTCAATCAATTGGGAGGTTTCTCCAGAGCAAGTACGTCATCACAGCGGTTCTCACGTCGTTAGTACTCTACTTCACGTTCCCCATCTACTGGACCTTTGTTTCCAGTCTGAAGACGCTCGACGGGATCCACAAGTTCCCACCGAGTCTCGTACCGGGAGGAGGGGAACTCGTCGATCCAATCTGGATAAACTACACTACCCTCCTGTTCGAGAAGTCATTCAACATGTTCACGTTGAATAGCCTCTTCGTAGCTCTCGCGACGACCGTAATCGTTGTCACCTTCGGGACGCTCGCAGGCTACGGGTTCTCGCGATTCCGATTCCCGTACGATGATTACGTTTTCATCGGGATCCTCGGCGCACGGCTCCTCCCGCCGATTGGGATGCTCGTGCCATTCTACCGGATGTTCGGTCAGTTGAACCTGATCGATACCCGTCTCGCACTTATCGTTGTCTACACGTACATGAACCTCCCGCTGGTGATTTGGCTCATGCGAAATTACTTCATCTCGATTCCTGCAGATCTCGACGAAGCGGCCTATATCGATGGCTCCACACGGTTTCAGACGTTCAAGGATATCATCCTCCCGCTCGCGAAACCGGGGGTCGCTGCGTGCGCGATTCTGACGTTCCTATTCTCGTGGCGAGAGTTCCTGTTCGCCTTCGCGCTCACATTTACGCCCGGTGCAAAGACGATCCCTGTCGGTGCGATGATGATGATCGAGGACGTCGTCGTTCTGTGGAACTATTTGGCTGCCGGTGGCTTCATCGCCATGCTTCCGGCGCTGCTGTTCGTCATCCTCTTCCAGCGCCATATCGTCAGCGGGCTGACCGCAGGAGCGGTTAAAGGATAGACTTAATAATCATGCATGACACTCCCAAACAGCGATACAGTCTCAAAAATAGACTCAACACGGTACTCCAACAATGAGCGAGCCAAAAGAGAAATCGAGTGACGAGAAGAGCATGACCGTTCCAGCTAACGATATTACAAACGAGTCGTATCTCGAGATCGATAGCCTAACCAAGATTTACGACGACGGAGACGATGGTGTTGTCGCCGTCGACGATATGAATATCGACATCGCCGACGGGGAATTCCTAGTGTTCGTCGGACCTAGCGGCTGTGGGAAGACAACGACGCTCCGTTCAATCGCCGGTCTTGAGGAGATTACGGAGGGACAGATCATCATCGACGGCGAGAACGTCGAGGGACAGGCTCCTCGCGAGCGGGACGTCGCCATGGTCTTCCAGACGTACGCGCTGTATCCGCATATGAGTGTCCGCGAGAACATGGAGTATCCGTTGAAGGTGAGAGGGATGCCAGAGGACGAACGAAAGCGACGCGTTCAGGAGAGCGCGGAACTCCTCGAAATCACGGAGCTACTTGACCGGCAGCCGAAGGACCTCTCCGGAGGACAACAGCAGCGCGTCGCGCTCGGCCGTGCAATCGTCCGCGAGCCTCGCGTCTTCCTGTTCGACGAGCCACTTTCGAACTTAGATGCAAAGCTGCGCGTCCACATGCGGACGGAGCTGAACAAGCTTCACAACCAGATCGGGAAGACGTCTATATACGTTACCCACGACCAGGCGGAAGCGATGACACTCGGCGATCGCATCGTCGTCATGGACGAGGGTGAAGTGCAGCAGGTCGCACCACCCCAGCAGGTGTACGATCATCCCATAAACGAGTTCGTTGCCGGGTTTATCGGGAGCCCTCAGATGAACTTCTTTGACGCGACGGTAGACCCGAACGCTGGCGAGATCAGAACCGATGCATTCACGCTCCCATACCCCGAGTGGATGCGAGAGCAGATCGGCCGTGATAGTGAGTTCGATGCCCGGTTCGGCGTCCGTCCCGAAGACATTAAAGTTGAAGCGGCTTCTCGAGACGTGACCGCCGAGAGCCATGCGACAGCTGACGTCGTCGTTGTCGAGGAGATGGGTTCCGACTTCTTCCTTACACTCACTAACAACGGCATCGAGTATCAGGCCATCGTCGAGCCAAATACCGACATCAGACGGGGTGATACGATCAGTCTCGACTTCAATCTCAATAAGTGCCATTTATTCGACAGTGAATCTGGCGAATCCCTCGTCCATACCTCCGGCCGGTAATTCACACTTGTCGTCCGGCTACTAGCGAGAAGTAATACGATTTCTCGCTCTCTCTTCTGATCAGCTAATTTTCACCGGTGTCTCCGTCTTCTTTGCTTCTCAGCCATCGGTGAATGGTCCCCCCAGAAGAGCGTTGTCATAATACTGTTTGTCTTCCCTCTCTCGTAGCGAAACACACCTTCGTGGATCCCGGTTCGGAGGTGCATTCTGGACGAAGAGTACTACGGCTTTGCCCGTTCTGTCGTCGACGTCGATCTGTTAGTCCATTCCATGAGAAGGTCTCCCAATGATTTATGAATCTGGATATAATGATGGCTGATATGGACATAACCGACGTCCAAGGGTACGCATTATCCTCTCCTATCGAGCCGGCACAAGACCGCCCCTTCCACGGTGGAACACGGCGTCTGAACAAACGTGATGTCGTACTCGTCGTTATCGAGACGCAGGACGGGCGTCGCGGATTCGCGACGGCTGGTGCGAGCAGCTCTGCCATGCGTGAGTACTTTGAGGGTGATTCTCAGGGAACCTTTGCAGACGTCGTCGGTGGTGCGGTCGCCGACGCGCTGGAGGGCGAAACGATCAACGAAATAACGGACTCACATGACCTCCTCTCTGACTCCAACCTCCCCGCTCACCTCCGTACGGAAGCGATCTCAGCGGTCGACGTGGCTCTGTGGGACCTGCGCGGCAAGGAACTCGGCACACCGGTCTATGAACTGCTCGCAGACGACTACGGTACCGAGCCGTCAACGGAGATGCCGCTCTATGCCAGTGGCGGAATGTACATGGAGCCTGAGGGCTATGCCGAACAGGCCGAAGTGCTCGAGGCGGAGGGCTTCTTCGGCTACAAGTACCGGCCGGGAATCGGTCCGGACGGGGATCGCCGGACGGTCGAGCTTCTCGCGGACACGACCGATGAAATGGAGTTCATGCTCGATTCTCATACCTGGTGGAAGCTCCGTCGACAATACGGGGAAGAGGTAGTACGGGACTTAGTTAAGCACGCTACGGACCACGGAGCATATTGGATTGAGGAACCAGTCGAACCGGACGATCACGCGGGCTATACCGCGCTTGCAGAGACCGGCGCACCTCTCGCGGGGGGTGAGAGTAAAGAATCCCCTGCGGATCTCGTCGCGCTCGGCGAAACCGGTGCCGTCGACTTTCTGCAGGGTGATGTCCGCCACCACGAGGGGTTCTCCGGGTGCGCCCCGGCGATCGAGTTCTGCAACGGCAGGGATGTCGAGTTCGTCCCCCACAACTTCGGTACGTGGCTCGGCCTCCTCGCGAACGCGCACCTCGTCGCAGCCGCACCCGATGTTCGCCTGCTGGAGTATCCCGTCTTCGAAAACGATCCACTAATTGACGGCCAGCCCGACCCTGGAATGTATCCGTTCGAGTTAGCGTTCGACATCATCGAGGGAGAGCCGACCATTGACGATGGGATACTGACGGTTCCGGACAAACCTGGCCTCGGTATCGACGTGAACCTCGATATTATTTCGGACTATCCGTTCGTTGAAGGCCCGTGGACGGAGTTCCATTACAATGGGGACGAATAGAATACGATACTAAGCACCGGCGTGTGTCCACGGCCCAAAGGCCGTGTATTGCGCCTCTCCAACGTATGATCCCGCAGCGGCGAATAGAACGATAGCCGAATTCGCCATTATGACGAGCGTGAGCATCGCGGCGGAGAGAAGCGTACTCGAGACGAGGTACAATCGGTCGCTGACGCAGTCGGTCGAGAATACCGCTCGGAAGTCGTCCGTACCTGTACACGAGTCAGAGGACGGTCAATAGCAACTCTGGTGATCTGAGTGAGAATCTGTAGCTCGTCTGCAACTGCGAGAGTAATATCGGATAGCTTATTCGAACGCTGATCGAGGGCGGCCAGCCGAAGTCACGACGATCGACGTTTTTCTGCGCCCATCCGCCCAAAGCGTTTCCACAATCCGTATCGGCGTTGAAGCGGAGTGAGAGTACTGTCTAATTTCAATTTCTCCGTTTCTGTATCGACTCACTCGAGTTCCCACTCGTCAGTACTAGACCGAGTATCTCACGAGTTTTCTCGGCTGGTCCATCCTTCCGCTTATATCCTAACGCTCGGGATTCCTCCGCCTTCTGGCGGAGGTGGATGGCAATCGTTCTCCTCTGAAGCGCCTCATTCGACTCGGGGTTCGTCATTTGACGTGGATACCTTTATTATATGTCGTACTGATAGTGCGGTGTACGATGCGCTGCAACAGTTGTAACTGCACGTTGGTTGCGCCATACGAATATCCCCTATTCATGTGCGAGGAGTGTGGGTATGTTCCACCACAGGGAGCCGACTAACGCTGTACGAAAACAGCTATTGGGAGTCATCAGTGTTTAGTATCGCTTCGGCTATTCCTTTCGAACAGTGATAGAGTACTGCCGTCGATCTCAGTAATCCGTTCCGACGTTCTATAGTTCCTCGCACGCCAGTTCTCGTCTACCGTCGTCTCCAATTTGCTGATATCCGGATGGGCCATGAGCGGCAGTTCATCGCTCAGTTGAGCGTCGTTTCAATTTATCGCCATACTGATGCTCAGACCACTACCCGATCCCATCACTAATTCTCTCACAGAGAAAATAATACACACTTCCCGCAGTTAACAACCTCGATAAACCTGCACTCAGTTCCTAGAAACCAGGGGAAAATAAACGAAACTAGCCTGCGGCAACCCTCAATACCTCCGATATCGCGGTATTCGAATCTATCTTGAATTCTCTACGAGTGAATTTCCTGTAGAGCGGATAAGCGTTTTCCGTCAGCCAACTGATCGTGTGGCTCCGGAGATCGTCGGTAGTTCGCTGTCAGCCGTTGGATTCCGATAGCGCACTCACCATGATTACATCGTCCGAATCGGATCAGACAGCCTTCGTTCTCTTATAGATCAGATTTATTATTGCAGGTGAATTTTTCCTCCGGTCACTGTTCACAACCGTAATCCCGCAAACATTTCCCCTTAAATCGACCGCTTTCCAGTACTAATTTTGTGCTCTTTCTCTGATTCCATGTATCGCTTACGATAGTATGGCTGTAAATTACTTCTAAAGCCATTTACGATACCACAGTTGTGAAAATATCTGACTATCACTGCCTTGTCGAAGATGTGATGATTTCTCTATTGGAGAAATCCCCCTCAGATCAGTGCTGCGGCCTGTGAAGGGAGCGCGTTTTGTCTTGAACACCGTACCATCGCTCGGTTTGGGAGGACCAGAACACCGATGGGAACTGATATCGCGTTTCGTCCTCTACTCTTTGAGCAGCGGTATACATCATAAATCTGCTATCTTGGCCGTTGTCTTCCATTATTCTCTATTAAAGAAAACTATTATAATGGCGCGTATCGAACCGGTGGCTGTGGGATACAAAGCCAAACACCCGGTCAAGGCGACCGAAACGACTCTCCAGATCATCGACCTCCTCCAAGAGATAAACAAAGCGGGCGTGACAGAACTCGCCACGAAACTCGACCTCGCTCCCAGTGCCGTTCACAACCACCTCAGCACGCTTCAGGAGCACCGATACGTCGTCAAAGACGGATCAAAGTACCGACTAGGGCTCCGGTTTCTCGAGTTAGGTGGATACACGCGCCACCGGATGGAACTCTATAATACGGCGAAACCGGAACTCAAACCGCTGGCAAAGGAGACGGGCGAAAAGACGAACCTCATGGTCGAAGAGCACGGGCTCGGAATCTATATCTACCGCTCTATGGGGAACGAAGCAATTCAGATCGATACGTACACGGGTGAGTCCGCATATCTCCATAACACTGCGCTTGGAAAGGCAATTTTAGCTCATCTTCCGAAAGAACGAGTGCAGGAGATTGTCGACCGCCACGGACTTCCGTCCGCGACCGAGCGAACGATCACAGACGTCGATGAACTGTTCGAAGCGCTTGCGGAGATTCGAGACCGAGGCTTTGCCTTCGACGATGAAGAGCGGATAAACGGACTCCGATGCGTTGCAGTTCCGCTCTTGGATGACGAGGAGGCCATAGGTGCGATAAGCGTCACCGGCCCGAGGAGTCGGATGACTGATGAACGGTTCCGAGAAGAGATACCCAATAAACTCTCTCAGAAGGCGAACCTGATTGAACTCGATTTGAGCTACTGATCGTTTCGTCTCTTGATCGATGATCCATAGCGGCGGTCGTTCGTCTCGACAGCGGAACGCGAAGCGTTCTGAGGAGGGTGACGCCGCTGCTGACCGCTACTAATAAAAAATTTGCCAATATAAACGAGGGATATTATTAGGAACAAAATGCAATACTCATTCTCGATATCGCAGTTTTCGGACGGCGAGGCACCGATCCAGCCGCTGGGTTTCTGCATTGGTTGACCGAGAAATACGTTCTCTCTGATACCGCGTTTCTCGTTGATGGCTGCGGCTATCTGGCAGCTCTCTTGAGTAGGATGAGCGGTCAGGTCGACTATATCGATCGAAATTGTATCGAAACGTGGTTTCAAACGCTCAAAATGTTCGTTGACCGCTTCTGCAACTCATGGTCGGCAGTCGGTCGAGCGTCAGAGCATGGGTTGAACAGTTTGGACACTACTATCCTATGAGGAGACCGACCAGTCACTGAAAAGATGAATACCAGAGACGGTGCTCCGCTAGACGATGACGACGTTCGATAGTATATGAATAGAATATATATTATATATATTACTATTTCTCCCAAACCCTTATAGCGAATATAGCGAAAATCCCGGTTATACTCGCCTAATACGTGATATTATCGCTTCGAACCGTATCGTCCCGCTGGTGAATCGAATATAGAAAACACCCTTAGATAAGCTCATATACGGGTATTAGTCCGATATCTATATAGATGTCAATTCAATCTGAAATATATGCTATCTGCCTTCTTCGTCAAAGTACCCGATAATGAGCATGTATCTTCCGAGCAAATAATTCAACGAGGCATCGGGCGACTCGACTCGAGACGATCGGCGGATCCCGGCGCTTATTACGCGCCTCACGAAATCATTCGCGAATGGTTGACGAGGCGACGCCGACGTACGAAGACGGTGATGCGTCCGTCGACGAGCGGGTAGCCGATCTCCTCGATCGCATGACGCTCGCGGAGAAAACCGGACAGCTGACCGGCGTCTTCTCGTCCGACGCCCGCGCCGATCCCTACGGGAGTCACACGCTCAAAGACCTCGAGTCTCTCGTTCGCGAACGACGGATCGGGTGGGTCACTCCGTTCGCGACCGGCTTCTCGACGCACAACAGTCCGGCCGTCGTCCCTCGCATCGCAAACCGCTTACAGCGGATCGCGCGCGAAGAGACCAGACTCGGGATTCCGCTGCTCGTCCCGGTCGATGCAGTCCACGGTCACGCGAACGTCGCAGGAGCGACCGTCTTTCCACACAACTTGGGGATGGCGGCAACGTGGAATCCGGCACTGGTTCGGCGGGCCGCTCGCGTGACGGCGACAGAGATGCGTGCGACCGGCGCGACGGTCAACTACTCACCCAATGCGGACGTCGCCCGGGAACCGCGGTGGGGACGGACCTATGAGACCTACGGCGAAGCCCCCCATCTCGTCGGTGAACTGGCGGCGGCGGAAATCGACGGGCTGCAGGGCGGAATGGACGACGCTGGACTCGGCGGCTCGAACTCGGTTGCGGCGACCGTCAAACACTTCCCGGCCTATAGCGCCCCGCAGCGAGGGGAAGACGCGGCACCGAACGACGTCTCGATGAGCACGCTCCGCCGGGTGTTCGTCCCGCCGTTCGAACGCGCGATCGACGCCGGCGCGGCCGCGGTGATGCCGTCGTACAGTTCGGTCGACGGCGAACCGATCCACGGCTCTCGTCGCTTCTTGACCGACTTGCTGCGCGAGGAACTCGGATTCGAGGGCCTCGTCCTCTCGGACTGGCACGGCGTCGCGTTCCTTTACAGTCAACACCGGACTACACCGTCGCTGAAAGCCGCGGTCGATCAGGCGACGCGGGCGGGGCTCGACGTGGCCTCGATCGGCGGCCGAGAGTACGCGGATCTACTGGTCGACTCGGTCGAAGCGGGCACGATATCCGAGACGCGACTCGACGAGAGCGTTCGCCGGGTCCTCGAACTCAAGTTCCGTCTCGGGCTGTTCGACGATCCCTACGTAGACCCAAGCAACGGCCGCGACGTAGTCGGCAGGAGCGCCCATCGAGACCTCTCACTGACGAGCGCACGCGAATCGCTCGTTCTCCTTCAGAACGACGACGTGTTACCGTTCGGCGACGAGACCGAGGAACTCCTGGTGACGGGACCGAACGCCGACTCCCTCGATACGCTCTGTGGAGGCTGGACCGTCGCCGGCCTCTCGCGGAATCACGGGACGACGGTCCGCGACGGCCTCGAGACGGTGACTGACACGGAGACGACGGTCTCGTTCGAACCCGGTGCGTCAATCAGTTCGGCGACGGATATCGACGCGGCCGCCGACGCCGCCGCCGCGGCTGACGCGGCAGTCGTCGTCCTTGGGGAGAACTGGTACGTCCACGAGTTCGGGCCGGAGTCCATGACGGGGACGAACGACGAGTTCCCGACGCGAAGTCAGCTCGAGCTTCCGGCGGCACAGACGCGACTGCTCGAGCGCGTCGCGGAAACGGGGACGCCGACGGTCGCGGTCGTTGTCGCGGGACGGCCGCTGGCGATACGACCGGAGAGTCGGCTCGCCGATGCCGTTTTGATGGGATTCTATCCGGGGTACGAGGGTGGCCGGGCGATCGCCGATATCCTCGTCGGGGAGGCGAACCCCTCCGGGAGACTCCCGATTTCGATCCCGAAATCCGTCGGGCACCTGCCGACGGTCCACGACTACTGTCCGTCCCCGCGGCCGCTCGGCGATGATAATCATCCGCCCGCGTACGATCCGCTGTTCACATTCGGCCACGGCCTGAGTTACACCGATTTCGAATACGAGTCGCTCACCTGCTCCGACGACCGTCTGGACCCTGCGGACGACCTCACAGTGACGGCAACGGTGTCGAACCGCGGCTCGCGAACCGGGACGGAAGTCGTCCAACTCTTCGTTCGTGATGTGGTCAGTTCTCGCGTGACACCGGTTCGGGAACTGACCGGGTTCGAACGGCTCTCGATAGCGCCCGGTGAACGGAACCGAGCGACGTTTACGCTCACTCCGTCGGATCTGGGCATCATCCGTTCCGACGGGACGTCCGTCGTCGAACCGGGGCGATTCGAGGCGATGAGCGGCGGTTTGTCGGCCGATTTCACCGTCACGGAGTGAATCCCCTTCTTTGTCCGGCGGAGACGAATTAATTTCGCAGTCGCTGTCCCTCTGAACGTCAAGCGTTTATGGGGGAAGACCGAGATATGAATCCATGGAATCCCCCGGCTCGGCACCGGATATCACTCGGGAGGAGGTGCGGGGTGTCTTCGCGCAGTTCAAGCAGCCGTCGACACCGATCACTGCCGACGACGTCGCCGACACTCTCGACTGTTCGCGGCAAACTGCACGACACGGTCTGGCGGACCTCGTCGACCGCGGTGAACTCCGGACTCGGAAGCTCGCTGATACGACACGAGTCTGGTGGCAGTCCGAACCCGGACAGCTATCCGAGGAACCTGATAGAGCGGAGTTCGCTTCCTTCGTGAGCGCCGTCGAGGACTACGCCATTTTCATGCTCGATCCCGACGGGACCGTCGTCAGTTGGAACGAGGGCGCGGAACGGATCAAGGGATATCGGGAGGACGAGATCGTCGGCGAACACTTCTCGACCTTCTACACGGACGCCAATACCGTCGAGGGAGTGCCCGAGCAAAACCTCGAGGCGGCGACGGACGCGGGTCGGGTCGAAGATGAGGGCTGGCGCGTCCGCAAGGACGGCACTCGATTCTGGGCGCACGTCACCATCACCGCGATTCGCGACGATGACGGGACGCTCCGGGGATTCACGAAGGTCACGCGCGACATGACCGAGCGGCGCGAATACGAACAGCGACTGCGACGGGAACGCGATCTCACCGAGCAGATCCTCGAGACCGTTCCGGTCAGTATCTGCGTACTGACCGCTGACGGTGAGTTCGTCCGCGCGAACCAGCGAATGCTCGATCGGATCGAGGCTACGGAATCGGAACTCGCCGATTACAGCATCGATTCGTGGGAGATCTACGACGAGACCGGAGATCCAATTCCGATCGAAGAGTGGCCATGGACGCGGGCCATCGATACCGGCGAACCCGTTTACGAGTATCAGTGTCAGGTCGAACTCCCGGGAATCGGTCGCCGGTGGCTTTCGCTCAATGCCGCGCCGCTCGAGGAGGGAGAACGGGACGAGACGCGAGTCGTCGTGTCCGTGGACGACATCACCGAGCAGAAAGAACGCGAACGGCAGCTTCGCCGCCAGTACACCCAGACCGAGCAACTGTTGCGAACCGCACCGGTCGCCATCGCAGTACAGGACGCCGACGGTGAGACGGTGATGGCGAATCAGCGGGCACAAGATGCCCTCGGCCTTTCGGAACAGGAACTCATCGAGGAACCCGACGATGCCGATGACTGGGTGATCTACGATGCGGATGGCGAACCCGTTGCCCCGGAGGAGACGCCGGCTGCCCGCGTTTTAGCGACCGGGAACGCAGTGGTCGACGAAGAGCTCACGATCGATCCGCCGGACGGGGACCGAATCCGGTTCCGGGTGAACGCTGCACCGCTTTTCGGCTCCGACGGGTCGATCGACCGCGTCGTCACGGCCGCGAAGGACATCACCGAGCTCAAAGAACGCGAACGGCAACTCGAACGGCGCAAGACGGAACTCGAGACCGAGCTGAGTCAGATCCTGGATCGGATCTCCGACGCCTTCTACGCGCTCGACGACGAGTGGCGGTTCACCCACCTCAACGAGCAGGCCGCCGAAATCATGGACCAGTCCAGGGACGCGGTGCTCGGCCGAGAACTGTGGGAGGTGTTCCCCGATGCGACGGAGGGCGTGCACTGGGAAGAGTTTCAGACAGCGATGGAGACCCAGGAGCCGGTCAGCTTCGACGTATACAGTGACACTCTCGAGGCTTGGTTCGAGTTCAATGTGTATCCGTCCGAGTCGGGACTGTCGATCTACTTCCGCGACGTGACCGACCGGGTCGAACGGGAACGAGAACTGGCGAAGTACGAAACCATCGTCGAGACGATCAACGACGGCATCTACGTCAAAGACGAGGAGGGATACTTCACGATGGTCAACGACGCGTACGCGGAGATGACCGGCTATGACCGCGACGAGCTCGTCGGGGCACACGCATCACTGGTCGTCGACGAAGCCACGATCGACCAGTCGGGAGAGAGAATGGGGACGGCCGACGACCGGGCGGGGACGCCGCGCATGGAAGCGGATATCAAGACCGCAGCGGGTGACCGCATCCCCGCTGAGGGGACGTTCGCGACGTTACGAACCGGGGACGAGCGGGAAGAAATCGGTGTCGTCCGAGACATCACCGATCGGAAGGAGCGCGAGCGGGCGCTCCGCGAGCGTGAACGCCGCCTCAAACGGTACAAGGAGTACACCGACGATATCTTGGACGCCGTCGATGACGTCTTTTACTTACTCGACGAGAACGGCGATCTGCAGCGGTGGAACGAGAGCCTCAGTGACGTAACGGGGTTCTCGGAGGGCGAGATCGGATCGATGAACGCGCTGGAGTTCTTCGGTGAGCCCGAGCGCGAGACCATCGCGGCCGCGATCGAGGACGGCTTCGAGACCGGGGACGTGCAAGTGGAAGCGGAATTCCGTACCAAGAGCGGGGAGCGCGTTCCGTACGAGTTCGTCGCATCGACGCTCGAAGACCCCGACGGGAACGTCGTTCTCGCGGGTCTCGGCCGAGATATCACCGACCGCCGGGAGTACGAGCGCATGCTCGAGGAGTCCAACGAACGGCTCGAACAGTTCGCCTACGCCGCGTCACACGACCTTCAGGAACCACTGCGGATGATCACGAGCTACCTGCAACTCCTCGAAAACCGCTACGCTGACGACCTCGACGAGGACGCGGCGGAGTTCATCGAGTTCGCCGTCGATGGCGCGGAACGGATGCGCGAGATGACCGAGGGTCTGTTGCAGTACTCGCGGGTCGAAACGCAGGGCGACCCGTTCGAACCGATCGATCTGGACGACGTTCTCGAACACGCGATCGAGAACCTCGAACTCAAGATCGAAGAGACCCGCGCGGAGATCGAGTCAGAATCGCTTCCGCAGGTCCTCGGAGATAGCAGCCAACTCCAGCAAGTCTTCCAGAACCTGATCAGTAACGCGATCGAGTACAGCGGCGACGAGCCACCGCAGGTCCGGATCGCTGCCGAGCGAGACGGGTCTGAATACGAGATCTCGGTCCGCGACGAGGGGATCGGGATCGATCCCGCGGATCAGGACCAGATCTTCGACGTCTTCCAGCGCCTTCACAGCCACGAGGAGCATCCGGGAACGGGGATCGGCCTCTCGCTCTGTCAGCGGATCATCGAGCGCCACGGTGGCGAGATCCGGGTCGACTCCGAACCTGGCGAGGGAGCGACGTTCTCCTTTACGCTTCCCCCAGCGTGATCCCGCCGTATTGGGATCAGCACGACGAGCGGTGTCACTAGACGGCGATGAACTGGTCGCGTGTGTACTCGCCGGCAGTCCACGTTTGATCGTCCTTCGAAGAATATCGTTCGGCAAAGTGCGGATCAGACGGCGTCCTCCACAGCTCGAGTCCGCCGCCGATGTCGATCACTTCGTTGGTGATGTAGTCCGGTTCTCTACTGGCGGGGCAGCGAACGAGCCCCGCGATCTCGCTCACGTTAGCGAACCGCTCGACCGGGACGTCCGCACGGAGATTGGCTTGGATCTCATCGGAAATCGCCACCACCATCTCCGTCAGTGTGAAGCCATGCATAATGCAGTTCGCCGTCGTTTTCGCGTCCGACAACTCGAGCGCACGTGACTGCGAGCGTGCAATCGGACGTGATTCCAGCGTCGTTGACGAGGACATCGATCGGACCGAACGACTCCTGAACTGCCTTGCGCATCGCATCGACCTCGTCACGGTTCGTGATATCGGCCTGAATTAGATGAGCCGTCCCCTCGGTATCCGCTTCCGGAATCGCGTTAGCGACCTCGTAGATAGCCGCCTCCGACGACCGATAGTTTACGATCCCGGTCGAGCTACGACGGCCCCGCTCACGGGCGGCCCCGCGTTCCGTGCCACACGAGCTACCGGTGACGAGTCATGTCCGGCCTGCGAGCGGTCAGCGAGACGGCTGTTCCAGCTCGGCCGACCGCTCTCTGATCCACACTATTGGTGTCGCTCCAGCAGTGGCTGCTGATCGTTCCGGGAATCATACGTGACGGTTTCTCCCGTATCCGCGCCGACCGCAGTAAGCCACTCGTTGACAGTGTATGTCCGTGCGGCGTCTGTCCGTGGCTGTTCCGTATAGGGGACAACTCCCCGGAGGGGTGCTGTCTCCGGGCCCGTCTCTGTCTCAGTGGGGTCGTCCTCGTAGAGCGCCAGTGCCACGAGCGGAACTCGTACTCGCTCGCGCGGTTCGTCGGAGCCGATTCCGAGCGGTGACGGTGGAATCTCCTGTCGACGGAATGCCGGCTCGAGCGTCACGCCGTGCCGTTCGGCCCAACGTTCGAACTCAGCCACGAGCTCGCGTCGCGTCGACTCACGCGTGTCGTCCGTTTCGACGACTGCATGCCGTTCTGGCGGCCATGGGCGGAGTTGATGGGTGTTGATGTGCCCGCGGTCGCAGAGCTGCTGCAGCCGGTTGACGATAGCAGTGATCGTCTCGGCAGTCGGTCCCGGAACGGTAGACCGCACGTAGCAGTCAACCCGGAGATCTGTCTGCGTCTCGGTGGGGACGATCGGGGATTCCGCGAGGTCACCGGCTGGCATACCCATCCTCCGTCCGATAGACGAGATCCTTTTCAACGAGCGACTCGAGCACGGCGAAGAGTGTGAGCTTGGACAGTCCGAGACGCTCTCGGAGGTCGGTCGCTGTCGCGTCCTCCGTCAGGAGGGACAGATAGACGAGCTTCGTCTGTGGTGATGTGAGATCGTCCGGTATCGCGATCAGCTGCTGACTCGTGGACATCACCGTCTACTCCCACAACTCGACGTATAAATACAGAGTGAGACACAGGCACATGCAGGGAGGAAAATCAATGGATAGAACAGTGACAATAAAGTGGTATTACCGATGAATAGCTAGCGGACGATCGAGAGCAGGCCGCAGGAGGAGAAGAACCGCGACTGTGGCTCAGTGCCATTCACGAGTGACCGCTCTTCAGCGGCCGGCCGTGTGCGGGACAGCGGGATATACGATCCGGACCAATCGCATTCTGATACCTGTAGTACGAGGAGAAAGCCGTCTACCCAACGCAGTTGGGACTCTGCCGAGGTCAACTGATCACGCGTAGTCGAGGGAAAGCAGAATTACCCGTGACTCATCTAGGAGTTAGTGATAATACCGGTGAAAACCCTACTTCCAGTTAATAAATCGTTGAGAAGTCAGCAGAATGAGTGGAGAAGGTATTAAACTGAGAGTAACCTCACCTGCGCTCGTACTGGAAAATAGCATTTCTGAGTCCTGTGGGTGGCCGACATCAGTTCTCATCGCGGGCAGTGCGGACGTGACCCCGATCACGCTCGCGCCAGTCTACATCTCGCCGATGGTCGCTGGTCTGGCAGTCTACCTCTCTCAAGATATCCCGCTGTCAGATGTCGGACTTCGACGAGGACGACTCCGATGGCTCGTCACGGCTACCTCTTATGGGAACTCGCTCTGGAGGGCTTCTGGAAGGTATCGTTCGCGACTGGTGCTCTGTGGGGTGTCTGACATACGCCCATGATCGTCGCCGGGTACAACACCCCATCGTTTCCCTACATCGGTGTTCTCGCCATGACGATCGCGTGTCTCTCCTCCTCACCGGTTTACTCATTGTCGTCGTCCGTGCTCGCCGCGGCCCTTCTCCACGGTGTGTTCAACGGTTCGGCCGGTCTCGTCCCCGCGTATGCGGCCGCGAATGGGCTAGTCCTCGAGGAGTTGGTTGCAAACCCCGTCGGTGCTGCTGGCGTGCTCGCGTTCGGTCTCGCTCTGGGCGTGATCGCAATCTTCGATACGCCTGTACTGTCTCGGAACGAACTCTCGAGGTGACGATAAGTTCGAGTGCCTGAAGCGTGGAACGGAACTCTACACGGATAGTGTACTGGATAGGCCACCAGTCACCTGGTCCGCAACGCAGGGACCGTGAACGCGAGCAGCCAATTCCGGCCTACGCGTTACGCTCGGTGGTCGCCCTCGCTGAGTAGGAGGAGACAGTACGACCGGCAACGGGTATCGCCGTCAGTCGGGAGCAGGCGACGGTTCACTCGTAAACGGTGTCTCTCGCGAATCGAAAAGCGACGAGTCCGACGAGGGCGAGAGGGACGCCCCTCGCCGGAGACCACGGTAGGATGCCAGTGGGCGCTGATTGGATCGCGGTCTGTCGCGCACAGCGGGTTGCGCGACAGATAACATGTTCGGGGGGAGTATTATCAACTTCTACCCGATTCCCAGTCGCTCGAAATCGTCCCGTCTGTTCGAACAACTCTCGAGCATTCATCAAGGGCGGGTGCTACGTGGTCGTTTTTCCTGCTGGTCCTCGGACGGTATGTATATCGTCTCGCCATTCGAATACTCCGTGTTCGACACCGCTGTTCGAACCGCAGGTGATGTCGGTGACTGAGTCCAGTGTGTATCCCCCGATCGAAGCCTACAGCGTCATCGGCAACCTCGAAACGCGTGCGCTCATTACACCGAACGGATCGGTCGACTGGTTTCTTTTCTCGCACCTCGAGTCGCCGAGCATTCTCGCCGCCGAGTGCGGCGGTCGGTTCGGGATATCATGTCATTGAATAGTGGGTGTGGCACCAACTACCTTTGGACCTCCGGTTCGTAGGCCTTAAGTAGTAATCAGCGATTGTGATTATATACGAAGAAGGAGGCGGCGTGCGTGGTGCACTCCGCTGGCCTGGATGGTTCCGATCCAAAGGGGTTATATACTCCGGAGGGTACGAATACATCCGCAAGAGATGAGGATTCCACCCCTGCGGTCCGCCGTACAGATGGGATCTGATGTTAGCCTTGGTAGTTCGGTGACGCCCGCTTGGTCATCCGACCAGCGTCATCGAACGTGGACCATTGTGTGAGTGTGTACAACATTCACCGCCAACAGACCCTCCTCCACCCTATAGTGGGGGAGATCAATATAGCATTCCGGTTGATCCTGCCGGAGGTCATTGCTATTGGAGTCCGATTTAGCCATGCTAGTTGCACGAGTTTAGACTCGTAGCAGATAGCTCAGTAACACGTGGCCAAACTACCCTATGGATCCGAATAACCTCGGGAAACTGAGGCTAATTCAGAATAGGGTTCACTACCTGGAGTGGTGTGAACCTGAAACGTTACGGCGCCATAGGATGTGGCTGCGGCCGATTAGGTAGACGGTGGGGTAACGGCCCACCGTGCCTATAATCGGTACGGGTTGTGAGAGCAAGAGCCCGGAGACGGTATCTGAGACAAGATACCGGGCCCTACGGGGCGCAGCAGGCGCGAAACCTTTACACTGCACGCGAGTGCGATAAGGGGACTCCGAGTGCGAGGGCATATAGTCCTCGCTTTTCTGTACCGTAAGGTGGTACAAGAATAAGTGCTGGGCAAGACCGGTGCCAGCCGCCGCGGTAATACCGGCAGCACGAGTGATGACCGCTATTATTGGGCCTAAAGCGTCCGTAGCTGGCCAGGCAAGTCTATCGGGAAATCCGCGCGCTTAACGCGCGGGCGTCCGGTGGAAACTGCGTGGCTTGGGACCGGAAGACCAGAGGGGTACGTCCGGGGTAGGAGTGAAATCCCGTAATCCTGGACGGACCACCGGTGGCGAAAGCGCCTCTGGAAGACGGATCCGACGGTGAGGGACGAAAGCTCGGGTCACGAACCGGATTAGATACCCGGGTAGTCCGAGCTGTAAACGATGTCTGCTAGATGTGGCACAGGCTACGAGCCTGTGCTGTGTCGTAGGGAAGCCGTGAAGCAGACCGCCTGGGAAGTACGTCCGCAAGGATGAAACTTAAAGGAATTGGCGGGGGAGCACTACAACCGGAGGAGCCTGCGGTTTAATTGGACTCAACGCCGGACATCTCACCAGCATCGACAATGTGCAGTGAAGGTCAGATTGATGATCTTACTGGAGCCATTGAGAGGAGGTGCATGGCCGCCGTCAGCTCGTACCGTGAGGCGTCCTGTTAAGTCAGGCAACGAGCGAGACCCGCACTCCTAATTGCCAGCAACACCCTCGTGGTGGTTGGGTACATTAGGAGGACTGCCAGTGCCAAACTGGAGGAAGGAACGGGCAACGGTAGGTCAGTATGCCCCGAATGTGCTGGGCGACACGCGGGCTACAATGGCCGAGACAGTGGGATGCAACCCCGAAAGGGGACGCTAATCTCCGAAACTCGGTCGTAGTTCGGATTGAGGGCTGAAACTCGCCCTCATGAAGCTGGATTCGGTAGTAATCGCGCCTCAGAAGGGCGCGGTGAATACGTCCCTGCTCCTTGCACACACCGCCCGTCAAAGCACCCGAGTGGGGTCCGGATGAGGCCGACGCAACGTCGGTCGAATCTGGGCTCCGCAAGGGGGCTTAAGTCGTAACAAGGTAGCCGTAGGGGAATCTGCGGCTGGATCACCTCCACAGACCGGGACCAGGCCGTCGTGCCTGGCCCACCTTAACTCGTGGCGCTTTGCGCCACGCGGTTCACGTTCGATCGACCACCGTATGGCCGATCGGGCACCTTTGAACTACCAAGGCTAACGCTTCATCCCTGTCCGCCCAGTGTGGGCGGACGTGGGCCCATAGCTCAGTGGTAGAGTGCCTCCTTTGCAAGGAGGATGCCCAGGGTTCGAATCCCTGTGGGTCCATGTCTCGGAGGACAACCGAATCGTGCCCCTTAAGTGGGAGACGCGACTTCGGTTTAATCCGAACAACGAACCAATGCACCACCCCGTGTAAACGCGGGTGGGAAGGGTTAATGCATGCCGCGTCTACGGCGTGCAGATGAGACCGTGTGTACGTGTAGTCCAGGCGTCCACTGGACCCGTTCCCGGGTCACTACGTGATCGCACTCTGTGCGATCGCCGATCCGATGAACGTGGCTACTGTGCCAGCTGGTGGATCGCTCGGCTTGAGAGCTGATGAAGGACGTGCCAAGCTGCGATAAGCCCAAGGGAGCCGCACGGAGGCGAAGAACTTGGGATCTCCGAATGGGAATCCCCACCGCAATTGCTTCGCGCAATGGGGAACGTCGAGAATTGAAACATCTTAGTATCGACAGGAAAAGAAAGCAAACGCGATGTCGTTAGTAATGGCGAATAAACGCGACACAGTCCAAACCGAAGCCTTCACGGGCAATGTGGTGTTCGGGCTGACTCTCATCAGCAGAACGGCGACGCGAAGTCTCTTGGAATAGAGCACGAAACAGGGTGACAGTCCCGTACCGTCGACAAGTACGCTGTGCGTCAGTCCCAGAGTATCGGGGGTTGGATATCCCTCGTGAATATCGCGGGCATCGACCGCGAAGACTAAACACTCCTCAAGACCGATAGCGAACAAGTAGCGTGAGCGAACGCTGAAAAGCACCCCACGAAGGGAGGTGCAATAGGGCGTGAAATCAGTTGGCGATGGAGCGACAGGGCACACAAGGTCCCGGACAAAATGAATCAGGTGCGAACCTGTAGTAAGAAGTTTGGGAAGCCGGTGTTCTGTCGTACGTTTTGAAAAACGAACCAGGGAGTGTGCCTGTTTGACGAGTCTAACTCGATTATCGAGGAAGGCGCAGGGAAACCGATATGGCCGCAGTGCTTTGCACCAGGGCCACCGTGTTCAAGCGCGGGGAGTCAAACGGGCACGACCCGAAACCGGACGATCTAGGCGTGGGCAAGATGAAGCGTGCCGAAAGGCACGTGGAAGTCTGTTAGAGTTGGTGTCCTACAATACCCTCTCGTGACCTACGTCTAGGGGTGAAAGGCCCATCGAGTCCGGAAACAGCTGGTTCCAACCGAAACATGTCGAAGCATGACCTCTGCCGAGGTAGTTTGTGGGGTAGAGCGACGGATTGGGGGACCGCACTCCGAGAGGAGTGCGCCCCCCTGTCCAACTCCGAACCTACAAACGCCGTTTGACGCAGGGAGTCCGGTGCACGGGGTAAGCCTGTGTACCGTGAGGGAGACAACCCAGAGCTGGGTTAAGGTCCCCAAGTGTAGACTAAGTGCGATCGAAGGTGGTCTCAAGCCCTAGACAGCCGGGAGGTGAGCTTAGAAGCAGCTACCCTCTAAGAAAAGCGTAACAGCTTACCGGCCGAGGTTTGAGGCGCCCAAAATGATCGGGGCTCAAGTCTACCACCGAGACCTAGCAGTGCGGTTCATACCGCAATCTTGTAGGTTGGCGTTCTGTTCGGGTGGAAGCACGGGTGAGAACTCGTGTGGACCGTTCAGTAACGAAAATCCTGGTCATAGTAGCAGCGTTAGTCGGGTTAGAACCCCGACGGCCGAACGAGTAAGGGTTCCTCAGCAATGCTGATCAGCTGAGGGTTAGCCGGTCCTAAGTCAGCCCGTAAGTCGAAGCTGACAACAGGGAAATAGGTTAATATTCCTATGCCAGTGTGCACTCAAAGCTGACGCTTTGGGGCCGCCTGAGCCGGGTTTTCGCCCGGTCGAACTGTCGAAGAGCGTGGAAGCCGTAATGGCACGAAGCGTTCGAATGGCAGAATCGCGCAAGTCAGGTCTACCCAGAGCCCGTGAAAAAGCGAGCACACTGTCCGTACCGAGATCCGACACAGGTACTCATGGCGGCGAAAGCCAAGGTCTGTCGGGATCAACCGACGTTAGGGAATTCGGCAAGTTAGTCCCGTACGTTCGCAATAAGGGATGCCTGCCTCGCGAAGAGGCAGGTCGCAGTGACTCGGGCGCTCCGACTGTCTAGTAACAACATAGGTGACCGCAAATCCGCAAGGACTCGTACGGTCACTGAATCCTGCCCAGTGCAGGTATCTGAACACCCCGTACAAGGGGACGAAGGACCTGTTAACGGCGGGGGTAACTATGACCCTCTTAAGGTAGCGTAGTACCTTGCCGCTTCAGTAGCGGCTTGCATGAATGGATCAACGAGAGCGCCACTGTCCCAACGTTGGGCCCGGTGAACTGTACGTTCCAGTGCGGAGTCTGGAGACCCCCAAGGGGAAGCGAAGACCCTATAGAGCTTTACTGCAGGCTGTCACTGAGACGTGGTCGCCATTGTGCAGCATAGGTAGGAGCCGCTACACAGGTACCCGCGCTAGCGGGCCACCGAGGCAGCATTGAAATACTACCCGATGGTGACTGCGACTCTCACTCCTGGCGGAGGACACTGGTAGCCGGGCAGTTTGACTGGGGCGGTACGCGCTTGAAAAGATATCGAGCGCGCCCCAAGATTTCCTCACCCGCGTCGGAGACGCGGGGAAGAGCGCAAGAGCAAAAGGAAGTCTGACAGTGTCCGGCACAACGACGGACGCTGACGCGAAAGCGTGGTCTAGCGAACCAATTAGGCTGCTTGATGCGGCCAATTGCTGACAGAAAAGCTACCTTAGGGATAACAGAGTCGTCACTCGCAAGAGCACATATCGACCGAGTGGCTTGCTACCTCGATGTCGGTTCCCTCCATCCTGCCCGTGCAGAAGCGGGCAAGGGTGAGGTTGTTCGCCTATTAAAGGAGGTCGTGAGCTGGGTTTAGACCGTCGTGAGACAGGTCGGCTGCTATCTATTGGGGGTGTTACGGTATCTGACGGGAACGTTCGTATAGTACGAGAGGAACTACGAATGGGTGCCACTCGTGTACCAGCTGTCCGGAAGGGCACGTGCTGGGCAGCGACGCACCACGGGGTAAGAGCTGAACGCATCTAAGCTCGAAACCCACCTGGAAAAGAGATACCACTGAGATCACTCGTAGAAGACGAGTTCGATAGACTCGGGGTGTACGCACCAAGGCAACGAGGTGTTGAGCCCGCGAGCACTAATCGATCGAGCCACACATTCATACATTACATCGCATTGGATCCGTGACGCGAGAACGGGTCCGGACGTAAACTGGACTACACGTACATACGGTCTTAGACACACCACCGATATTGGCATGACAGCGGTTCGATTCCGTTGATCGGCGTTACGGCGGCCACAGCGGCGAGGGTCCTCCCGTACCCATCCCGAACACGGAAGATAAGCTCGCCTGCGTTACGATCAGTACTGGAGTGGGCGACCCTCTGGGAAATTCGTTTCGCCGCCACCA